>JAKFFB010000290.1:0-6851 GCA_036675425.1 Actinomycetales bacterium | reverse complement strand
AGGAGCCGGCCCGTGGGGATGCCGGTCCAGGCCTCGACGACGTCGGCGATCTGCTCGGCGCCGACCTCCTCACCCACGAGGGGATCGAGGTCGACCTGCTCGGCCTGCTCGATCTGGACGATCTGCTGCTCGAGGTTGGGGATCGACTCGTAGCGGATCTTGGAGGCCGCCTCGAGGTTGCCCTCGCGGAGGTACTTCTCCTCCTCGACCTTCAGCTGGTCCAGGGCCCGGCGCAGCTCGCCCTCGCCCTGGAGCGTGGACTTCTCGCGCTCCCAGCGCGCCTCGAAGCCCCGGAGCTCCTCCTCGCGGTCGGCGAGGTCGGCGCGCAGTGCGGCCAGGCGCTCGACCGAGGCGTCGTCGCTCTCCTTGGCGAGGGCGAACTCCTCCATCTTCAGCCGGTCGACCTGACGCCGCAGCTGGTCGATCTCCTCAGGACTCGACTCGTGCTCCATCCGCAGCCGCGACGACGCCTCGTCGATCAGGTCGATCGCCTTGTCGGGCAGCTGACGACCGGTGATGTAGCGATCGCTCAGCGTCGCGGCCGCGACCAGCGCGGCGTCGGTGATGCGCACGCCGTGGTGCGCCTCGTACTTCTCCTGGATCCCGCGCAGGATCTGGATCGTGTCCTCGACGGTGGGTTCGCCGACGAAGACCTGCTGGAAGCGCCGCTCCAGCGCCGGGTCCTTCTCGATCCGCTCGCGGTACTCGTCGAGCGTCGTCGCGCCGATCATGTGCAGCTCACCGCGCGCGAGCATCGGCTTGAGCATGTTGCCGGCGTCCATCGCGGAGTCGCCGCCGGCGCCCGCACCGACGACGGTGTGCAGCTCGTCGATGAAGGTGATGACCTGCCCGCCGGCGTCCTTGATCTCCTCGAGCACGGCCTTGAGCCGCTCCTCGAACTCGCCGCGGTACTTCGCGCCGGCCACCATCGCGGCGAGGTCGAGGCTCAGCACGCGCCGGCCCTTGAGGGAGTCGGGCACGTCGCCGGCGACCACGCGCTGGGCGAGGCCCTCGACGACGGCGGTCTTGCCGACGCCGGGCTCGCCGATGAGGACGGGGTTGTTCTTGGTGCGCCGCGAGAGCACCTGGATCACGCGGCGGATCTCCGCGTCGCGCCCGATGACCGGGTCGAGGCGACCGTCCTCGGCCGCCTGGGTGAGGTCGACGGAGTACTTCTCCAGCGACTCGTACGACGCCTCGGCCGCCTCGCTGGTCACGCGCCGGTTGCCGCGGACCGCGGTGATCGCCTCGCGCAGCCCGGACGCGGTGAGGCCGGCGTCGGTGAGCACCTTCTGGGCCGGCGACTCGACCGTCGCGATGGCCACCAGGAGGTGGTCGGTGGCGACGTAGTCGTCCTTCATCGAACCGGCGAGGTCGAGCGCCTGGGCCAGCACGCGGGTCAGCGACGCGGAGGCGCTGGGCTGCTGAACCGTGGAGCCGGTGGCGCGCGGCAGGGACTGCTGGGCGCCCTCGGCGGCGGCGAGGAGCGTGGCTGCGTCGACGCCCGCCTTCATGACCATGCTGCGGCTGGTGCCGTCGTCCTGCCGGAGCAGTGCGACGAGCAGGTGGATGGGCTCGGTGGTGGTGTTGCCGCCCGTGGTGGCGGCGAGCTGGGCGGCCTCGATGACCTCTCGGCTGCGGGTGGTGAACTTCTCGGCACCGAACGTGCTCAACTCTGCTCCTCATGTCTCTCGTTGGTCGAGGAGGTCGCGCTGGCGACCGTCACGAGACCACTCTGGTCTCACCTGGTGCAACGCGCCAGAAGTTGAGTCGATTCCCCTCAACTTTGAGGACTTCTCCTGCGCAGGAGATAGGTGTCCATCACCCAGCCGTCGCGCTCCTTCGCCCGCGTGCGGGCTGCGGCGATCCGGTCCACCACGTCGGCCAGCCGACCGGCCACCAGCTCCTCGTGCGGGCTGCCGAGGTTGGCGCCCCACCAGATGTCCCACTCCCCTGCAAGCAACGCCGCTTGCAGCTTTCCGTCGAGCATCACGACCAGGTTGTCGTGCCCTGCCGCCACCTCGTCCGCGAGCCGTCGTCCCGTCGTCACCAGCACCGGCCGGCCGACCTCGTGGAGCACGACCCGGTGGCGGGCAGCCAGGAGCGACAGCGCCGAGATGCCGGGCAGGACGTCGTACGGCAGGGCGAGGCGGTCGACCACCCGGATCGTCGAGTCGTAGAACGCCGGGTCGCCCCACACCAGGAAGCCGACCGTGCCCGGCCGCGCGTCGATCACGGCGCGGTACGTCGACGCGCGGGCGTCGTGCCAGTCAAGGACCGCCGCGTCGTAGTCGGCCGGGTCGTCGCGGTCGCGCGCGGGATCCGGGACGGCGACCAGCTCGGTCCCCACGTCGGCGCAGATCGCCCGCCGCAGCGCGAGCAGCGGGTCGTCGGCTCCCTTGTCGGCGGCGATGACGTAGTCGCAGGACGCCAGGGCGGACCGGGCCTCCGCGGTCAGCTGACCGGGGTGGCAGCCGATCCCGATGATCCTGACCTGCGAGGACTGGGTCACCGGTCCTCCAGCTCGCCCTCGACGTCGAGGTAGACCTGCTGGAGGGCGGCCATGGTGTCGGCGTCCGGGTCCTCCCACAACCCGCGCTCGGCGGCCTCGTGCAGCCGCTCGACGATCCCGCGCAGTGCCCACGGGTTGGAGGTCCGCAGGAACTGCTGGTTGGTCTCGTCGAGGACGTACTCCTGGGCGAGGGCCTCGTACATCCAGTCGTGCACGACGCCCGCGGTGGCGTCGAAGCCGAAGAGGTAGTCGACGGTCGCGGCGAGCTCGAAGGCGCCCTTGTAGCCGTGGCGCTGCATCGCGCCGATCCATCGCGGGTTGACCACGCGGGCCCGGAAGACCCGGTTCGTCTCCTCCTGCAGGGTGCGGGTGCGGACCGCGTCCGGCGTCGTCGAGTCGCCGACGTACGCCTTGGGGTCGCTGCCGGTCAGCGCGCGCACCGTGGCGACCATGCCGCCGTGGTACTGGAAGTAGTCGTCGCTGTCGGCGATGTCGTGCTCGCGGGTGTCGACATTTTTCGCCGCCACCTTGATCCGGCGGTAGTTGGCGCGCATGTCGTCGGCGGCCGGCGCACCGTCGAGGTCGCGGCCGTAGGCGAAGCCGCCCCAGGCGGTGTAGACCTCGGCGAGGTCCTGGTCGCTGCGCCAGTTGCCCGACTCGACGACCTGGAGGATGCCGGCGCCGTACGACCCGGGCTTGGACCCGAAGATGCGGGTGGTCGAGCGCCGCTCGTCACCGTGCTCGGCCAGGTCGGCGCGGGCGTGCGCGCGCACGTGGTTGGACTCGTCGGGCTCCTCGAGCGCGGCCACGAGGCGTACGGCGTCGTCGAGCATCGCGACCACGTGCGGGAAGGCGTCGCGGAAGAAGCCGGAGATCCGCACCGTGACGTCGATCCGGGGACGGCCGAGCTCGTCGAGCGGGATCACCTGGAGGTCGTTGACCCGGCGCGACGCCTCGTCCCACACCGGGCGTACGCCGAGCAGCGCGAGCACCTCGGCGATGTCGTCGCCGCTCGTGCGCATCGCGCTGGTGCCCCACACCGACAGGCCGACGGACTGCGGGTAGGTGCCGGTCTCGTCGAGGTACTTCGCGACGAGCGACTCGGCCATCGCCTGGCCGGTCTGCCACGCGAGCCGCGAGGGCACCGCCCGCGGGTCGACGGTGTAGAAGTTGCGGCCGGTCGGGAGCACGTTGACCAGGCCGCGCAGCGGCGAGCCCGACGGGCCGGCGGCGATGAAGCCGCCGTCGAGCGCGTGGACCACCGCGTCGAGCTCGTCGGTCGTGCGGGCCAGCCGCGGCACGACCTGCGTGGCCGCGAACTCCAGCACCCGCTGCACCTCCGGGTCGTCGTGGAGCTCGGCGGCGGCGCCGACGTCCCAACCGGCGTCGTCCATGCCCTGCACCAGCGCGCGGGCCTGGGCCTCGATGGCGTCGACGGCGCTGGTGGCCTCGGCGTTCTCCTTCAGGCCCAGCGCCGAGCGCAGCCCCGGCACCGCCTGCGCCTGCCCGCCGAAGACCTGCGCCGCCCGCAGGATCGCGAGCACCAGGTTGACCCGGGCCTCGCCGCTGGGCGCCTCGCCGAGCACGTGCAGGCCGTCGCGGATCTGCGCGTCCTTGATCTCACACAGCCAGCCGTCGACGTGCATGATGAAGTCGTCGAACGACTCGTCGTCCGGCTGCTCGTCGAGCCCGAGGTCGCGGTGCATCTCGGCGGCGTGCATCAGCTGCCAGATCTCGCCGCGGATCGCCGGCAGCTTGGCCGGGTCCATCGCGGCGATGTTGGCGTGCTCGTCGAGCAGCTGCTCGAGGCGGGCGATGTCGCCGTACGACTCCGCGCGCGCCATCGGCGGGATCAGGTGGTCCACGATCGTCGCGTGGGCGCGGCGCTTGGCCTGTGCGCCCTCGCCGGGGTCGTTGACGAGGAACGGGTAGACCAGCGGCAGGTCGCCGAGCGCAGCGTCCGTGCCGCAGCTCGCCGAGAGGGCGGCGTTCTTGCCCGGCAGCCACTCCAGCGACCCGTGCTTGCCGAGGTGCACGACGGCGTCGGCCTTGAAGCCGTGCTCCAGCCAGCGATAGGCACCGAGGTAGTGGTGCGTCGGCGCGAGGTCGGGGTCGTGGTAGATCGCGATCGGGTTCTCGCCGAAGCCGCGCGGCGGCTGGATCAGCAGCACCACGTTGCCGGCGCGGACGGTCGCGAGCACGAGCTCGCGCTGATCGTTGACGAAGAGCGAGCCGGGCGCCTCGCCCCACGCCTCGACCATCTCGGCCCGGAGGTCGTCGGGCAGGTCGGCGGTCCACGCGGCGTACTGCTCCGCGGTGATCCGCACGTGCGCGTCGGTGAGCTGGGCGTGAGTCAGCCACTCCTCGTCCTGGCCGCCGGCGGCGATGAGCGCGTGGATGAGCGCGTCACCCTGCTCGGTGTCCGTCGCGTCGCGGCCGAGGATCTCCACGACCGCGTTGCCCTCGCCCAGGTCATAGCCCTCATCGCGCAGGCGGCGCAGCATCCGGATCGCGGAGACCGGGGTGTCGAGCCCGACCGCGTTGCCGATGCGGGCGTGCTTGGTGGGGTACGCCGAGAGCACGAGCGCGAGCTTCTTCTCGGCGTTCGGGAGGTGGCGGAGGCGGGCGTGCCGGACCGCGATCCCCGCGACGCGGGCGCAGCGCTCGGGGTCGGCGACGTAGTGCGGCAGCCCGTCGGCGTCGACCTCCTTGAAGGAGAACGGCGCGGTGATGATCCGGCCGTCGAACTCCGGGATCGCGATCTGGGTGGCGGAGTCGAGCGGGCTCACGCCGTCGTCGGACGCCTCCCACTCCTCGCGGCTCGAGGTGAGGCACAGGCCCTGGATGATCGGGATGTCGAGCGCCGCCATCCGCGCGACGTCCCACGACTCGTCGTCGCCGCCGGCGCTGGCGCTCGACGGGACGCTGCCGCCGGCCGCCAGCACGGTGACGACGAGGGCATCGAGGCTGCCGAAGGCGTCGTACAGCTCGTCGGGTGCGGACCGCAGCGACCCGGCGAAGATCGGTACGCCGACCGCGTGGCCGGTGGCGTCCACCGCGTCGGCGAGGGCGTGGGCGAAGGCGGTGTTGCCGCTCGCCTCGTGGGCGCGGTAGTAGAGCACCCCGATCCGGGGAAGATCGGCCGCCACCTCCGCGCGGGCGGCGTACCCCCACTGCGGCAGCACCTGCGGCGGCTCGAAGCCCTCGCCGGTCAGCAGCACGGTGTCGGAGAGGAAGGCGTGGAGCTGGCGGAGGTTCTCCGGGCCGCCCTCGGCGAGGTAGCGGTGCGCCTCGGCCGCGACGCCCATCGGCACCGACGACAGCTCCATCAGCTCGGCGCTGGGTTGCTGCTCGCCGCCCAGCACGACGACGGGCGTGCCGGTTGCGGCGACGCGGGTGAAGCCGGAGCACAGGTCCTGCGGCGAGCCGAGCAGCCGGCCGACGACGAGGTCGCAGCCCTCGATCACCTCGGCCATCGACTGGTGGCCGGGCCGCGCCGGGTTGGCGAGGACGTAGTCGGCCCCGGACGCCCGGGCGCTCAGCAGGTCGGTGTCGGACGTGGACAGGAGTGCGATGCGCACGGATCCTCCTCGGGGTTCTCGCCCCTCGTGATGGGATCCGCGTGGGCCAGTGTCTGGCTACGGACCTGCACCCGGCAGGCCCTCACAGTGGCGGAACCGCCCCGGTCTTGCACCGGGTTCCTGGGTCCCACGCGGAGTGGTGCCCCGAGACTACCGGGTCCGCTCGTGCGAGGATCCGGGCCGTGACGGAGCGGACGCGAGGTGATCTGTGCCCAGGCGTCCTCCGCCCGTGGCCGGCCGCGGACGGCGCCCTCGTGCGTCTGCGCCTCCCCGGCGGGCACGTCTCCCGTACGACGCTCGCGGCGCTGCTCGACGTCGCCGAGACGTACGGCGACGCGCGAGTGCTCCTGACCAAGCGGGCCAACCTCCAGCTGCGCGCGCTGCCTGCCGCGGGGGCCTCACTCCTGCCCGAGGTGGTCGAGGCGATCCGAGCGACCGGGCTGCTCCCCCACCCGGAGCACGAGCTGGTCCGCAACGTGATGGCGTCGCCGCTCACCGGGCTCCACGGCGGACGCGCCGACCTCCGCCCCGTGACGGCCGAGCTCGACGAGCGGATGTGCGCGACGCCGTCACTGGCGAAGCTGTCGGGCCGGTTCCTCTTCGTCCTCGACGACGGTCGCGGCGACCTCGCAGGCAGGTCGACCGACCTCGGCCTCGTCGCCCTGTCCCCCGACGAGGTCCAGCTACGGATCGGGTCGGCGCACTGGGGACCCGTCGTCCCGCTGTCCGAGGCGGCCGCCCGCCTCACCGGCCTGGCC
>JAKFFB010000076.1:0-6936 GCA_036675425.1 Actinomycetales bacterium | reverse complement strand
GCTCAGGGCGTCGGTGTCGCCGAGCGCGCGCTGGGCGATCTCCGCGACGGTCCAGGGCCCGATGCCGGGCACGCCCGAGAGACGCCGCGCCGCGGCGTCGCGGTCCATGCCGACGGCTTCCTCCAGCCGGGCGGCGGAGCGCATGGCCAGGCAGACCGTGCGGGACCGCTGGGGGCCGACGCCGGCGCGGTGCCACTCCCATGAGGGGATGTGCCGCCACGCCTCGGCCGAGGGCGGGACGCGCATGCCGGCGGGTGCGGGTCCGGGCGCGGGGGTTCCGTGGGCCAGGACCAGCCGGCGGAAGGCGTCGCGGGCTTCCTTCCCGGTGACCTTCTGCTCGAGGACCGCGGGCACGAGCGCCTCGACGACCCGGCCGGTGCGCGGCACGCGCAGGCCCGGGTGGTGCGAGTGCGCCTCGGCGAGCAGCGGGTGGCGCGGCTCGAAGCCGGTCAGGTCGTCGCGTCCGCCGAGCAGGTCGGGGACCCCGGCGACGGCCTCGGCGGCGCCCGACCCCCACGCCTCGCAGGTGACCTCGTGCAGCCCCCGCTGGGTGAGCCGCATCGTGGCCGGGCCGCCCGGCAGCAGCGTCGTGCGCCAGACCGCGCCGTCGTCGGTGACCCGGTGGGTGGGGTCGGCCGCGCCGCGCCGCAGGGGTGAGAGCGTCCGGCGCACGTCGACCGGCAGCCGGGGCCGCCACGTCGTCTGCGCTCTCACCCCTCCAGGCTAGGGTCCGAGCCCGGACCGGGAAGAGGAGAAGCGACGTGGACAAGGTCGTCGACAGCGCTGCCGAGGCGGTCGCGGACATCCCCAGCGGGGCGTCCCTGGCGGTCGGCGGCTTCGGCCTGTGCGGCATCCCGACCGCGCTGATCGTGGCGCTGCTGGAGTCGGGTGTCACCGACCTCGAGACCGTGAGCAACAACTGCGGCGTCGACCAGTGGGGCCTCGGGATGCTGCTGGCGGCCAAGCGGATCCGGCGCACAACAGGGTCGTACGTCGGGGAGAACAAGGAGTTCGAGCGGCAGTTCCTCGGCGGCGAGCTCGAGGTCGAGCTGGTGCCGCAGGGCACGCTCGCCGAGCGGCTGCGCGCGGGCGGCGCCGGCATCCCCGCCTTCTTCACCCCGGCCGGTGTCGGCACGCAGGTCGCCGATGGCGGGCTGCCGCTGCGCTACGACGGCAGCGGCGGGGTGGCCCTCGCGAGCGAGGCGAAGGAGGTGCGCGAGTTCGACGGCGTGCCGTACGTCCTCGAGCGCGCGATCCGGACCGACTTCGCCCTCGTCCACGCGCGCTACGGCGACCGGCACGGCAACCTGGTCTACGAGAAGTCGGCGCAGAACTTCAACCCGCTCTGCGCCGCCGCCGGGCGGATCACCATCGCCGAGGTCGAGGAGCTGCTCGAGCCGGGCGAGATCGACCCGATGGACGTGCACACCCCCGGGATCTTCGTGCAGCGGGTGGTGCACGAGGCCGAGGTCGAGAAGCGGATCGAGAAGCGGACCGTGCGCGAGGTCCAGGACGACGTGGAGAAGGTGGCCTGATGGCGCTGACGAGGGACCAGCTCGCGGCGCGGGTGGCGCAGGAGCTCGAGGACGGGCAGTACGTCAACCTCGGCATCGGCCTGCCGACCCTGGTGCCGAACCACG
Source organism: Actinomycetales bacterium (assembly GCA_036675425.1). Lineage (GTDB taxonomy): Bacteria > Actinomycetota > Actinomycetes > Mycobacteriales > SCTD01 > SCTD01. Next base: position 5,296 of record JAKFFB010000076.1, on the reverse strand, counting down.
TCCCGGACGGGGTGCACGTCGTGCTGCAGTCCGAGAACGGCATCCTCGGCGTCGGGCCCTACCCGACCGAGGACAGGGTCGACGCTGACCTCATCAACGCCGGCAAGGAGACGGTCACCGTCCTGCCGGGCGCGTCCTACTTCGACAGCGCCACGTCGTTCTCGATGATCCGCGGCGGGCACGTCGACGTGGCGATCCTCGGCGCGATGCAGGTCGCGCAGAACGGCGACCTCGCCAACTGGATGATCCCCGGCAAGATGGTCAAGGGGATGGGCGGCGCGATGGACCTCGTCCACGGCGCCAAGCGCGTGCTCGTGATGATGGAGCACACCGCCAAGGGCGGCGGTCACAAGATCGTGCGCGAGTGCTCGCTGCCGCTGACCGGCAAGGCCTGCATCCAGCGCATCATCACCGACCTGGCCGTCATCGACGTCGAGCCCGAGGGGCTCGTGCTGCGCGAGACCGCTCCTGGGGTGAGCGTCGACGACGTCCGAGCAGCCACCGAGCCGGAGCTCGTGATCGCCCTGTAGATGGGCGCTTTCGAGGAGCAGCGGCCGGTCCTGCTCGGCCTTGCCTACCGGCTGCTGGGCTCGTGGGCGGACGCCGAGGACGCCGTCCAGGAGGCCTGGGTCCGCTGGTCCTCGGCGGCTGACGTGCAGAACCCGGCTGCCTGGCTGCGCACCGTCGTCACGCGGATCTCCCTGGACTCGCTGCGATCCGCGCGGGTCCGCCGCGAGTCCTACGTCGGACCGTGGCTGCCCGAGCCGGTGCACGCCGCCGACGGCGCGATGGGACCGCTCGACACCGCAGAGCTGCGCGACTCGCTGTCCATCGGCTTCCTGCTGGTGCTCGAGCGGCTCAGCCCCGCCGAGCGCGCGGTCTTCGTGCTGCGGGAGGCCTTCGCCCTGCCGTACGACGAGGTGGCTTCCGCGGTGGGTCGTTCTGCGGCGGCGTGCCGGCAGCTGCACTCGCGAGCGCGCGGCAAGCTCGGCGAGGACCTGCCGCAGCCGTCACGGGCGGGACGCCGCGAGCTGCTCGACCGGCTGATGGTGGCGGTCGCATCGGCCGACGTGCCCGGCCTCACTGCGCTGCTGACCGACGACGCGGTGCTCGTGTCGGACGGCGGCGGGGTCGTGTCGGCCGCCCGCCGGCCGGTGCGCGGCGCCGACCGGGTGGCGCGCTTCCTCATCGGGCTCGGCACACGTGTGCCGGACGGCGTGACGATGGAGGTGGAGGAGGTCAACGGCGCGGACTGCCTCGTCGTACGCGCCGGCGACGTCGTGACGCAGGTCTTCGCCCTCGACGTGGGCGAGCGGGTGACGGGGCTGCAGATCGTGGCCAATCCCGAGAAGCTGTCACAGATCTGAGGGCTGCCTCGTCGTAGGGGTGTCACTGCTTCTCGCGAGAGGTCCCGCCATGCCGCGCATCGCTCCCGTCGACTCCCCCGGGCCGCTGGCCCGCATCGCCTACGCCGTCTCGCGGCGCCGGTTCGGCAAGGTGCCGGAGCCGCTGACTGTCTGGGCGCACCACCCCGGCGTCATGATGGCGACCATCCGGCACGAGTCGGCGGTGGCGCGGTGGAAGGCGCTGGACCGGACCTGCAAGAGCCTGGCGGTCATCCGTGCCGCGCAGGTGATCGGCTGCCCGTGGTGCATCGACTTCGGGTCGTTCCTGTCGAAGGACGAGGGCGTCACCGCGGAGCAGCTGCGCGACCTGCACCGCTGGCGCGACAGCGACGTCTACACAACCGATCAACGACTGTGCCTGGAGTACGCCGAGGCTGCCTCGCGCACGCCCCTCGAGGTGACCGACGACCTGGTCGCCTCGCTCGTCGCGGCGCTGGGCGAGAAGGCGGTGGTCGAGCTGGCGATGATGATCGCGCTGGAGAACGAGCGGTCGCGCTTCAACGGCGCGCTGGGGCTGGTGTCGCAGGGCTACAGCACGGACGCCTGCGCGGTCGTCCCCACCTGACGCTTCCCTGCCCGCACCCAGGCGACGGTCAGCCCGACGAGGGCTGCGGCGTGGGCGGCAGCGACCGCTGCCGCGTCGCGGGCCAGCCAGGCGCCGGTGACGACGGCCAGGCCGACCAGCACGGTCGCGAGCAGCTCGACCTCGCGGCGGCGCCACAGCCGCTGCCAGCCGGGCGGGACGATCGTGAAGGGCACGGCCAGCACGTAGCCGAACAGCAGGGCGGTGTCGACGGCGTCCACGCCGGCATCCTGCCCGACGACCTGCCGGTCGTGCACGAGCGACAGTCCGGCAGGATCGACGGGGTGACCACCTCCCCCGCCGCCTTCGCCGACGAGCCCCGCGACCTGCGCGACGAGGACGCCTTCGACGTCGCGGCGCTGCACGCCTGGCTGTCGTCCCGGGTGGAGGGGCTTGGGGACGCGCCTCCGGTGGTTCGCCAGTTCGGCGGTGGGGCGTCGAACCTCACCTACCTCCTGAGCTACCCGTTCCGGGACCTCGTGCTGCGCCGGCCACCTGCCGGGCAGAAGGCCGCCTCGGCGCACGACATGCGGCGCGAGCACCGGGTGCAGGCCGCGCTCGGGCCGGTCTACCCGTACGTCCCGACGATGGTCGCCTTCTGCGACGACCCGGCGGTGCTCGGCGCCGACTTCTACGTGATGGAGCGGGTGGAGGGGACGATCCTGCGCGGGAAGCTGCCGTCCGGTCTCTCGGTCTCCGCCGAGCAGGCGCGGTCCCTCGGCTTCCGAGCGGTCGACAGCCTGATCGAGCTGCACCAGGTGGACGCGGTCGCCGCCGGGCTCGGCGACCTCGGCAAGGGGCTCGGCTACGTCGGCCGGCAGGTGGCCGGCTGGTCCGAGCGCTACCGCAAGGCACGCACCGAGAACGTCCCGGACTTCGAAGCGGTCATGGCGTGGCTGGACGCCCAGCAACCCGCGGACGTCGCAACCTGTCTGGTGCACAACGACTTCCGGCTCGACAACCTCGTGCTGGACGCCGACCTGCACGTGGTCGGCGTCCTCGACTGGGAGATGGCGACGCTCGGCGACCCGCTGATGGACCTCGGCGGCGCGCTGGCCTACTGGGTGCAGGCCGACGACGACGACATGATGAGGATCTCGAAGCGCCAGCCGACCGACCTGTTGGGGATGCCGACCCGCGCCGAGGTCGTCGACCACTACCGCTCGCGCACCGGGCTGGCCGTCGACGACTGGACGTTCTACGAGGTGTTCGGCCTGTTCCGGCTGGCCGGCATCGTGCAGCAGATCTACTTCCGCTACCACCACGGTCAGACGACCAACCCGGCGTTCAAGGACTTCTGGTTCTTCGTCAGCTACCTCGACGAGCGGTGCCGCCGCATCGCGGGGATCGGCTGATGCCCGTCGTCCTGCTGGTCCGGCACGGCCAGGCGTCCTTCGGCTCCGACGACTACGACGTGCTCTCCGACGTCGGTCGCGAGCAGTCGCGCGTGGTCGGCTCGGAGCTCGCCCGCCGCGCGCTCCGCTCCCCCGTGGTGGTGTGCGGCTCGCTGCTGCGGCAGCGCGACACCGCCGAGATCGCCTTGTCCTTCGCCAATCTCGAAGCCCAGCCGGCGACAGATGCCCGCTGGGACGAGTACGACCACCTCGACCTGCTCAAGCGCTACGTCGCCGAGGACGCCGCGCACGACGGCACGTCCAAGGGCGTGCAGGTGCTGCTCGACCAGGCGCTCGCGGCGTGGGTGTCGGATCCTGCCGGTGACTGGTCGTCCTTCTCGGGAGGGGCGATGGACGCACTCCAGGCGATCGTGGACTCGCTGGCGCCCGGCCAGGACGCCGTGGTCTTCACCTCCGGCGGAGTCATCGCTGCAGTCGCGTCCAGGCTCCTCGGCGTCGGCTCCGCAGGCGTCGTCGGGCTGAACCGGGTCACCATGAACGGTGCCATCACCAAGCTCGTCGTCGGCAGCGGCGGGATCAGCCTGGTGGCCTTCAACGACCACGCGCACTTCGAGGACCGGCGGGACCTGGTCACCTACCGCTAGCCCAGCGCGGCGCGCACGTCACTCGATCCGGGAGCGCCCGCTTCGAACCCTCACAAGCGCTCGGACGAGGCGAGGTCGAAGGCCTGCTGGACGTCGGTCCAGCACGCCTCGCCGCCTGCGACCAGCAGACCCTCCTGAGACCTTCCTGGCCGGTACCGCTGTCCGTCGAGATGCGCGGCGAGGCCCCCGGCCTCGGTCACGAGCAACGTCCCGGGTGCGTGGTCCCACGGCAGCGTCCGCCAGAACAGCGCGAAGTCCAGGCTCCCCGTCGTGATGCGGGGGTACTCGATTCCGGCTGCTGCTACACCGTGAGCAACGTGGCTCATCCTGGCGGACGCGTCCTCGACGGCAGCCTTCTGAGGCGGTGACAGGAAGCGTGTGAGCGCGATGCCGCGGAGCTCCGAGACCGGTCGTCCGGCATCACTGACGACCAGGCGGTCGTCGTCCCGGTATGCCCCGCCGCCGCGCTCGGCGCGGTAGGTCGTGCCGGAGACGGGATGGTGAATCCACGCTGCGACCGTCTCTCCGCCTTGGACGAGCGCAATCATCATCGCGAAATCGTCCAAGCCTGCGACGAAGTTCGCGGTCCCGTCGATGGGGTCGATGAGCCAGCAGCGCTGGTTCGTCGTGAGCAGACGCAGCAGGGCTGGATCAGAGGAAGCCGCCTCCTCCCCGAGGACAGGGACGCCTGGCAGCAGCCGGGACAAGCCTGCCGACAGCAGTACCTCTGCCTCGCGGTCAGCCACGGTGACGACCTCGCCCGGCGACTTCTCCTCGACCTGGCCGTCGATCAGACGGCGGTGCCGGGGCAGGACTGCTGCCTCTGCCACCTCCCGCAGGAGCGACTCCACGTCCGCGCTGTCCGGCGTCACGGAACCGACGCTAGTAGCGGCTCGATGTCCGCGGACGCTCCTCACCCTGGGACAACCAGCGGTGGGGGTCGTCGAGGTCGAGAGTCCAGGTGAGGTCGTTGCGCAGGATGCGTTCGGCGAGCCGGTCGTGGTCGTCGGCGGGCTCGATGTCCTGCGGGGTGGTCCAGGGGCCCTGGTCGTCGGGGAGCAGGTCGAGGTGCCAGAGCTCGTTGTCGAGCTCGTCGGGGCTGAGCTGGTCCCAGGGGTGCGGGCTGGGGATCGGCGGCGGGGGGCGCAGGGCGGGTTGCGGTGGCTGGTGCGGGCTCGGGGAGCGCCAGCGGCGGCCGGTGGGGTCGGTCCAGGTGACGACGGCGTCGGTGCCGCGGGTCTTGGTCCAGCCGAGCTGCTTGACCCGGTGGTGCCGTCGGCAGCAGGGCCCGAGGTTGCAGGCGCAGGT
>JAKFFB010000296.1:0-6949 GCA_036675425.1 Actinomycetales bacterium | reverse complement strand
CGGCTGATCGGCGGCCGCGCCCGGCTCGGCGTGCCCGCGGCCGCCGGCGCCGTGGCGACGCTGCCGCTCGACGGCGACCGGCCCCGGGGCATCGGCCGGTTCGCCAAGGTCCGTGACGAGGCGCCGAGGAGGCTCCGATGACCACCGTCGACCTCGACGACCGGCAGGTCGACGACACCCCCGACGAGGACCGCCGCGTCGACGGGCGCACCGCACGCGGGCAGCGCACCCGCGACGGCGTCGTCGACGCGCTCCTCGCGCTGCAGGAGGAGGGCGCCCTGTCGCCGACCGCCCAGCAGGTGGCGGCTCGAGCGGGCGTGGCCCTGCGCACCGTGTTCGGCCACTTCTCCGACATGGAGACGCTGTGGGCCGAGGCGGGGCAGCGCGAGCTGGACAAGCTGGGCAGCCTGGCCATGCCGGTGGACCGGGCGCTCCCGCTGGAGGAGCGGATCGAGCTCTTCTGCCTCTCCCGGGCGCGGGTCCTCGAGGCGCTGCTGCCGGTGATGCGCGCGGCGCGGCTGCGCGAGCCGACGTCGCCGCAGCTGCAGCGCAACCGCGAGCTGTTCATCGCCGCAGGCGACGCCGAGGTGCGCGAGGCGTTCGCTCCCGAGCTGTCGACGCTCGACGACCCCGCCCGCGCCGCCTGCCTGCACGCGCTCTACCTCGCCGCCGGCGGGCCGTCCTGGGAAGCCCTGCGGCACGACCGCGGACTGACCGTGGAGGAGGCGACGGGGGTGCTCCGTCAGCTCGTGGTCGCGCTGCTGGCAGGCTGACCGGACCCGCCCGCTCTCCCCGGAGGACCTCTTGTCACTGACGCCGACGACGCTGCCCCGCCGTGCCGAGCAGGCGCTGGAGCGGCTGGGGGACCACCCCAGCCTGTTCTTCGAGGGCACCTGGCAGAGCTCCGGTGAGCTGGCCGCCCGTGCCCGCCGCGCCGCCGCCGGCTTCGTCGGCCTGGGGGTGAAGCCCGGCGACCGGGTGGTGCTCTTCATGGCGAACTGCCCCGAGGTCGGTCTCACGTACTCCGCCCTCTGGCGCGCGGGAGCGGTCGCGACGCCGGTGCTCTTCCTGCTCACCGACGAGGAGCTGCGGCACGTCCTGGCCGACTCCGGCGCGGTCGCGATCGTCACCACCCCGGAGTTCCTCCCCAAGGTCCTCGGCTGCGCCGACGGGCTCCCGGTCGTGGTCGTCGACGGCGAGGGCGGCACCACGACCTTCGCCGAGCTGGAGTCCGGCGACGAGCTCGCCATCGTGGACCGGCAGCCCGAGGACCTCGCCGCGCTGCTCTACACCGGCGGCACCACCGGGCGCAGCAAGGGCGTCGCGCTGACCCACCAGGGACTGGACGCCGCCGGCGCCGCGGGCTTCGCGGCCGGCTACAAGCCGGGGCGCACGGTGGGGCTGCTGCCGCTGCCGCTCGCCCACGTCTACGGCCTGATGGTCTCCTGCACCGGCCTGCACGCCGTCGAGCCCGGGCGCAGCATCCTCATGCGCTGGTTCGACCCGGCGGGCTTCGTGTCGCTCGTCGAGGAGCACCGGGTGCAGTCCGCCGCGCTCGTCCCGTCGATGCTGCAGATGCTGCTCACCCAGCCGCTCGAGGAGCACGACCTGTCCAGCCTGGAGCGGGTCAGCAGCGGGGGCGCGCCGCTCGCGATCGAGGTGGCGCAGGAGCTCGAGCGGCGGGTCCCGGGGCTCGAGGTGCGGGAGGGCTACGGCTGCACCGAGACGACCGCGCTCATCGCCGCCCAGCCGCCGGAGGAGCGTCGGCTCGGCTCGGTCGGCAAGCCGGTCGGCGGCATCGAGATCCGGATCACCGGTCCGGACGGCGAGCAGCTGAAGACCGGTGAGGACGGCGAGATCTGCGTGCGGGGCCCGCTCGTCATGAGCGGCTACTGGAACTCCCCGGAGGCCACGGCGCAGGCGATCCGCGACGGCTGGTTCCACACCGGCGACGTCGGCCACCTCGACGAGGACGGCTACCTCTACGTCGTCGACCGGATCAAGGACCTCATCATCCGCAACGGCTTCAACGTCTACCCCCGCGACGTCGAGGACGTGCTGCTGGCGCACCCCGACGTGACCGCGGCCGCGGTCGTCGGACGCCCGGACCCGAAGGTGGGCGAGGAGGTCGTCGCGTTCGTGTCCCTGTCCCCCGGCTCGACCACGACGCCCGAGGCGCTGATCGAGTTCACCAAGGAGCACATCTCCAAGGCGAAGTACCCGCGTGAGGTGCGGGTCGTCGACGCCATCCCGCTGACCAGCGTGCTCAAGACCGACCGCAAGGCGCTGCGGGCGCAGCTGCGCGGCTGACCTCAGTCCGGCAGGCCGTGCCGCTTGTCGCGGTACATCGCGGCGTCGGCGGCGGCCAGCAGCGCGTCGGCGTCGACCCCCTCCTCGACCGACCAGGCGATCCCGATGCTGGCCGACACGACGACCGAGGTGCCGTCGGCGAGCTCCACCGGCTGGGTGCAGGCCCGCCGGATGCTCGCGGCGACGCGGGCGACGCCGACGTGGGTGACCTCGTCCTCGCACAGCACGACGAACTCGTCGCCGCCGTAGCGCGCCACCGTGTCGGAGGCGCGCGCGCAGGCGGCCAGCCGCGGACCCATGGCGCGCAGCACCCGGTCGCCCGCGCCGTGCCCCCACTCGTCGTTGACGCGCTTGAAGCCGTCGAGGTCGACGAGCAGCACCGCGAGCGGGGTCCCGAGCCGCTGCGCCCGGTTCAGCGCGTGCTCGAGCCGGTCGGTGAACAGCGGCCGCGTCGGCAGGCCGGTGAGCGGGTCGTGCAGCGCGCGGACCAGCGCGGAGCGCTCGCGCTGCTCGCGCTCCAGAGCGCCGGCCAGGACGTTGGCGACGCCCTGCAGGAACTGCACGTCCGAGGGCCCGAACGACCGCGGCTCGGTCGACCCGGCCAGCAGCACGCCGAGCGGCCCGACGGCGCCCTCGAGCGGCACCGCGACCTGTGCGCGCACCCCCTGCGCCGCGAGCTCCGGGGAGGCGACGAAGCGCTCCTCGGCGTCGAGGTCGTCGGAGACGGTGGCGTGCCGGGACGCCAGCGTGACCGCGGCCTGGGTGTCCTCGCCGGCGGTCCAGGTGCGGCCCGGGGGGAGCGGGTCCGGTCCCACCTGCAGGCGCACCCGCAGCGCGCCGCGGTCCGCGAGCAGCAGCAGCGTCACCCAGGTCGTGCCCAGCACCGCCGCCGCACCCGTCAGCCCGTCGCGCACGACGCTGTCGACGTCGGACGAGCGCAGCGCCTTCAGGCCGAGGTCGGCCACGACGTTCTGCGCGGCGAGAGCGCGTACGAGGAGCGTCTCGGCGCGGGCGCGGTCCTCCACGTCGCGGGTGATGTAGAGCAGCCCGCCGACGCGCGGGTCGTCGACGAGGTTGACGCCGTGCGTCTCGACGTGCCGCCAGCCGTCCGGCGTCCGCACCCGCAGCACGGTCGTGGTGGTGCGACCCGGACCGCCGAGCAGGTGCCGGCGGCGCTCCAGCGTGAGCTCCTGGTCGTCCGGGTGCACCCAGCTGACGGACTCGCTGCCCTCCGCGCGGCGCGCCTCCGCCGCCTCGGCCACCTCACGCCCCGCCTGGTTGACGAACGTCACGATGCCGTCCGGGCTGACCACCGTGATGATGTCCGTGACGTGCCGCACGATCGTCTCGTGCAGCGCCTCCTGCTCCCCGGCCTGCAACGCGCGCTCCTCGAGATCAGCCGGCCACCGAGCCGGTCCGACGGATCCTGCCCCAGACGACGTGCTCGTGTGGGCACTACCGTCCGAGCGGTGACCCCTGACGCCGTCCCCGCGCCGGTGCGCGCCCTCGCCGAGGAGCGCGCGCAGGCGCGCGCCGCCCGGGACTTCGCCGAGAGCGACCGGCTGCGCGACCTCATCGCCGACGCCGGCTGGGTGGTCCGCGACGGGCCCGACGGCTACGCGCTGTCCCCGCGCCCGCCGTACGACGTCCTCGCCTCCGTCGACGCGCTGCCCGACCGCAGCGCAGCACCCGACTCGCACCGCTGCACCGTCGCGCTGCTGGTCGACGGCTGGCCCGACGACCTGCGCACCTGCGTCTCGGCCCTGCTCGAGCACGCCCCGGCCGACGTGCGCCTGCTGCTGCTGGAGAACGGCGACACCGGCGCCGGCCCGGTCGTGCACGAGCTCGCGGCCGGGTCCGACCGGGTCGACGAGCTGCACGTCGAGCGGGCAGCCGGGTGGGGTCCCGCCCGGCAGGCCCTCGTGCGGGCCGACACCGCGGCCGTGCACGTGCAGATGGACCTCTCCACGGTGCTCGAGGGGGACGCGCTCACCCCGCTGCTCGCGGCCCTGGAGGACCCGACGGTGGCTGCGGCCGGCTGGCGCGGGGTGCGGGTGACCGACGGGTGGCGCGAGTTCGAGGACGCCCCGGCGGGGGAGGTCGAGGCGCTGCTCGGCTACCTGGTCGCGGTCCGCCGCTCGGTCGCGCTCGAGGTGCCGCTGCCGGCCAAGGCCCGCTTCTACCGCAACGCCGACATGGAGTGGTCGTTCCTGCTGCGCGAGGCCGGGCACCGGCTGGTCGCGGTGGACGTGCCCGTCCGGCAGGACCGGCACCGCGGCTACCACGACAGCGACCCGGCCTTCCGGGACAAGGAGTCGCGCAAGACCTACGACCGCTTCCTGCAGCGGTTCCGCGGGCGCGAGGACCTGCGACTACCCGCCTCCTAGCCCGAAAGAGCCATGGCGCACGGCGCGGGCGGTCTCGCATGCTTGCGACCGGAGGTGATCATGTGGTGCCCGGTCTGAGCAGCCTCCTGCACCGCCGCGCCGCCCGGGCCTCCGACAGCGGGATCCGCGAGGCGGTCGTCCTGTCCGGCGGCGGGAGCCTGGGCGCTGCCCAGGCCGGCGCGCTCCGGGCGCTCCTCGAGTCGGGCATCCGGCCCGACGTCGTCGTCGGCTGCTCCGTCGGCGCCCTCAACGCGGCGTTCCTCGCCGTCGACCCGACGCCGGCGCGGGTCGACGAGCTGGAGCGGGTGTGGCGGCAGCTGCAGTGCAAGGACGTCTTCGGGCCCGCGCGCCGGCTGGCGGCGCACGCGCTGCAGGTCGCCGTGCGCCGCCAGGACCACCTCTACGAGTCGCACGCCCTGCGCGCCCTGATCCGGCGGTGGGTCCCGATCTCGGACCTGTCCCACACGGCGGTGCCCTGCCACGTCGTGACGACCGACCTGCTCACCGGCGCCCCCTGCTGGTGGAGCAGCGGCGACCCGGTGACCGTGCTCTCCGCGAGCGCCTGCCTGCCGGCGGTCTTCGCGCCTGTGGAGCTCGGCGGCAGCCTGCACGTCGACGGCGGCGTCACCCGCCCCGTGCCGCTGGACCGGGCGCTCGAGCTCGGGGCGGCCCGCACCTGGGTCATCGACGTCAGCGGCGGCTCGATCGGCCGGCGCGACGACCGCATGAACGCCCTCGACGTGCTGCTGCTCTCCTTCGCGATCAGCCGCTCGCACCTGGACCGCGACCGGGAGACGACCCGGCCCGAGCAGCGCGTGGTGCGCCTGCCGCGGATCGACGTCGGGGTGCTGGAGCTGCGCGACTTCAGCCAGACCGAGCGGCTCATCGAGGCCGGCTACGCCGCCGGCCTCCAGGCCGTGCAGGACGAGGCGGTCGCCGCGGTGCCCCGGGCCCGCCGCGCCGGCAGGGAGCAGCCTCGTACGCTCGCCGGGTGACGTCGAAGACCACGCTCGCCCTGCTCCTCGGCGCGACCGCCGCAGGGACCGCTCTCGCCCGCCGCCGCGCGCAGGCCGTCGCCGCACCCGAGCCCCGCCGCGCGCCGGCACCGCCGGACGAGCGCCCGCGCACCGTGACGGCCGAGGACGGCGTCCAGCTCTCCGTGCACGAGTACGGCGCGCAGGCCGGTGCCGCGGCGACCGTCGTGCTCGCCCACGGCTACGTCCAGTCGTCGGCGCTGTGGAACGGCCAGGTGCGCGACCTGGTCGAGGCCCGCCCGGACCTGCGCGTCGTGACGTACGACCACCGCGGCCACGGCCGCTCGCACCGCACGACCCGCGACCGGGCGACCATCGAGCAGCTCGGCCGCGACCTCGCCCGCGTGCTCGACGAGGTGGCTCCCGAGGGGCCGGTGGTCGTCGGCGGGCACTCGATGGGCGGCATGACCCTGATGGCGCTGGCCGAGCTGCACCCCGAGCTGTTCGGCGACCGCGTGCTGGGCGCCGCCTTCGTGGCGACCTCCGCCGGCGGGCTCGCCGACGTCAGCTGGGGGCTGCCGGCCCCGGTCTCGCGCGTCGTCAAGCGGGTGCTGCCGACCCTGAACGAGCTCGCGGTCAAGGCCGAGGTCAAGGGCCGGCCGCGCAAGGTCGGCGCCGCCGACGCCCGGCTGATCTTCCCGCGCAAGGCCGACCCCTCGCTGGTCCGCGAGGCGCTCGACGTGCACCGGGGCACCTCGGCCGAGACGGTGGCCGCCTTCCTGCCCACCTTCTCCGACCACGACCGGCTGGTCGCCCTCGAGGCGCTCACCCACGTGCCCTCCGTCGTCATCGCCGGCGACAAGGACCTGCTCTGCCCGCTGCCGCACAGCAAGGCGATCGCCGACGCGCTGCCGCAGAGCGAGCTGACGGTCTTCCCGGGCGTCGGCCACATGGTCCACCTCGAGCGGCGGGCCGAGGTCAGCCGGATCCTGCTCTCGCTCGTCGACCGCGCGCTTGCCGGACGGCGCACGCTGTCCGCGGTGTGAGCACCCGCCGGACCGCCGCGGCCGTCGCCGCCGGCGCCACGCTCGTGCTGGTCGCGGGAGTCGCCGTCCTGGCCCTGCGCGGCGCCGACACCACCACGACGTACGACGAGCAGTCCGCGCTCGAGGGCTTCCGCGCGGCCACGGCCGGCCCGACACCCGGGCCGAGCCCGACGGCCGTCGCCGGTGCCTCCGCAGCGCCGACCGCGGCCGCGGCGGCGACCGCCGCCGCCCC
>JAKFFB010000278.1:0-6973 GCA_036675425.1 Actinomycetales bacterium | reverse complement strand
GTTGAGCAGTGCCGCCGCCGACTCGGCGTACCGGATGAAGTCCACCTGACCACTCTACGGTTGGGGCGGGGACAGCGGCGCCACGGTCGTGATGCGGTGTACGGCGAACAGTCGCTCGTCGTCGCTGCGGTGGTCGTGCGCCATCAGCTGGCCGCCCTCGAGTCGCAGGGGGTCGACCACACGATCCGAGCTGGCGCCGTGGTTGTCGACGTACCCGATCACGACGGTCTCGCCCAGCTCGATCGCCTCGCGGATCGCGGCCAGCGCGCTCGACGGCGTGGTCGCGATGGCGGGCGAGGTCGGCCGGCTCGCGGTGGCGAGGTCGCCGCTGCGGATGGCGGTGACCACGGACGAGACGGTGGCCTGGGCGCGGGCGGACTCGGCGCCGCGGGTGCGCGCCGAACGCGGGCGACGGGCGCGCATCAGGTCGCGGCGGGCGACGCGCACGGTGCCGTCGGGCGCTTCCACGACGGGGGCGGCGCCGAGCTCACGCAGCCTCGGCAGGAGTACGTCGACGGGCACGGTCGAGATCAGCACCGTCGGCGCGATCCGGCGCAACCCGAGGGTGCTGGCCTTCGGGTTGTGCAGCAGCTCGGTGAGCGCGGCCTCGTCGTCGGCGCGGAGGAACGCCTCGGCCTGCCCGACGCGGACCGTGCCGAACGTGCGGGCGACGTCGTCGACGAGGTAGGTCAGCGGCTGGGGGACCGGGGTGCGGGAGACGGAGCCGACGAAGTCGTGCACCTCCAGCGCCGACCAGCCGGCGTCGAACGCGCGTCGGACCGAGCCGTTGGTGAAGCGGTAGACCGTCGCGCCACCCCGCGACTCGACGTCGGCGAGGAGGTGGAGGGTGCGGGCAAGCTCTGTCTCGAGCGGCCCCGGTGCGACCGCCGTGAGGTCGGCCTGGAGCAGCACGTGGTCGACAGGGTGCGGCAGGTGCGGGGTGATCGCGGCCAGGGCGGCGTCGTGGTCGTGGACGAGGATCGCGCGGCCGGCGTTGGACAGCCCGCCGGCGCCGACGAGTCCCAGCAGTCCGGCCTCGTGGACGGCCGCGGCGACGAGGTCGCGGTGCACCGAGGGGCGGCGCGGACGCAGCCACGCCACGCGCTCGACGAGCGAGGGCACGCCGGTGCCGGTGGCCAGCACGGAACCCGGGGCGACGTCGGCGAGCTGGGCCAGCGCGAGGGCACGCGCCTCCGGTGCCATGACGCTGGACAGGTCAGGGGCGAGCGCGTTCCAGGTCTTGCCGCCCGGGTCCTTGCCGCCGATCAGGCTGGGCAGGCGGGTCGTGTCGAGCCAGGCCAGCGCCAGCGTCACCCACCGCTCCGCGGTCGAGCCCGCTGCCCAGGTGTCGAACGCATCGGTCGGCAGCCAGACCTCGTTGCCGTCGGGATCGGCAGCCGTGGTCAGCAGCCCGGCAGCGGAGGCGACCTCCACGAGCAGGCCGGCCTCGGGCTCGGACACCTGCAGCTCGACGGCCGCCGCCTTCAGGTCACGCACCGCCAGCCCGCCGCTACGCAATGTCGCGGGAGGTTGGAGGCCCCAGTGGTCGAGGAGCAGCTCGGTTCGCCGTACGACATCGAAGGCGGCACCGCCGGCGGTCCGGTCGACGAGCTCCGCGTCGCGCGCCGTGGTCGCGAGCTCGGGCACCTCGTCGCGTGGTGTGGTCGTGGTGTGGCCGCCGCGCAGCGCGATCCCGACCTCGCCGGGCAGGACCAGCAGGCCGCCCTCGCGCGGGATCAGCAGCCGGTGCGCGATCAGCTCCTCGACCGGTGTCGCGGCGTCGGCGGGGGAGACTGTACGGCGGGCGTTGCCGGTCGTGCCCTCGCCGCCGTTGGCCAGCACGTGCTCGAGCAGGGCGCGGGCTCGCGGGCTCACGGCGTCCAGGCGGTCAACCACGTCGGAGGGGGTGCCCGGGTCGGCCGACATCGGCCGCAACCCGCTCACCCCGGCCGAGTCGTCGCCGCGCAGCGCCTCGCCGACGCCGCTCAACGGACGCAGCCCGCCGGGGGACTCCCAGACCAGGGCCAGGTCGATCAGCCGCTCGATGGCGACCGCGGTCACATCGGGGTCGGCGTGGACGATCCGGAGAAGTTCGGATTGGGTGGTTTGGTTCGCAACCACGAGGGCATCAAGCACGGAGAGCTCGAGCCGGCTGAGGTTGTCGAGCGCCCTGAGAACGGACGAGCGAGTTGCGGCGCGGGACGCAAGCTGCGCGGAATCATGAGGTGCAGGAGTGGCGAGATCCGGACGCAACCGCAGGAGCGCCGCGAGCCGTTCGTCCGGCCAACGGCGCAACTGGTCTGCCAGCGTCCGCGGGGGCGCCTGCTCCTGGGTAGACATCCCTTCTACGCTACTCGCCGAGCCCACGCTGCGGCTCATCGTCGACGAGGGTGAGGCTGGGCATGAAGCCGGTTGATCTGCACCACGGTGCCGCCTCCGAGGTCGGGCACGTGCGCAAGGTCAACGAGGACTCGTTCCTGGTCGCCCCGCCCGTCTTCGTCGTCGCCGACGGCATGGGCGGGCACTCCGGCGGCGACGTCGCCAGCCGCATCGTGGTCGAGGAGTTCGCCCGGCTCGCCGAGGAGGGCTACGACCCGTTGCGCGGTGCCGAGTCCGTCGCCGAGACGCTGTCCCGGGCCCAGGTCCGGATCCTCCAGTACGCCGAGGCGCAGCGCGGCACGCACCCGCGCTGGCACGCCGGCACCACGTGCGTCGCGGCCGTCCTCGTCGAGGACCACGAGGACACCTTGTGGATGCTCGTCAACCTCGGCGACTCCCGCATCTACCGCTTCAACGACGGCGAGCTCGACCAGGTCAGCGTCGACCACTCGGTCGTCCAGGAGCTGATCGACGCAGGCGAGATCACCGCCGAAGAGGCGGCGATCCACCCGGAGAGGCACGTCATCACCCGCGCACTCGGCAGCCCCGAGGGCGTCGCTCCCGACTTCTTCCTGCTGCCGCTCTCCGCGGCCGAACGACTCCTGCTCTGCAGCGACGGCATCAGCGGCATGATCGGGGACAAGGAGATCGAGGACATCCTCGAGCGCATCCACGATCCACGCGACGCCGCCGACGCGCTGGTGCAGGCCGCCCTCGACGCAGGGGGCCGCGACAACGCGACGGCCGTCGTCGTCGATGTGGTGGGATTGGTGCACGACGATTCCTATGACTCCGAGCGCCAGCGCGCGAGTCTCGAAGACAAACTGGGGGCCCGACCGTGACCGAGGACGCCGCACACAAGAGGACCTTCGCCGCAGGCGACTGGTATGCCGTCGTGGGGGAACACGTCACGGCTCTCCTCCCGGCCGAGGCACGCGCCAGGGTGGCCGGGCTCTGGGACCTCGCCGACAGCGGAGCGACGTTCGAGGCGATGCTCGACGGCCTGCTTGCCCACGGTCTGAGCAGCCTCTCCGGCTTCGCGCTCGTCGGCCACGGCGACCGCACCCGGGTCCTGGTCCGCGGCGACGTCACCGCCACCTTGCGTACGCCGAACGGCGACGTCGACATCGCCGACGAGCCGGATGCCCTGTGGGTCGAGCGCACCCTCGACGGGGTCACCGGCGGCCGGCTCAGCGTCGGCGGCGCAGTCGACGGGTCCGACCTCGCGCTGGTCACGGGCGTGGCCCGCGCATCGGCCGTGCAGTTCGGCGAGGTGGCCGCGGCTCCTGCACCGGTCGTCCCCGCCGTGGCCGAGGAGAGCGCGCCCTTCGAGCCGGAGGTCTCCGAGCCCGTGGCCGAGCCGACCCCCGAGCCGACCCCCGAGCCCGTGCCGGAGCCCGCGGCCGAGCCCGTCGCCAGCGAGCCGATGACCTTCGGCGACCCCGACAGCGACGACCCGACGCCGACCGGCGAGCAGCCTGCGGTGACCGGCGATGCGGCGTACGCACCCGACGACCACGACGGCCAGACCACCGTGGGCACGCCGGTCGAGGACTTCGTCCGACCCCAGATCGGGATCCCCGGCCAGGAGCTGGCGCCGGCCGTCGTCGCGCACCCCGTCGCCAAGCTGATCTTCTCCACCGGCGACGTGCTCGACGTCGACCGCGTCATCCTGGTCGGTCGTGCCCCGGAGGCCCGGCGGTTCGCCTCCAGCGACCAGCCGCACCTGGTGACGGTGTCCAGCCCCAACCACGAGATCTCGTCCACGCACCTCGAGATCCGCCCCGGCGCGGGCGCCGACCACGGCATGGCCGTCGTCACCGACATGGGCTCGACCAACGGCACCGTGCTCGTGCAGCCGGGCCTGCCGCCGGAGGACCTGCAGGCCGGCATCGCCGTCTCGCTGATCCCGGGCGCCATCCTCGATCTCGGTGACGGCGTCACCATCCAGACGACCAACCCGTGAGCGCGGCAGGCCCTACCATGACCGAGCAGGCCGAACCCATCTCTCTGGCAGAGACGTATCCGATCGCCGAGCTCGAGCGACGGTTCTACGCCTTCTTCATCGACCGGCTGATCGGCTGGACGGTGGCCGCAGCGGCCGGCTTCGGGGCGTGGCTGGTCCTGGACGATCCGTGGACCGCGGTAGCGGTCGGGGCCGGAGTGATGGCCCTCGGCTGGCTGGTCATGGCCGTCGTGGTCGGTGTCAGCGGCAACACTCCCGGCAAGGCCATGGTCGGCCTGCGCGTGGTCCACCACGGCACCGGCACGCCCATCGGCGTGGGCCGGTCGCTGCTGCGATCCGTCGTGCTGGCGCTGGCCTCGGTCCCGACCTTCGCGCTCGGGCTCGCGACCCTGGCGTGGACCGCCGTCGAGGACCGCGGCCGCCAGCGGCGCGGTTGGCACGACCACGTCGCGCACTCCGTCGTCGTCGACGTCCGGCCGATGGATGCCTTCGTCGACGAGGTGGACGAAGGTCCCCGCCACGTCGTCAACCTGACCGCGATGCGGCTGATCCCGGCTCCGCCGGTCGAGCCGCCGGCTCCGCCCCGCCGGGTCAACCCGGAGCACTCGACGCGACGCACGCCGGTCCCGCAGCAGGCCCATCCGGTGCCACCGCCGCCCATGCCCCGGCACGCAGCCCCGGTGCCGGTCCAGCAGCAGCAGCCGAGCGCACCGCCCAGCGTCCGGCCGACGCGCCCGCCCGACGACGACGGTCGCACCGCCGTGCGGGTCGTCCCCGGCGCCGTACCCGCCGGACCGCGCTGGCGGGTCACCTTCGACAACGGCGAGTCCTTCGTGGTCGAGGGCCTGGCCCTGGTCGGTCGTCGCCCGGAGCCCCGCTCCGGGGAACAGGTCCACCACCTCGTGCCGCTGAACTCCGCCGACATGTCCGTCTCCAAGACGCACGCGCAGTTCGGCCCCGCCTCCGACGGCGTCCTCGTGGTCATGGACCGCGGCTCGACCAACGGTTCCGTGCTGATCCGCCAAGGCGTCTCGCGCCCGTTGGCGGCCGGCAAGCCCGCCACCTTGGTCGACGGCGACACCGTCTCCTTCGGCGACCGGCAGATGTCCGTGCGCCGCGAGGCCTGATCGCGCAGAGCGCTGATGCCTAGCGCGTGATCGCGACCGGGACGCGCGTCTCGGAGCCACGGGCGCCGCGCCAGACGAGCCAGCCGTCGTCGAGGCGGGTCGGTCCGGCGGGACCGGTGATGGTGATGCGCACGGTGGCCGTCTCGCCCGGACCGAGTCGCAGGGCGACAGGCGTCATCCGGACGCGGTGGCGCTGGAAGCCGATGGCCCGGACCGAGAAGTACTCCGCACGTGAGCCGAGATTGGTCAGTCGACGCGTCGTCGTACCGCCACCGCGCATCACGACCGACGAGGCGTTCAGGTCGGGCCAGGACAGCTCGTCGAGGGCGCGGCGATAGCTGGAGGTCGGTACGTCGAGGGCCAGTCCGGCCTTGCGCAGCGCGCCCACCTGCCCGGCACCCTGGGTGAGGGTGGGGGCTCCGGCCACCGGCTGCGCGGTGGTGGTGAGCACCGACCGGACCACCGGGGCGGACCAGTCGTGCTCGGAGCGGAGCAGCGCTGCCAGGCCGCTGACGCGAGCCGTGGCCGCCGAGGTGCCGGAGAACAGCGCCCACGAGCCGGGTACGGCGCCGAGCACACCTTCGCCAAGAGCGACGACGTCCGGCTTGAGCAGCGTGGAGCGCGAGTCACCGGGCGCCGACCAACCGGCCGCGCGAGCCGCGGCAGGCTGGGGCGCGACACCGGACAGTCGCACAACCGTGCGGCGGTGCGTCCGCGCCCAGCGTGTGAGGCGGCCGCCGTCGCGCTCGGTCAGCTGGACCGTCGGGACGCTGTGGAAGTCGTCGATCACGCCGCCGGGCCGGTCGTTGACCAGCACCATGGCGACGCCGTCGGCCAACGCGACGGCCTCGGACTTGTCGACGCGGCCGATGCCGCCGCGGACGCAGAGGACGGCACGGTCGGCGACCTTGAGGGCATCGAGGGAGCCGGGCCGGCACTGGCGGGCGTCTCGGCGACGCGCACCGGCTGCGGCCACGTCGGCGCCGAGCACGAGCCGGACCGGGCCGAGGGCGCGGCGCGATCGGCTGGCGCCGGTGAGCCGCGGGCCGCGGACGACCGAGACCTGGCCGCGCAGGATGCTGCCGCGGGTCGCGCCGACCGTGGTGACCCACGGGGAGGCGTGGCCGGCGAGGGCCGTGCGGCCGGCGTTGCCGGCGGCGCCGATCACCACGATGTCGGCCTCGGCGGCGCCGAGCAGGGCGCGCTCGACAGTGTCGATCGAGGTGGGCCCGGCCACGGCGACGTTGAGCACGTCCACCCCGTCGGCGGTCGCGCGATCGATCGCGGAGACGAGGTCGGCCGTCGCGCAACCGTCGTCGGCGGGGTCGGGAGCGGCCCAGCAGGCCTTGTAGGGCGCGACGCGGGCGCGCGGGGCGACGCCGCCGAAGTTGCCCATCGTGCGGCCGTTCATGCGCACCGAGACGTCGGAGTTGCCGGCCGCGACGGAGGCGACCTGGGTGCCGTGGCCGACGGCGTCGAGCGGCGAGAGGCTCTCCGACGA
>JAKFFB010000258.1:0-32198 GCA_036675425.1 Actinomycetales bacterium | reverse complement strand
CGCACGCCCGCGCAGGCGGCCGCGAACGGATCCAGGCCCTTCGCGAGCAGCGCGCCGATGACGCCGCTCAGCACGTCGCCGGTGCCGGCCGTCGCGAGCGCGGCGGTCCCGGTCGTGTTCACGCGAGCGGGCCCCTCCGGCCCGGTGACCACCGTTGCGTCGCCCTTGAGCAGGACGGTGACCCCGAGCTCGCTCGCGAGCGCCCGCGCCGAGCCGATCCGGTCGGCGGTGACGTCGCGACCGAAGCGCGCGAGCTCCCGGTCGTGCGGCGTGAGCAGGGTCGGCGCGGTGCGCCGCGACAGCCACTCGGGGTGCTGCGCGGCGATCGTGAGCGCATCGGCATCGACCAGCACGGGGACGTCCTCCCCGAGCACGGCCTCGAGCGCATCGGCGGCCCGGGCGTCGGTGCCGAGCCCCGGTCCGACGACCCACGCCTGCACCCGGCCGGCGGTGACCACCGCAGCCCCCTCGAGCTCGCTCACCACGGCCTCCGGCCAGTGCGACCGGACCTGCTCGGCGGCGTGCGGCGCACCGGCGAAGCGCACCATGCCGGCACCCGCCCGCACGGCCGCGCCGACGCTGAGGACCGCTGCACCGGTGTAGGTCTGCGAGCCGGCGGCGACGCCGACGACGCCGCGGGTGTACTTGTCGTCGCCGCGCTTCGGCCGCGGCAGCAGCCGCTCGACGTCGGCGTCCTCCAGCACCTCGACCGGAGCGGGCGGGAGGGTCAGCCCGATGTCGACGAGCTGCAGCTCGCCGACGTGGTCACGCGCGAGGAGCAGCCCCGGCTTGAGGGTGCCGAAGGTGACGGTGAGCCCGGCCCGCACTGCCGTACCCGCGACCTCACCGGTGTCGGCGTCGACGCCGCTCGGCAGGTCGACGGCCACCACGTCGCGGTCGCGGACCTCGGCCGCCAGCGCCGCGGCGGCGTCCCGCAGCGCGCCCCTGCCGCCGATGCCGACCAGCCCGTCGACGACCAGCCCCGGACCGACCTCGTCGACGACGCGGCCGCCGGCTGCGCGGAACGCCGCGAGCGCGTCCGCCCGCGGCTCACCGGTGAGCACCGCACGGACGGCGGCGCCCCGGCGCTGCAGCATCGCCCCGGCCCAGAGCGCGTCCGCCCCGTTGTCGCCGCGGCCGACGAGCAGGACCACGCGCGACGCGTAGACCCGGGTGAGCCGCTGCGCGCACGCGACCGCGAGGCCGGCCGCGGCCCGCTGCATGAGGGCGCCGGGCGGCAGCTGCGCCATGAGCGCGGCCTCCGCGGCGCGCACCTGCTCGACCGTGTGGGCGTGCCTCACGACTCGGCCACCACGACGGCCGTGGCGACGCCGCCGTCGTGCGACAGCGACAGGTGCCAGCTGCGGATGCCCTGCGCCGCCGCCTCGTCGGCGACGGTGCCGCGCACGACCAGCTCCGGGCGCCCGCCGATCCCCCGCACGACCTCCGCGTCGTGCCAGCGCATCCCACCCGGCGCGCCCAGCGCCTTGGCGACGGCCTCCTTCGCGGCGAAGCGCGCGGCCAGCGACTCGACCCGCGTGCCCTTCTGCTCCTCGGCGGTGAAGAGCCGGTCCCGCAGTCGGGGCGTGCGACCCAGGGCGCGCTCGAAGCGCTCGACCTGCACCACGTCGATGCCGACACCCACGATCACGCGGGCAGTGTGGCCCACTCGGCTCGCGGCGGGGGTACGGACCCGGCGGTCAGCTGCTCGGCGGCCCGGCGGGTCGCCAGCCACTCCAGCACGGCGTCGTCGTCGAGCGGGCGGCTGAACAGGAAGCCCTGCGCGAGGGTGCAGCCCCAGCGACGGAGCAGCTCCAGGGTGGCCTCGTCCTCGACGCCCTCGGCGACCAGCCGGAGCCCGAGGTTGCGGCCCATCTCGATCGTGGACCGCACGATGACGGCGTCGCCGTCGTCCTCGGTCACGGAGCCGACGAAGGACCGGTCGATCTTCAGCTCGTGCACGTCGAGCCGGCGCAGGTAGGCCAGCGAGGAGTAGCCGGTGCCGAAGTCGTCGACGGCCAGGCCGACGCCGAGCTCGCGCAGCAGCCGCAGCACCTCGGCGGCGCGCACCGGGTCGCTCATGATGAGCGTCTCGGTCACCTCGAGGACGAGCGCGCTCGGCGGGAGGTCGTGCTTGCGGAGCGCCTCGTCCACCTGGGCCGGGAGCCCCAGGTCGGTGAGGTGGCGTACGGAGAGGTTGACCGCGACGCTGACGTCGTGGCCGTGCGCGCGCCACGAGGCGACGGCCGTGAGCGCGAGGTCGAGCACCTGGAGGGTCAGCGGAGTGATGAGGCCGGTGTTCTCGACGACCGGCAGGAAGTCGTCCGGCATGACGACGCCGTGCACCGGGTGACGCCAGCGCACCAGCGACTCGAAGCCCACGACGTGGCCGGTCTGCACGTCCACCTTCGGCTGGTGCTGCAGGAAGATCTCGCCGCGCTCCAGGCCCTCGCGCAGCTCCGCCGCGACCGCCAGCCGCTGGGGGGTGTGCACGTCGGCCGACGCCTCGTACATCCGGTAGCCGCCGCGCTCGACCTTCGCCTCGTAGAGCGCGATGTCGGCGCGCTGCAGCAGCTGGTCGACGTCGTCGCCGTGCGTCGGGTGCACGGCGATGCCGAGGCTGGCGCCGACCTCGAGCCGCACGCCGTCGACGACGAAGGCGGTCTTGAGGGTGTCGAGCAGCCGGCTCGCGACGGGCAGGGCCTCCTCGTCCTCGGAGATCCCCGCGACGAGCACGACGAACTCGTCACCGCCGAGGCGCGCGACCGTGTCCTGCGGCCGCAGCTGGCTGCGCAGCCGGGCCGACACGCACTCGAGCAGGTCGTCGCCGACGTGGTGGCCGAGGGTGTCGTTGATCTCCTTGAAGTGGTCGAGGTCCAGCAGGATCACGGCGAAGCCGCCAGCCACGCCGGCGGTCTCCTGGCAGGCCCGCTCGACGCGCAGCCGGAACAGCGCGCGGTTCGGCAGGCCGGTCAGCCCGTCGTGCAGCGCCTCGTGCTCGCGGTCGGCGGCGAGCTGGGCACTGCGGTGGATGGCGCCGATCGGCAGCAGGAGCATCGGCACCAGCCACAGCGACAGGTGGGCTGCAGCGGCGACGACAGGCGCGAAGCTCAGCAGCACCCCGGAGGTGGCGAGCTGGAACTGGATGTCGCTGCGCAGGTGCTCCAGCACCCGGTCCTCGCTGAGCAGCGCGATCGAGATGCCGCTCAGGGTGTTGCTGACCAGGAAGAACGCGGCGCCCGCGGCGAGGGTGGCGTGCAGGTCGTTGGGCAGCAGCAGCGGCTGGCCCTGGAGCATCTGCTGGCCGGCAGCGGCGGCGTAGACGGCGCGCGCGGCGAGCAGCGTGATCGCCGTCTGGCCGATGCCGAAGGCCAGCGCCCGCCAGTGCTTGCGGCTGCGCAGGTCCTCGCACCCGGCGGCGGCGACCATGACGGTCATCGCCATCCAGAGCGGCCCGACGAAGACGAGCGCGAGCGCGAAGGCCGTCGAGACGGTGACGCTGCCCTGGCGGTCGCCGCGGGCGATGACGATCGGGCGCAGCTCGCCGAGAAAGACCAGGCCGGCGAGCACGAGGCAGACCGACGCGCTCTGCAGCTCGCCGAGCTGCCAGTCGGACAGCGCGAGCACGACGGCGAACGCCGACCAGCCGGTGATCGTCGTGAGGGCCATGAAGCGCGTGGCGCTGCGGGAGAGCGCCGCAGGAGGGCGGCCGCTCGGAACGGCGAACCGCATGCACCACCCCCTCCGCACCTGGGGGAGGGCAGTCCTCCCCGTCGGGAAGTGGTCGGCGGGACCCCGGGGGTCCTGTGACACCCGTTCGGAGGATCCAGCCGGGCTACTCGACCGTGACCGACTTGGCCAGGTTGCGCGGTTGGTCCACGTCCAGGCCGCGTGCCCGGGCGATCTCGGCGGAGAGCACCTGCAGCGGGACGATGGTCAGCATCGGCGTGAGCAGCGACTTGGTGTCCGGGATCCGGATGACCGAGTCGGCGTACGGCGTCACGCTCTCGTCGCCGTCGGTCGCGACGACGATGGTGCGCGCCCCGCGGGCCCGCACCTCCTGGATGTTGTTGATGAGCTTGGCCTGCAGGGCGTGCCGCGGGGCCAGCACCACGACCGGCGTGCCGTCCTCGATCAGGGCGATCGGGCCGTGCTTGATCTCGCCGGCGGGGAAGCCCTCCGCGGAGACGTAGGCGAGCTCCTTGAGCTTGAGGGCGCCCTCGAGCGCCATCGGGTAGCCGACGTGCCGGCCGAGGAACAGGACCCGCTGCTCGTCGGCGATCTCCCGGGCGAGCTCTCGTACGCCCTCCATGCGCGACAGCACCTCGGCGATGAGCGCCGGCATCTCCTGCAGGTCGCGCAGGTGGGCGCGCACCTCGTCCGGGTCGCGGGTGCCGCGGAGCTGGGCGAGGTAGAGGCCGACGACGTACATCGCGGTGATCTGCGTCATCACCGCCTTGGTGGACGCGACGGCGACCTCCGGGCCACCGCGGGTGTAGAACGCCGCGTCGCTCTCGCGGGAGATGGTCGACCCGACGGTGTTGGTGACCGCCATGACCCACGCCTTCTGGGCGCGCGCGTGGCGCACCGCCTCGAGCGTGTCGGCGGTCTCGCCCGACTGGGACACGGCGATGACCAGGGTGTTGCGGCCGAGGACCGGGTCCCGGTAGCGGAACTCGCTGGCCATCTCGACCTGCACCGGCAGCCGGCACCAGCGCTCGATGGCGTACTTGCCGATCAGCCCCGAGTGGTAGGCCGAGCCGCAGGCCACGATGAAGACCTGCTCGATGCCGCGCACGTCCTCGTCGCTCATCGACAGCTCGTCGAGGTGCAGCAGCCCGTCGGCCGTGAGCCGGCCACCCAGGGTCTCGGTGACCGCCGCGGGCTGCTCCTCGATCTCCTTGAGCATGAAGAACTCGTAGCCGCCCTTCTCGGCGGCGGCGGTGTCCCAGTCGACGTGGTAGGTCTCGCCCTCGACGACGGCGCCCTCGAGGTCGGTGACGGTCACGCCGCTGCGGCGCACCTCGACGACCTGGTCCTGCTCGACCGCGCGGGCCTCGCGGGTGTGCGCGATGAAGGCCGTGACGTCGGAGCCGACGAAGTTCTCGCCGTCGCCGAGGCCGATCACGAGCGGGAGGTTGCGCCGCGCGGCGACGATCAGCCCGGGCTCGTCGGCATGGCTCACGACGAGGACGAAGGACCCCTCGAGGTCCTTGCAGATGGAGCGCACCGTCGCCGGGAGGTCCCCGTCGTACCTCTCCTCCACCAGGTGCGCGACGACCTCGGTGTCGGTGTCCGACCGGCGCTCGTGACCGCGCTGCTCCAGGCCCCGCACGATCGCCTCGAAGTTCTCGATGGTGCCGTTGTGGACGACGGCGACCTTCCCGGCGCAGTCGAGGTGCGGGTGGGCGTTGCCGTCGGTCGGCGGGCCGTGGGTCGCCCAGCGCGTGTGCCCGACGCCCAGGGTGCCGGCGATCTCGTGCTGGGCCAGCTCCTTCTCGAGGTTGGCGAGCTTGCCCGCCTTGCGCTCGACCTGCAGGCCCTCGGCGCCGAGCACGGAGACGCCGGCGCTGTCGTAGCCGCGGTACTCCAGCCGCCGCAGCCCCTCGATCACGACCTCGAGCGCAGCCTTCTCCCCGACGTAGCCCACGATGCCGCACATGGCGCCAGGCTAGCCCGCAGCTGACTTGCCACCCCGGTCCTGCTTCGCGCCAACCCCCTCCGGTGATCCACGCGCACCTTCAGGTGCTTGCCGAGCCTGGAACCACCTCAACGTCCGCGTGGATCACGCGGGGTGTCGTCGACAGATGAGACGTACGGGGTGGCTCGTGGTGCACGCGGCCTCTGCAGTGGGCGCATGCGCATTGCAGAGGTCGACGAGCTGGGCAAGCGACTGGGGCGGAGCAGCCTCGGGGTGGTCGGCGCGCGGGAGCTGCGCGATGCCAAGGTCGACATGAGCGTCGTCCCGCGGCTGGTGGCGAACGGCGTCTGGACGCGCCTCTGGACCGGCATGTACCTGACGGCGGCGCACCCCGCCGGCCCGCTGGTCCGAGCCACGGCCGCGCTGAAGCACGCGCAGCTGCAGCACGTCGACGCGCGGCCGGCTCCACGAGCCGTGGTCACCGGGCTCGCCGGGGCACGTGCGCTGGGGCTGCGCTGGGCACCTCAGGATGCGCGTGGATCACCCGGGAGAGGTGGCGGTGCGGGCGCGGAGGGCCCGGGCCAGGTCGTCACGGGACTCGGCGACCAGCCGGCGCAGGCCTGCCGGGCACGCGGGGTCCAGCAGCGCCGCCGTCCGGTCCAGCACGTCCTGCCGGACCAGCGTCGACGGGAAGAGCCCGGACGCGAGCGTGCCGGCGATCTGCGGACCACGGTCGGCCCACAGCCCGGGCAGCTCGGCGACGTAGCGGTCGACGTACGGCTCGAGCAGGTCGTCCTGCCCGTGCTTCCAGAGCCCGGCCGTCGCGGCGCGCACCACGAGGTTGGACGACTCCGCGGCGGTGGCCGCGGTCCAGGCGCGCTCCTTCGCGGCGCCGGTCGGCATCGCCGCCCGCGCCCCGACCGCGTGCAGCCGGCCCGCCGCCGTGTCGTCGCGGGCCACCTCGGCGTCGACCGCCTCGTCGTCGAGCCGGCCGAGGGCGGCCAGCGCCTTGACGAGGGTCCAGCGCAGCTCGGTGTCGACGGCCAGCCCCGCCGGGACGGCGGTGTCGGCGAGGAGGTCCTCCAGAGCGGCCGGGTGCACGAACCCCTGCGCCACCCCCGCGAAGGCGCGCACCCGGACGAGCTGCAGGTCGCTGCCGGCCGGCGCGGCGAACGCCGCGGACAGGGACGCCTCGGCGAGCGCGTCGACCAGGTCGGCACCGTCGTCGCTGTAGAGCGTCGCCGCCGTCCTCGCCTGCGAGAGCAGCACCTCCGCGACCGCCGGGTCGCTCTCGCCGTCGACGTTGTCGATGACGGCGCGTACGAAGCGGCTCGCCGGGAGCTCGGCATCCCGGCAGGCGTCCCACAGCGCCGCCCACACCAGCGCGCGGGCGAGCCCGTCCTCGATCCGCCGCACGTCGGCCAGCGCCGTCGACAGCGAGCGGTCGTCGAAGCGGACCTTGGCGAAGGTCAGGTCGCCGTCGTTGAGCAGCACCAGGTCGGCGGAGGCCCCCGGCAGCGGCGCCGAGGCGTCGTCGATCGAGACGTTCCGCCGCTCGCGCGGCACCAGCGCCTCGCCCTGCCTGTCGTACAGACCCACGCCGATCCGGTGCGGCCGCAGGACGGCGGACTCCTGCCGCACCTCGTCGCCGACGGGGCGCAGGGTGCTGACCCCGGTGGTCTGCAGCCACAGCCGGGCCCACTCCTGCAGGTCGCGGCCGCTCGACCGCTCGAGCTCGACGAGCAGGTCGGCGAAGGACGTGTTCGAGAAGGCGTGCTGGGCCAGGTAGGCGCGCACCCCGGTGAAGAACGCGTCCTCACCGACCGTCGCCATCAGCTGCCGCAGCACGGAAGCGCCCTTGGCGTAGGAGATCCCGTCGAAGTTCAGCAGCGCGCTGCGGGTGTCCGGGACGTCCCCCTGCACGGGGTGGGTGGTCGGCAGCTGGTCGGCGCGGTAGCCCCAGCTCTTGCGGGTCGCGCTGAAGTCCTGCCAGGTGCCGGTGAAGCCCGTCGCCCGGTCGACGGTCAGGAAGCCCATCAGCTCGGCGAAGGACTCGTTCAGCCACAGGTCGTCCCACCAGCGCATGGTCACGAGGTCGCCGAACCACATGTGCGACATCTCGTGCGCGACGACCGCCGCCCGCCGGCGGCGGCGGTCGTCGGTCACCCGCGAGCGGAAGACGAAGTCCTCGGTGAAGGTGACGGCGCCGGGGTTCTCCATCGCGCCGTGGTTGAACTCCGGCACGAACAGCTGGTCGTAGGTGTCGCCGAAGGGGTACCGGCGACCGAACGCCTCCTGCTGGAAGTCCAGGCACCGCGCGGTGACGTCGAAGAGCTCGCCGGCGTCGGCGTCGAGGTAGGGCGCGAGCGACTGCCGGCAGTGCAGCCCCATCTCGATGCCGTCGTGCAGCTGGTGCGCGCTGTGCCACGGCCCGGCCGCGACGGTGAACAGGTAGGTGCTGATCCGCTCGGTCGGCGCGAACGACCACCGCTCGCCCTGCCTCGAGCCTCGGGCGTTGCCGATCACGGACCACTCGGCGGGCGCGTCCACCGTCAGCCGGATCACCGCCTTGAGGTCGGGCTGGTCGAAGCACGCGAAGACCCGCTGCGCGTCGTCCAGGAAGCTCTGCCCCCACAGGTAGACCAGCCCGTCGGCGGGGTCGGCGAAGCGGTGCAGCCCCTCACCGGTGCGGGTCGTCGAGCAGCGGGCGCGCACGACGACGGTGTTGTCCTCGGCCAGGTTCCGCAGCGGGATGCGGTTGCCCTCCTGCGGACCGGCCTCGGCACCGGAGATCTCGAGCAGCTCGCCGTCGAGCTCGAGGAACGTCTCGGCCGCCGTGCTGCGGAACCGCACGGTGGTCGTGCTGTCGAAGGCCTCGCCGTCGGTGAGGACCAGGTGCACGTCGTACGACTCGACGGTCACCGCCTCGGACCGCGCCCTCGCCTCGTCCCGCGTCAGGTTCTTCATCGGCGGAAACCTAGCCGCGTACGGTCACGTCCATGCGCTGGCTGCTCAGGCTGCTGCGCCGCCGCGGGCGGGCGCCGCTCAGCTCGTCCTGGACCGACGACGTCGGGCCGGACGACCTCGCGGGCTGATGCGTCTTGTCAGCGGCTGGTGCCAGGAGCACCCTGTCGTAGGGGTGATCTCATGACCATGAGCATCGAGCACAAGAGCCTCGACCGGGCGGACGAGCGGCGGGAGATGCCGCTGGGCCACATGGACGTCTGCACCATCGGGGACGCGGTCTTCGGCCGGATCCACTTCGAGCCGGGGTGGCGCTGGTCGGAGTCCGTCGGGCCGATCGCCGGGACGCCGTCGTGCCAGGTGCGGCACAACGGCTACATCGAGTCGGGCCGGCTGCACGTCCAGATGGACGACGGCACCGAGGTCGACCTCGAGCCGGGCGAGTTCTTCGTCTGCGAGCCCGGGCACGACGCCTGGGTCGTCGGCGACGAGGCCTGCATCGCGTTCGACTTCTCGCCGCAGATCGCGGGCTACGCCAAGCCGTCCTAGCAGCGTCCTGGCCGCCGGGCCCGGCTAGGCCGCGACGACCGCCGCGAGCCGGTCCGCGACGTCCTGCGCCTGCTCCGAGGTCTCCGCCTCGACCATGACCCGGACCAGCTCCTCGGTCCCGGACGGTCGCAGCAGCACCCGGCCGGCCTGACCGAGGAGCGCGGACTCGCGTGCGACGGCCTCGAGCACGTCGGGGTCCTGCGCGCGGGTGCGGGCTGCGCGCACGTTGACCAGCACCTGCGGCAGCAGGGTCACCGCGTCGGCGAGCTCGGCGAGCGAGCGGCCGGTCCGTGCCATCCGATCCATCACCTGCAGCGCCGTCAGCAGCCCGTCGCCGGTGGTCGCGAAGTCGCGCAGCACCACGTGGCCGCTCTGCTCGCCGCCGAGCCGGTGGTCGTGGGCGAGCATCTCCTCGAGCACGTAGCGGTCGCCGACGGCCGTGGTCACCACGGAGATGCCGGCCTCGCGCATCGCCAGGTGCAGCCCGAGGTTGCTCATGACGGTCGCGACCAGCACGTCGGAGCCGGTCAGCCCGGCGTCCTTGCGCGCCAGGGCGAGCAGGCCGAGGACCTGGTCGCCGTTCACGACGCGGCCGCTGGCGTCGACCACGATGCAGCGGTCGGCGTCGCCGTCGTGGGCGATGCCGAGGTCGGCGCCGCGCTCGAGCACAGCGGCGGCGAGCGCCTCCGGGTGCGTGGCGCCGGAGCCGTCGTTGATGCGCCAGCCGTCGCCCTCGCAGGAGATCGCGTGCACCTCGGCCCCTGCAGCGCGGTAGACCTCCGGAGCCAGTGCGCTCGCCGCGCCCTGCGCTCCGTCGACGACGACCGTCAGCCCGGCCAGGCTGCCCACGGTGGCGAGCAGGTGCTCGGCGTACGACGGGCCGCCGCCCTCGGGGTAGCCGCGGTCCAGGACGGCGTAGGCCTCGGTGCGGTCCTCGCCCGGCCGGTCCCCGGCCTGCTGCAGCGGCTGCCCGAGCCGCGCCTCGATGGCGTCCTCCTGCGCGTCGGTCAGCTTGCTGCCGCCGCCGGCGAAGAGCTTCAGCCCGTTGTCGGGCGCCGGGTTGTGGGAGGCGCTGATGACCAGCCCGAGGGCGGCGCGCCGCTGGACCTCGTAGGCGACCGCCGGGGTCGGGACGACGCCCAGCCGCGCGACGTCGCAGCCGACCGAGGCGAAGCCGGCGAAGGCCGCCGCCTCGAGCATCGGCCCCGACGGCCGGGTGTCACGACCGATCACGACCAGCGGGTGCGCGCCGTGCGAGAGCTCCTCGCCCAGCAGCTCGAGTGCCGCGGCCGCGGACAGCCGGAAGGCGAGCTCCGCGGTGAGGACGTCGCCACCGGCGAGCCCTCGTACGCCGTCCGTGCCGAACAGCCGTGCCATCCCAGACCTCCAGACATGCGTCGGGGCGGCCCCGGCGAACCAGGACCGCCCCGAGGCGAAGACGACTAGCGCTTCGAGTACTGCGGCGCCTTGCGGGCCTTCTTCAGGCCGTACTTCTTGCGCTCCTTGATCCGCGAGTCGCGGGTCAGGAAGCCCTCCTTCTTGAGTGCCGGCCGGTCGTCCGGCTCGACCTCGATGAGGGCGCGGGCGATCGCGAGGCGCAGCGCGCCGGCCTGGCCGCTGATGCCGCCGCCGTGCAGGCGGGCGATCACGTCGTACTGCTCGGTCTTCTCGAGCGTCACGAACGGCTCGTTGATGGCCTGCTGGTGCACCTTGTTGGGGAAGTACTCCGACAGGGTGCGGCCGTTCAGCTTGTACTGGCCGGTGCCCGGGACGAGGCGGACGCGGACGACGGCCTCCTTGCGGCGACCGACGGTCTGGATGAGGTCTGCGGGGGCGGTCACTGGGAAACCTGCTTCAGCTCGAACGGCACCGGCGACTGCGCCTGGTGCGGGTGGGTGGGACCGGCGTAGACCTTCAGCTTGGAGAGCATCTGCCGGCCGAGGGTGTTGTGCGGGAGCATGCCCTTGACGGCCTTCTCGATGATCCGCTCGGGGCGGGTCGCGAGGACGTCGGCGTACGACGTGCGCTTCAGGCCGCCCGGGAAGCCGGAGTGGCGGTAGACCGTCGACTGCGCGGCCTTGTTGCCGGTCATCGCGACCTTGCCCGCGTTGATGACGACGACGAAGTCACCGGTGTCGAGGTGCGGCGCGTAGTACGGCTTGTGCTTGCCGCGCAGCAGCGTGGCGACCTGGCTGGCGAGCCGGCCGAGCACGATGTCCTCGGCGTCGATGACGTGCCAGGCACGCTGGATGTCGCCGGGCTTGGGGGTGTACGTGCGCACAGGGACCGCTCTCATCGGGACGTCTTCGGGGGCCGCGCCGGGCATGCGTCAAACAGGCGCGCCGCGCAACAGCCCGCCACGATACCCGAGCCCGGGGCCGGGGAGCAAAGGGCGGGGCGCGTCCGTCACCGGGCACGCACGACGCGTCCCTCGTCCCAGACCGGCTCGGGCGACTCGTAGACCTGCCCGTCGGAGCCGAAGACCAGGTAGCGGTCGAACCCGCGCGCGAACCAGCGGTCGTGCGTCACCGCGAGAACCGTCCCGTCGAAGCCGGCCAGCCCCTCCTCCAGCGCCTCGGCGCTGTCGAGGTCGAGGTTGTCGGTCGGCTCGTCGAGCAGCAGCATCGTGCAGCCGGACAGCTCGAGCAGCAGCACCTGCACGCGGGCCTGCTGCCCGCCGGACAGCGTCTCGAAGACCTGGTCGGCCTGGCCGTGCAGCTCGTAGCGCCGCAGCACCCCGATCGCCTGCGCCCGGTCCAGCCCGCGCCGGCGGTCGTCGCCGCGGTGCAGCACCTCGACCAGGGTCCGGCCGTAGAGCGCCGGCTGCTCGTGCGTCTGCGCGAACCAGCCGGGCTCGACCCGCGCGCCGAGCCGGGCCGTGCCCGTGTGCGCCACCGGCTCGCCGGCGAGCAGCCGCAGGAAGTGCGACTTGCCGCTGCCGTTCGAGCCCAGCACCGCGACCCGCTCGCCGTAGAAGACCTCGAGATCGAACGGCTTCATCAGCCCGGTCAGCTCGAGCCGCTCGCAGGTCAGCGCCCGCACGCCCGTACGCCCGCCCTTCAGGCGCATCGTCACCTTCTGGTCGACGACCTGCTCGGGCGGCGGCCCGGCCGCCTCGAACTTCTCGAAGCGGGTCTGCATCGCCCGGTAGCGGCTGGCCATGTCGGGGCTGATCTTGGCCTGCTCGCGCAGCGTGATGACCAGCTGGCGGAGCCGCTCGCGCTCCTCGTCCCACCTCTTGTGCAGCTCCTCCAGCCGCTCGCGCCGCGCCTGCCGCGCTTCGTGGTAGGTGTCGAAGCCCCCTCCGTGCACCCAGGCGCCGTGCGCCTCCACCGTCACGACGCGGGTGGCGGTACGCGCCAGCAGCTCCCGGTCGTGGCTGACGAACAGCACGGTCTTGGGCGACTCCGCGAGGGCGGCCTCGAGCCACCGCTTGCCGGGCACGTCGAGGTAGTTGTCCGGCTCGTCGAGCAGCAGCACCTCGTCCGGCCCGCGCAGCAGCGCCTCGAGCGCGAGCCGCTTCTGCTCTCCGCCGGAGAGGGTGTGCAGCGCGCGGAGCTGCGCGCGGTCGTACGGCACGCCGAGCGCGGCCATCGTGCACTTGTCCCAGACGACCTCGGCGTCGTAGCCGTGCGCGTCGCCCCAGTCCGAGAGCGCCGAGGCGTACCTCATCTGGGTCTTCTCGTCGTCGGACTCCATCATCGCCAGCTCGGCGGCGTCGAGCCCCAGGCCGGCCTCGCGGATGCCGGGGGCGGCGAGCGACAGCAGCAGGTCGCGCACCGTCGTCTCGTCGCGGATCGAGCCGATGAACTGGCGCATCACCCCGAGCCCGCCGGTCTTGGCGATGCTGCCGGCAGCGGGCTGGGCGTCGCCGGCGATCATCCGGAGCAGGGTGGTCTTGCCCGTGCCGTTGGCCCCCACGAGCGCCGTCTTGGCGCCCTCCCCCACCCGGAAGCTGACGTCGTCGAAGAGGACCCGGCCGTCCGGGAGCACGCACTGCAGCCTCGACACGTCCACGTAGCCCATGCCGCCCAGTGTCGCGGCCGGCCGGGCCGGGGGGCCAACGGCTTGCCGCCGCAGCATGTTGTTGACAGTTCAACCAACCTGCCGTACAACTAGTTGCACACGCAAGAAGCCACCGCACCCGAGGAGACCCCCATGACCGCTCCGACCGCCGTCGTCCCCGCCGAGCTGACCGGCACCTTCACCATCGACCCCACCCACAGCCGCATCGGCTTCGTCGCCCGGCACGCGATGGTCACCAAGGTGCGCGGCGCCTTCACCGAGTTCAGCGGCTCCGCGACGCTCGACGCCGCGAACCCGTCGGCCTCCTCCGCCGAGCTGACCATCGCCGTCGCCAGCATCGACACCGCGAACCCGCAGCGCGACGAGCACCTGCGCACCAACGACTTCTTCGACGCCCCGACCTACCCGGAGATCACCTTCCGCAGCACCGGCGTGGAGGTCCTCGGGGCCGACAGCTTCGCGCTCACCGGCGACCTCACCATCAAGGGCACCACCAAGCCGGTCACGGTCGAGTTCGAGCACACCGGCGTGGCCACCGACCCGTACGGCAACCTGCGCGCGGGCTTCGAGGGCACGACCGTCATCAACCGCAAGGACTGGAACGTGAGCTGGAACGCCGCGCTCGAGACCGGCGGCGTGCTCGTCAGCGAGAAGATCACGCTGGAGTTCGACGTCTCCGCCATCCGCAACGCGTAGCACCCAGCTGATCAACGCCGGGCTCCCTCACCTCTTCCGCCCTGGGAACGTGAGGAAGCCCGGCGTTGATCACGTGTACGGGGGTCGGTCCGACAGCGTGCGCAGCCCCCCGCGCGTGACGGCCTGCCGGGACAGCAGCTCGGCGTCCGGCGGGTATTCGACGTGCTCGAGCGTCAGGCCGTGCGGCGCGGCGACCGCCACCTCGGTGGCCCGTCCGGAGCGCTTCAGCAGGGAGGCCGGCCAGGACGGCTTGTGACGCCCCTCGCCGACGGCGAGCATCGCGCCCACCACCGAGCGCACCATCGAGTGGCAGAAGGCGTCCGCGGTGATGGTCAGCACGAGCAGCCCGTCGGCGGACCGGACCCAGTCCAGCCCGAGCAGCGCGCGCACGGTGCTCGCCCCCTCGCGGCGCTTGCAGAAGGCCGCGAAGTCGTGCTCCCCGAGCATCGGCGCCGACGCCGCCTGCAGCGCCCGCAGGTCCAGCGGGCGCGGCCAGCTGAGCACGTCGCGGCGCAGCGGGTCGACCGCTTCCGGGCCGTCGGCGACCCGGTAGCGGTAGGTCCGGGCGAGCGCGGAGAACCGCGCGTCGAAGCCGTCGGCGGCGAGGGACGTGCGCCGCACCCGCACGTCGGGCGGGAGCAACCCGTTGAGCCGGCGCAGCAGCAGGGGGTCGTCGGCGCGCTCCTCGGGCAGGTCGACGTGCGCGACCTGCCCCCGCGCG
This sequence comes from Actinomycetales bacterium, assembly GCA_036675425.1. Taxonomy (GTDB): domain Bacteria; phylum Actinomycetota; class Actinomycetes; order Mycobacteriales; family SCTD01; genus SCTD01. Next base: position 17,601 of record JAKFFB010000258.1, on the reverse strand, counting down.
TGCACCCCGGCATCGGTCCGGCCGGCCACGGTCAGCCGCGGCGGCTCGGCGCGCAGCAGGACGCGCAGCGCGTCCTCGAGCGTGCCCTGCACCGTCCGCCCCGCGGGCTGGGCCGCCCAGCCCCGGAACCCGGTCCCGTCGTACGCCAGGTCGAGCCGGACGCGGCGCGTCCCCGGCTCGGGGTGCCGGACGCGAGCGAGCCCGCCTCCCCCGTCGGGGGAAGCGGGCTCGTCGGGAGCTGCAGGAACTACTTGTCCTCGGTCGTCTCGTCCGCCGGCGCCTCGGCCTCGGCGAGCTCGGCCTGCGCAGCGGCCAGGTCGGCCTCCGCCTGCTCGAGCTCCTGCTCGGCGGCGGTGGCCTCGGCCTGCGCCTCCTGCAGCTCGGCGACGGCCTCGGGGGCCGGGTCCTCGACGACGGTCTCCGGCACGGCGGCCGCCTCGACCGGCGAGTCCGCGGAGGCGGCGCTGTCGGGGCTGTCCGGGGAGTCCGGGCTGTCGGCGGAGTCCGCAGCAGCCTCGGCCGCGACCGCAGCCGCCGTCGGGCTGACGTCCTTGAGCTCCTCGGCAGCCTCGCGGGTGGCACCGGTCGGTGCCTTCTTCGGCGCGGTCTTCGTGCCACGGGCGCGCTCGGCCTCGCCGACGGCCTCCTGGGCGACGGTCAGGCCCTCGACGAGCTCGATGATCGCCATCGGCGCGTTGTCGCCCTTGCGGTTGCCCAGCTTGAGGATGCGGGTGTAGCCACCGGGGCGGTCGGCGTAGCGCGGGCCGATCTCGGCGAACAGCGTGTGCACGACGCTCTTGTCGCGCAGGCGCTTGAGCACCTGGCGGCGGGCGTGCAGGTCGCCCCGCTTGCCGAAGGTGATCAGGTGCTCGGCGTACGGGCGGAGCCGCTTCGCCTTGGCCTCGGTGGTCGTGATCCGGCCGTGCTCGAACAGCGAGGTCGCGAGGTTGGCGAGCATCAGCCGCTCGTGCGCCGGGCTGCCGCCCATGCGCGGGCCCTTGGACGGAGTGGGCATGTCCTTCTCTTCTCAGGTGCGGGAGCCGGGGCTCCGTGGGGGCGCGTCGGCGGTCGCCGGGGCCCTGCCTGCCCCGCAGCGCGCGGGCGCGCGCTGCGGGTCGTGCTGGATCTAGAGCTGCTCGGTCTCGGCGAAGCCGGCGTCGCCCTGGTCGTCGTCGGAGAAGGACGGGGACACCGTCTCCTCCGCGCCCCAGGTGTTGACGACCTGGCTCGGGTCGAACCCGGGCGGGCTGTCCTTGAGCGCGAGGCCCATGGAGTGCAGCTTGACCTTGACCTCGTCGATCGACTTCGCACCGAAGTTGCGGATGTCGAGCAGGTCGGCCTCGGAGCGGGAGACGAGCTCGCCCACCGAGTGGATGCCCTCGCGCTTGAGGCAGTTGTACGACCGGACCGTCAGGTCCATCTCCTCGATCGGCAGCGCCAGGTCGGCCGCGAGCGCGGCGTCCGTCGGCGACGGGCCGATGTCGATGCCCTCGGCCTGCTCGTTGAGCTCCTGCGCCAGGCCGAACAGGCCGACCAGGGTCTTGCCGGCGCTGGCGACCGCGTCACGCGGGGTCATGCCGGGCTTGGTCTCGACGTCGAGGATGAGCTTGTCGAAGTCGGTGCGCTGCTCGACGCGGGTGGCCTCGACCTTGTAGGTCACCTTGAGGACCGGCGAGTAGATGGAGTCGACCGGGATGCGGCCGATCTCCTGGCCGACCTGCTTGTTCTGCACGGCGGAGACGTAGCCGCGGCCGCGCTCGACGGTCAGCTCGATCTCGAGCCGGCCCTTGCCGTTCAGCGTGGCCAGGTGCAGGTCCGGGCTGTGGATCTCGACGCCCGCGGGGGGCGCGATGTCGGCGGCGGTGACCGGGCCGGGGCCCTGCTTGCGCAGGTACATGACCACGGGCTCGTCGCTCTCGGAGGACACGACCAGCTCCTTGAGGTTCAGGATCAGGTCGGTGACGTCCTCCTTGACGCCCGGCACGGTGGTGAACTCGTGCAGGACGCCGTCGATCCGGATGCTCGTGACAGCAGCACCGGGGATCGAGGACAGCAGCGTGCGGCGGAGCGAGTTGCCGAGGGTGTAGCCGAAACCGGGCTCGAGCGGCTCGAGGACGAAGCGCGAGCGGTTCTCGGAGACGGGCTCCTCGGTCAGGGTGGGGCGCTGTGCGATGAGCACGGAGGGTGTCCCTTCAGGACGTTCCGCGAGGTCCGCCATATGACCTCGCGAGGGGTGCAGCGGGTGGCGAGTCCGCTGCGGGTTCAGGACGTGCGGCAGCGACCGGAGCACCACATGGGCACCCCGGTCGCTCCCTGTTACTTGCTGTAGAGCTCGACGATCAGCTGCTCCTGGACCGGCGTGTCGATGACCTGCCGGGCCGGGAGGTTGTGCACGAGCACGCGCATCTGGGAGGAGATGACCTCCATCCACGCGGGCGCCGGACGGTCGCCGGCGGTCTCGCGGGCGATGACGTACGGGGTGAGCTCGCGGCTCTTCGGGCGGATCTCGACGATGTCGCTCGGGGAGACGCGGTACGACGGGATGTCGACCTTCTTGCCGTTGACCAGGACGTGCCCGTGCCGAACGGCCTGCCGGGCGTGGTCGCGGGAGGTCGCGAAGCCGGCGCGGTAGACGACGTTGTCGAGCCGGCTCTCGAGGATGATCAGGAGGTTCTCACCGGTCTTGCCGGACTTCTTGTTCGCCTCCTCGTAGTAGCCGCGGAACTGCTTCTCGAGCACGCCGTAGATGCGCGCGCACTTCTGCTTCTCGCGCTTCTGCAGGAGGTACTCGGAGTCCTTCGTGCGGCCACGGCCGTGCTCGCCCGGGGGGTACGGGCGGATCTCGATCGGGCACTTCGGGGACTCGCACTTGCTGCCCTTGAGGAACAGCTTCATCTTCTCGCGACGGCAGCGGCGGCAGTCTGCACCGGTGTAGCGGGCCATATCTCGTAGGTCTCCTGGTCTCAGACGCGGCGGCGCTTGGGCGGGCGGCAGCCGTTGTGCGGCACGGGGGTCACGTCCTGGATCGCGCCCACCTCGAGGCCGGCGGCCTGCAGGGAGCGGATCGCGGTCTCACGGCCGGAGCCGGGACCCTTGACGAAGACGTCGACCTTCTTCATGCCGTGCTCCTGCGCCTTGCGGGCGCAGTTCTCGGCGGCCATCTGCGCCGCGAACGGCGTGGACTTGCGGGAGCCCTTGAAGCCGACGTGGCCGGCGGAGGCCCAGCTGATGACGTTGCCCTGGGGGTCCGTGATCGAGACGATCGTGTTGTTGAACGTCGACTTGATGTGGGCCTGCCCGTGGGCGATGTTCTTCTTCTCCTTGCGCCGGACCTTCTTGACACCGGCGCCGGTGCGGGTCTTGGGGGGCATCTACTTCTCCAGGCTGAGGTGGTCGGTGGGCGTCGTCTGCACGGGACCCACTACTTCTTCGGCTTCTTCTTGCCGGCGACGGTCTTCTTCGGGCCCTTGCGGGTCCGGGCGTTGGTGTGCGTGCGCTGACCGTGGACCGGCAGGCCGCGGCGGTGCCGGATGCCCTGGTAGGAGCCGATCTCGATCTTGCGACGGATGTCGCTCGCGATCTCGCGGCGCAGGTCGCCCTCGACCTTGTAGTTCGCGTCGATCCAGTCGCGGAGCTTGACCAGGTCCTCGTCGGTCAGGTCCTTGACGCGCACGTCCGGGCTGACCCCGGTCTCGGCGAGGGTCTTCTGGGCGCGGGTGCGTCCGATCCCGAAGATGTAGGTGAGCGCGATCTCGAGCCGCTTCTCGCGGGGGAGGTCGACGCCGGCAAGACGTGCCATGCGGGCTTGTTCTCTCTTCCTGGTTCGCGGAGGTCTGGTGCGTCTCCGTCCCTCCCAGCCCTGGGAGGGCACCGGCCTCCGACCGGTGGTACCGCCTCTCGCGAGGCGGGTGGAGCGCAGGTGGTGCGTCGTGCTGGTCTAGCCCTGCCGCTGCTTGTGGCGAGCGGTGGAGCTGCAGATGACCATGACGCGGCCGTTGCGACGGATGACCTTGCACTTGTCGCAGATCGGCTTGACGCTCGGCTTGACCTTCACTGTCAGTGCTTCCTGATCTACTTGTAGCGGTAGACGATGCGGCCGCGGGTGAGGTCGTAGGGCGAGAGCTCCACGACCACGCGGTCCTCGGGGAGGATGCGGATGTAGTGCTGCCGCATCTTGCCGCTGATGTGGGCGAGCACCTTGTGACCGTTCTCCAGCTCCACGCGGAACATGGCGTTGGGCAGCGGCTCGACCACACGGCCCTCGATCTCGATGGCCCCGTCCTTCTTCGGCATGTCCTCCGCGATCCGTCGTCGTGTTCCTGCAGGATGGTCGTGCTGTGTGGTGCGGACAGCGGCGGCACGGGCCAGTCCACGTGGGCATGCCCCACGCGCACGACTCAGTGCACGACGAAGCGCCGGAGCGCAGTCCGAACGGTGAGTCTACGTCCGGGAGCGCCCGATCACAAACGAGGGGCCGGTCACACCGGCTCGGGGACCGCGGTGCCCAGGCGTGCGGCGCCGCCGTCGAGCGCGGTGAGCACCCACGGGCCCTGCGGCGTGACGGCCACGGTGTGCTCCCAGTGGGCCGCCTGCCGGCCGTCGAGGGTGACGACGGTCCAGTCGTCGTCGAGCGTGCGCACCTCGGCCTCCCCGAGCGTGGCCATCGGCTCGACGGCCAGGACGATCCCCGGGGCGAGCGCCATGCCGTGGCCGGGTCCCTTCGGCGCGAGGTTCGGCACGTACGGCGGCTCGTGCATCGAGGTGCCGATGCCGTGCCCGGTGTAGTCCTCCAGCAGGCCGTAGCCGTGCGGGCGCACGACGGACTCCACCGCGTGGCCCACGTCGGACAGGCGGCCGCCGGGGCGCACCGCCGCGAGGCCCGCCCAGAGCGCCTGCTCGGTCACCAGCGACAGCTGCAGCAGGTCCTCGGAGCACTCCCCGACCGGGACGGTCACGGCCGCGTCGCCGTGCCAGCCGGCGAGGATCGCCCCGCAGTCGATGCTCAGCAGCTCGCCCTCGACCAGCCGGCGTTCCGCCGACGGGATGCCGTGGACGACCTCAGCGCCGGCGGAGGCGCAGATCGAGCCGGGGAAGCCGTGGTAGCCGAGGAAGGACGGCACGGCGCCCTCCCCGCGGATGGACTCCTCGGCGATGCGGTCCAGCTCGCCGGTCGTGACGCCCGGGGCCACGGCCGCGGCCACGCGCTCCAGCGTGCGGGCCACCACGAGCCCCGCGGCGCGCATGAGCGCGACCTGCTCGGGGGTCTTGACCGTGACGCCGCGGGGGCGGCGCGCGCCCCGGGCCATCAGGCCTTCTCGAAGGGGCGGAGCGCGTCGATCGCCCGCTGGGTGATGTCGTCCACCGGGCCGGTCGCGTCGATGCCGACCAGCAGGCCGCGGCCGGCGTAGTAGGCCACCAGCGGCGCGGTGGACTCGGCGTAGACCTCGAGCCGGTTGGCGATGGTCTCGGGCTTGTCGTCCTCGCGCTGGTAGAGCTCGCCGCCGTCCAGGTCGCAGACGCCGGGCTTCTCGGGCGGGTCGAAGTCGACGTGCCAGATGTGGTTGCAGCTGCGGCAGGTGCGCCGGCCGGACAGCCGCCGGATGACCTCGTCGTCGTCGACCACGAGCTCGAGCACGACGTCGAGCTTGGTCTGCGCCGTCTCGCGCAGGATGTCGTCCAGCGTCTCGGCCTGCGGCACGGTGCGCGGGAAGCCGTCGAGCAGGAACCCCTCGAGGGCGTCCGGCTCGGCGAGCCGGTTGCGCACCATCTCGATGGTCACGTCGTCCGGCACCAGGTCACCCCGGTCCATGAACGCCTTCGCCTGCACCCCGAGCGGGGTCCCCGCGCTGACGTTCGCGCGGAAGATGTCGCCCGTGCTGATCTTCGGCACACCGCTGTGCTCGGCGATGAACTGGGCCTGGGTCCCCTTGCCCGCTCCGGGAGGCCCGACCAGGACGAGGCGCACTAGCGCAGGAAGCCTTCGTAGTTGCGCAGCATCAGCTGGCTCTCGACCTGCTTCACCGTCTCCAGGCCGACGCCGACGATGATCAGGATGGCCGCACCGCCGAACGGGATCTGGTCCCCGGCGCCGGTCAGGCCGAACAGCAGGTACGGCAGCACCGCCACGAGGCCGAGGTAGACGGCGCCGAAGGAGGTGATGCGGGACAGGATGTAGTCGAGGTACTCCGCGGTGGCCCGGCCCGGGCGGATGCCCGGGATGAAGCCGCCGTACTTCTTCATGTTGTCGCTGACCTCGACCGGGTTGAACGTGATCGCGACGTAGAAGAACGTGAAGAACACGATCAGGCCGAAGTAGATGGCCAGGTAGACGGGGTTGCCCGGGTCGACCAGGTAGGTGTTGATGAACCGGGTGAAGGCCGCGTTGCTGGTCCAGACGTTGCTCAGCAGCTGCGGCAGGTAGAGCAGCGAGCTGGCGAAGATCACCGGGATGATGCCGGCCTGGTTGACCTTGAGCGGGATGTACGTCGAGGTGCCGCCGTACGCCCGCCGCCCGATCATGCGCTTGGCGTACTGCACCGGGATCCGGCGCTGGGCCTGCTCGACGTAGACGACCAGGGTGATGACGATCAGCGCGAGCAGCGCGATCGCCACGACCGTGAACGGGCCGTTCTCGCCCTGCCAGAGCCGGATGGCCTGGCCGGGGATCGAGCTGATGATCGAGGTGAAGATCAGCACGGACATGCCGTTGCCGACGCCGCGGTCGGTGATCAGCTCGCCCAGCCACATGATCACGGCGGTGCCGGCGGTCATCGTCACGATGAGCACGAGGATGCGGACCAGCGAGTCGTCGGGGATGACCTCGATGCTCGGGTCCGGGAACAGCCGCCCGGAGCGGGCCAGCGCGATGATGCCGGTGGACTGCAGGACGGCCAGCGCCACGGTGAGGTAGCGGGTGTACTGCGTGATCTTGGCCTGGCCGGCCTGGCCCTCCTTCTTCAGCTCCTCGAGCCGCGGGATGACCACGACGAGCAGCTGCAGGATGATCGACGCCGTGATGTACGGCATGATCCCGAGCGCGAAGATCGACAGCTGGAGCAGCGCTCCACCGCTGAACAGGTTGACCAGCCCGTAGAGCGTGTCGCCCTCGGTGCTCTCCAGGGCCTGCTGGATCGCGACGTACGAGACGCCGGGACCGGGGATGAACGAGCCGAGCCGGTAGATCGCGATGATGAACAGCGTGAACAGGATCTTCCGACGCAGGTCGGGGGTCTTGAAGGCCCGACCGAAGGCGGTGAGCACGGCTCCTCCTGGCGTCCGTCCGCGGGGGGCGCGGAACGGGTCGTGAGCGTCCCGGGCGCCGGGGCGCCACGGGTGGGGGGGTCGGTCAGGGGTTGGCAGCGACTGTAACAGCCGGGCATCGGCGCGCCCGGGGTCGCGAGACCCCGGATGCGCCACGGGCCGCCGGCCTGCGAGAGGCCGGCGACCCGGGGGCGGACGGCCGGTGCGGCCGCCGTCGTACGCGGTGCTACAGCTCGGTGACGGTGCCGCCGGCTGCGGTGATCTTCTCCTTGGCGGTCGCGCTGAACTTGTGCGCGGTCACCTGCAGGGCCACGGACAGGTCGCCGTCGCCGAGCACCTTCACCAGGCGGTCGTCGCGGACCAGGCCCTTGGCGACCAGGTCGTCGACGCCGATGGTGCCGCCGTCCGGGAAGCGCTCGGCGATCTTGTCCAGGTTGACGACCTGGTACTCGGTGCGGAACCGGTTCTTGAAGCCCTTGAGCTTGGGCAGCCGCATGTGCAGCGGCATCTGCCCACCCTCGAAGGCGGCCGGGACCTGGTAGCGGGCCTTGGTGCCCTTGGTGCCACGACCGGCGGTCTTGCCGCGCTTGCCGGCCTCACCGCGGCCGACGCGGGTCTTGTTCTTCTTGGCACCGGGCGCGGGGCGCAGGTGGTGGACCTTCAGCGGCGAGCCGGAGCTCGTGGCCTCGGTCTTCTCGGGAGCGGTCATGGGGTTACTCGACCTCCTCGACCGTCACCAGGTGGGTGACGGTCTGGACCATCCCGCGGATCTCGGGACGGTCCTCCTTGACGACGGTGTCGGAGATCCGCTTCAGGCCGAGCGAGCGCAGGGTGTCGCGCTGGTTCTGCTTGCCGCCGATCCCGGACTTGATCTGGGTGACCTTGAGCCGGCCCATCAGGCACCGGTCCCTGCAGTCGCAGCAGCCGCACGGGCAGCGGTGCCGGCGGCCCGCGCGCGGAGCATCGCGGCCGGGGCCACCTGCTCGAGCGTGAGGCCACGACGGGCAGCGATCTCCTCGGGACGGACCAGGCCCTGCAGGGCCGCGACCGTCGCGTGGACGATGTTGATCGGGTTCGAGGAGCCGAGCGACTTGCTCAGCACGTCGTGGATGCCGGCGCACTCGAGCACGGCGCGCACCGGGCCGCCGGCGATGACGCCGGTACCCGGGCTGGCCGGCTTGAGCAGCACGACGCCCGCGGCGGCCTCGCCCTGGATCGGGTGCGGGATGGTGTCGCCGATGCGCGGCACGCGGAAGAAGTGCTTCTTGGCCTCCTCCACGCCCTTGGCGATGGCGGCCGGCACCTCCTTGGCCTTGCCGTAGCCGACGCCGACCTGGCCGTCGCCGTCACCGACGACGACGAGGGCGGTGAAGCTGAAGCGACGACCGCCCTTGACGACCTTGGCGACGCGGTTGATCGCGACGACCCGCTCGATGTGGTTGCTCTTCTCGGCTCCACCGCGGCCACCACGACCGCCGTCGCGACCGCCCTGGCCGCCGGCGCCCGAGCGCTGGGGTCCTGGCATCAGAGGTTCCTCATCTCAGTCATGTCGTTGCTGTTGTCGGTCATCAGAACTCCAGCCCGTTCTCACGGGCGCCGTCCGCCAGAGCGGCGATGCGGCCGTGGTACTTGTTGCCGCCGCGGTCGAAGACGACGGACGAGATGCCCTTGTCCTTCGCGCGGGCGGCCACCAGAGCGCCGACCTGACGGGCCTGGGCGCTCTTGTCGGCCTCGGAGCGGCCGGCACGCAGGTCGGCCTCGAGGGTGGACGCGCTCGCCAGCGTGTGACCGGCGACGTCGTCCACGACCTGCGCGGTGATGTGCCGCGAGGAGCGGGTGACGACCAGGCGCGGACGCGCCGGGGTGCCGGTGACGCGCTTGCGCACGCGGAAGTGACGCCGAGCCTTGCCGATGCGCCGCAGCGCGGAGATGTTCGCCATCACTTACCTGTCTTCCCGACCTTGAGCTTGATCTGCTCGCCCTCGTAGCGGACGCCCTTGCCCTTGTACGGGTCGGGCTTGCGCAGCTTGCGGATGTTGGCGGCGACCTCGCCCACCTTCTGCTTGTCGATGCCGCGCACGACGAACTTCGTCGGGCTCTGCACCTCGAAGGTGATGCCCTCCGGCGCCTCGACGGGCACCGGGTGGCTGTAGCCGAGCGCGAACTCGAGGTTCGAGCCCTTGGCGGCGACGCGGTAGCCGACGCCGCGGATCTCCATGGCCTTGGCGTAGCCGTCCGTCACGCCGGTCACCATGTTGGCGACCAGGCTGCGGGTGAGGCCGTGCAGGCTGCGGGACTCGCGCTCGTCGTCCGGGCGCGCGACCTGCAGGGTGCCGTCCTCGCTGCGCTCGATCGTGATCGGCGCGGGGACGGTGTGCGAGAGGGTGCCCTTGGGGCCCTTCACGGTGACGGACTGGCCGTCGAGGGTGACCTCGACGCCGCTCGGCACGGGGATGGGCAGGCGACCGATTCGGGACATGCTGGCCTCCTAGTAGACGTAGGCGAGGACTTCTCCGCCTACGCCCTTCTTGTTGGCCTGGCGGTCGGTCAGCAGGCCGGACGACGTCGAGATGATCGCGACGCCGAGCCCACCGAGGACCTTGGGCAGCTGGCCGGCCTTGGCGTAGACGCGCAGGCCGGGCTTGGAGACGCGCCGGACGCCGGCGATGGAGCGCTCGCGGTTGGGGCCGTACTTGAGGTCGATGGAGAGGACCTTGCCCTTCTCCCCGTCCTCGACCTTCCAGCCCGCGATGTAGCCCTCCTGCTGGAGGATCTCGGCGATGTGCGTCTTGATCTTGCTGTGCGGCATGGAGACGCTGTCGTGGTACGCCGAGTTGGCGTTGCGCACGCGGGTCAGCATGTCGGCGATCGGGTCGGTCATGGTCATGAGCTGCTCATTCCGTTGGCCTTGTGGCCTTTCCCGCCGTGGTCCCCCTGCTGAGCAGGGGCCTGCGACGAAGAGGGAGGGGTGTGACTACCAGGAGGACTTGGTGACGCCGGGGAGCTGGCCGGCGTGGGCCATCTCCCGTACGCAGATGCGGCAGAGGCCGAACGCGCGGTAGACGGCGCGCGGACGACCGCAGCGGTTGCAGCGGGTGTAGCCGCGCACCGCGAACTTCGGCTTCTTGGCGGCCTTCTGGACCAGGGCCTTCTTGGCCATTCCTAGCTCTCCTTGAACGGGAAGCCGAGCGCCCGCAGCAGAGCGCGGCCCTCGTCGTCGTTGGTCGCGGTCGTGACGACCGTGATGTCCATGCCGCGGGTGCGGTCGACCTTGTCGATGTCGATCTCGTGGAACATCGACTGCTCGGTCAGGCCGAAGGTGTAGTTGCCGTTGCCGTCGAACTGCTTCGGCGACAGACCCCGGAAGTCACGGATGCGCGGGAGCGCGATGGTGACCAGGCGGTCCAGGAACTCCCACATGCGGTCGCCGCGAAGGGTGACCTTCGCGCCGATCGGCATGCCCTCGCGCAGCTTGAACTGCGCGATCGACTTGGTGGCCTTGCGGATCTGCGGCTTCTGGCCGGTGATGGCCGTCAGGTCGCGGAGCGCGCCGTCGATGAGCTTGGAGTCCTTGGCAGCGTCGCCGACACCCATGTTCACGACGACCTTGACGACGCCGGGGACCTGCATCGGGTTGCTGAACGAGAACTGCTCGGTCAGCGCCGGCTTGATCTCCGCGCGGTAGCGCGCCTTGAGGCGCGGCATCTCCCGCGTCGGAGCGCCGGTGGTGGTGGTCTCGGTCATCAGATGTCTCCGTTGCAGCGCTTGCAGATGCGGACGCTGTGGGTCTTGCCGGCCTCGTCGGGCTCGCTGCGGCGGTGGCCGACGCGCGTGGCCTTGCCGCAGCTGGTGCACACGACCTGCACGTTGGACACGTGCACCGGCGCCTCGGTGGTCACGATGCCGCCCTGCTGGGAGCCGCGCGCCGACTGGGTGATCTTGGTGTGCTTCTTGACCCGGTTGACGCCCTCGACGAGGACGCGCGAGGTGCCCGGGTCAGCGGCGATGACCCGGCCCTGGAGGCCCCGGTCCTTGCCGCTGCGCACGAGGACGGTGTCGCCCTTCTTCACGAACAGTCCTGCCATGGCTACAGCACCTCCGGTGCGAGCGAGATGATCTTCATGAAGCGCTTGTCGCGCAGCTCGCGGCCGACGGGGCCGAAGATGCGGGTGCCACGCGGGTCCCCGCCGTCCTTGATGAGGACCGCGGCGTTCTCGTCGAAGCGGATGTAGGAGCCGTCGGGACGGCGCCGCTCCTTGACGGTGCGGACGATGACCGCCTTGACGACGTCGCCCTTCTTGACGCCGGCGCCCGGAAGGGCGTCCTTCACGGTGCCCACGATGATGTCGCCGATGCCGGCGTAGCGCCGACCGGAACCGCCGAGCACGCGGATGCAGAGGATCTCCTTGGCACCCGTGTTGTCGGCGACGCGCAGTCGCGACTCCTGCTGGATCACTGTCTCTCCTTCGGACCCGGTTTCCCGCGGGGCGGGACCTGGGACCAGCTATGTGCCGCCGGGGCGGCGCGGATGGTGCTGTGCTCGTGAGCGAGCCGTACGACCTGCGTCGGGCCTACTTGGCCTTCTCGAGGATCTCGACGACGCGCCAGCGCTTGGTGGCCGACAGCGGCCGGGTCTCCATCAGCAGGACCCGGTCGCCGACGCCGCAGCTGTTCTGCTCGTCGTGCGCCTTGAGCTTGTTGGTGCGGCGCAGCGTCTTCTTGTACAGCGGGTGCTGCACGCGGTCCTCGACGGCGACGACGACGGTCTTGTCCATCTTGTCGCTGACGACCAGGCCCTCGCGGGTCTTGCGGAAGCCGCGGTCGTTCCCGACGTCGGTGGTGGTCTCGGTCATGCCGTCCCTGCCTCGGTGCTGGTGGTCTCGCGGACGATGCCGAGCTCGCGCTCGCGCATCACCGTGTAGATGCGGGCGATGTCACGCCGCACGTGGTGCAGCCGTCGGTTGTTGTCGAGCTGCCCGGTGGCGACCTGGAAGCGGAGGTTGAACAGCTCCTCCTTGGCCTCGCGCAGGCGGCTGACCAGCTCGTCGTCGTTCAGGTCGCGGATCTCGGCCGCGGTGGTCTCGGCCATCAGTCACTTCCCTCACGCGTGATGAAGCGGCACTTCATCGGCAGCTTGTGCATGGCACGGCGCATGGCCTCGCGGGCCAGCGGCTCCGGCGGGCCGGCGAGCTCGAAGAGCACGCGACCCGGCTTGATGTTGGCGACCCACCACTCGGGCGAGCCCTTGCCGGAGCCCATGCGGGTCTCGGCCGGCTTCTTGGTCAGCGGACGGTCCGGGTAGACGTTGATCCAGACCTTTCCGCCACGGCGGATGTGCCGGGTCATCGCGATACGCGCGGACTCGATCTGCCGGTTGGTGAGGTAGGCCGGCTCGAGAGCCTGGATGCCGTACTCGCCGAACGCCAGCGTCGTGCCGCCCTTGGCCGCACCGCTGCGGTCCGGGTGGTGCTGCTTGCGGTGCTTGACCCTGCGGGGGATCAGCATGGTCAGGCCTCCGTCTCGGGCGCGGGCGGGGTGTCGTCGGCGGCAGCGGCCTCGGGGGCAGCAGCCTCCGGCGCAGCGGTCTCGGCCGGCGTCTCGACGACCTCGGCGGCGGTCTCGACCGGCGCGTCCGTCGTCAGGACGACGTCCTCGACCGGCGTCTCGTCGGCCGTGGCCGGCGACTCGGCCTGGCGGCCGGCGTCGGTGCCACCGGCGGTGGTGCCCGTGGAGCCGCTGCGCGGGCCACGGCGGGCCGGGCGGTCGCGGCGCGCCTGGCGCTGCTCGGCCTCGAGCTGCTCGCGCTCGACCCGGCTCTGCACGACGTCGCCCTTGTAGATCCAGACCTTCACGCCGATGCGGCCGAAGGTGGTCTTGGCCTCGTAGATGCCGTAGTCGATGTTCGCGCGCAGCGTGTGCAGCGGGACGCGACCCTCGCGGTAGAACTCCGAGCGGCTCATCTCCGCGCCGCCGAGGCGGCCGGAGCACTGCACGCGGATGCCCTTGACGCCGGGGTTCTTCATCGCCGACTGCATCGACTTGCGCATCGCGCGGCGGAAGCTGACGCGGCTCGAGAGCTGCTCGGCGACGCCCTGCGCGACGAGCTGCGCGTCGGACTCGGGGTTCTTGACCTCGAGGATGTTGAGCTGCACCTGCTTGCCGGTGAGCTTCTCGAGGTCGCCGCGGATGCGGTCGGCCTCGGCGCCGCGGCGGCCGATGACGATGCCCGGGCGCGCCGTGTGGATGTCGACGCGGACGCGGTCACGGGTGCGCTCGATCTCCACCTTGGAGATGCCGGCGCGCTCCATGCCCTTGCCCATCATGCGGCGGATGGCGACGTCTTCCTTGACGTACTCGGCGTAGTTCTTGTCGGCGTACCAGCGCGACACCCAGTCGGTGGTGATGCCGAGCCGGAACCCGTGGGGGTTGACCTTCTGACCCACTAGCGGGCACCTGCCTTCTTCTTCGGGGTGGCCGGCTCCGTCGAGACCGCGGCCGGAAGGGCCGACTCGACGACGACGGTGATGTGGCTCGTGCGCTTGCGGATGCGGAACGCGCGGCCCTGGGCGCGGGGGCGGAAGCGCTTGAGGGTCGGGCCCTCGTCGACGTAGGCGGAGCTGATGAACAGCGTCGCCGGGTCGAGCTGCTTGTTGTTCTCCGCGTTGGCGGCAGCGCTCGCGATCACCTTGGCGACCGGCTCGGCGGCGGCCTGCGGCTGGAAGCGCAGCTGGTCGAGCGCGTCCTGCACGGGCATGCCGCGCACCAGGTCGACGACGCGACGGCACTTCATCGGCGTCATGCGGACGTACTTCGCCTGCGCCAGCGCGGCGTTGGCCGGCAGGTGCCGGGTCTTGTTCTCAGCCACGACGGGCCCTCCGGTCGTCCTTGACGTGACCGCGGAAGGTGCGCGTCGGGGCGAACTCGCCGAGCTTGTGCCCGACCATCGACTCCGTCACGAACACGGGCACGTGCTTGCGGCCGTCGTGCACGGCGATCGTGTGCCCGAGCATGTCGGGGATGATCGTCGAGCGGCGCGACCAGGTCTTGATCACGTTCTTGGTGCCCTTGTCGTTCTGAGCGTCCACCTTCTTCAGGAGGTGGTCGTCGACGAAGGGACCCTTCTTCAGACTGCGCGGCATCGCGGCTTACCCCTAGCGCTTCTTGTTGGTACGGCGGCGGCGGACGATGAGCGCATCGCTCGGCTTGCGCTTGCGGGTGCGGCCCTCGGGCTTGCCCGCGGGGTTGACCGGGTGGCGACCACCGGAGGTCTTGCCCTCACCACCACCGTGCGGGTGGTCGACCGGGTTCATCGCGACACCGCGGACGGTCGGGCGCTTGCCCTTCCAGCGCATGCGGCCGGCCTTGCCCCAGTTGATGTTGGACTGCTCGGCGTTGCCGACCTCGCCGACCGTCGCGCGGCAGCGCAGGTCGACGTTGCGGATCTCACCGGACGGCATGCGCAGCTGGGCGTACGGCCCGTCCTTGGCGACGAGCTGGACGCTCGTGCCGGCGGACCGGGCGATCTTCGCGCCGCCACCGGGACGGAGCTCGATGTTGTGCACGGTGGTACCGGTCGGGATGTTGCGCAGCGGCAGCGCGTTGCCGGGCTTGATGTCGGCGTTGGGGCCGGCCTCGACGACGTCGCCCTGGTTCAGGCCCTTGGGCGCCACGATGTAGCGCTTCTCGCCGTCGGCGTAGTGCAGCAGCGCGATGCGGGCGGTGCGGTTCGGGTCGTACTCGATGTGAGCGACCTTGGCCGGGATGCCGTCCTTGTCGTGGCGACGGAAGTCGATGACGCGGTACGCGCGCTTGTGGCCACCGCCCTGGTGCCGGGTGGTGATGCGCCCGTGCGCGTTGCGGCCGCCCTTGCTGTGCAGCGGACGCACCAGCGACTTCTCGGGGGTGTCCCGGGTGATCTCGGCGAAGTCGGCCACCGACGAGCCACGACGGCCCGGGGTGGTCGGCTTGTACTTGCGGATGCCCATGTCTGTCTCTCTTCCCTGGTAGCTCCGGCCCCGCTAGGAGACCGGGCCCCCGAAGATCTCGATGCGGCCCTCGCGCAGCGTCACGATCGCCCGCTTGGTGTTGGCGCGCTGGCCGAAGCCGCCCTTGGTCCGCTTGCGCTTGCCCTGGCGGTTGAGGGTGTTGACGTCGCTGACCTTGACGCCGAAGACCTTCTCGACCGCGATCTTGATCTGGGTCTTGTTGGCATCCGGACGGACGAGGAAGGTGTACTTGTTCTCGTCCAGCAGGCCGTAGCTCTTCTCGGAGATGACCGGCGACAGCAGGATGTCGCGCGGGTCGGTCAGGTCGCTCACGGGGTCTCCTCGACATTGACCTCGGCGGAGGTGGCGCGGGCCTTCGCGCGGCGGCCCTTGGGGGTCGGCGCGAGGAAGGCCTGCAGGGCCGACTCCGTGAAGACGACGTCGTCGCTGATCAGGACGTCGTAGGTGTTGAGCTGGCCGGGGCTCAGCATGTGGACCGCGTGCGCGTTGCGCAGCGACTTCCAGCTGACCTCGTCGTGGCGCTCGGCCACGACCAGCACGTGCCGGCGGTCGCTGATCGCCTCGAGCAGCGCGAGCGCCGTCTTGGTCGACGGGGCGTCACCCGTGGTCAGCGCGCTGACGACGTGGATGCGACCGTGGCGGGCGCGGTCGGAGAGGGCACCCCGCAGCGCGGCGGCCTTCATCTTCTTGGGCGTCCGCTGGCTGTAGTCGCGCGGCTTGGGGCCGTGCACGACGCCACCGCCGACGAACTGCGGCGCGCGGGTCGAGCCCTGACGGGCGCGACCGGTGCCCTTCTGGCGGTACGGCTTGCGCCCACCACCGCGGACCTCGGCGCGGGTCTTGGTGCTGTGCGTGCCCTGCCGGGCGGCGGCCAGCTGGGCGACGACGACCTGGTGGATCGTCGGGATGCTGACCTGCACGGCGAAGACCTCGGCCGGCAGCTCGACGGTGCGGCCCGAGGGGCCCTCCGGGGAGCGGACGTCGACCGTGATCGGAGCGGCAGTGTCGGTTGCGGTGCTCACTTCTGCACACCACCCTTCCCGAGGCCGCCCTTGGCGGCGGTGCGGACGAGGACCATGCCGCCGCGGGGGCCGGGGACGGCGCCCTTGATGAGCAGCAGGCCGCGCTCGGCGTCGATCGCGTGCACCGTGAGGTTCTGCGTCGTCGTGCGGACGTGACCCATGCGGCCGGCCATGCGGGTGCCCTTGAAGACACGGGCCGGGGTGGCGCAGGCGCCGATGGAGCCGGGCTTGCGGTGCGCGCGGTGGACACCGTGCGCGGCGCCGAGGCCCTTGAAGTTGTGGCGCTTCATGACACCGGCGTAGCCCTTGCCCTTGCTGGTGCCGACGACGTCGACGCGCAGCGGGCTGTCGCCCTCGGGTGCGAACACGTCGGCGGTGATCTCCTGGCCGACGGTGTACGCGGAGATGTCGTCGGTGCGGATCTCGACGAGGTAGCGACGCGGCGGCACGCCGGCCTTGGCGAAGTGCCCGGCCTCCGGCTTGTTCACCTTGCGCGGGTCGATCGCGCCGTACGCGATCTGGACGGCGCTGTAGCCGTCCTTCTCGGGGGTGCGGATCTGGGTGACGACGCACGGTCCGGCCTTGACGACCGTGACCGGGATCATCCGGTTGTTGGCGTCGAAGACCTGGGTCATCCCCAGCTTCTCCCCCAGGACGCCCTGGGTGCTCTTAGACATGTCTGCGTCCCTACAGCTTGATCTCGATGTCGACGCCCGCCGGCAGGTCGAGTCGCATGAGCGAGTCGACCGTCTTCGGCGTGGGGTCGAGGATGTCGATGAGGCGCTTGTGCGTGCGCATCTCGAAGTGCTCGCGCGAGTCCTTGTACTTGTGCGGCGAGCGGATGACGCAGTACACGTTCTTCTCGGTCGGCAGCGGCACCGGCCCGGCGACCTGGGCGCCGGTACGCGTCACCGTCTCGACGATCTTGCGCGCCGAGCTGTCGATGACCTCGTGGTCGTAGGCCTTGAGCCTGATGCGGATCTTCTGTCCCGCCATGGATGGCATTCCCGTCTTGTGTGGTGCCGCTGACGACTGTGGTTCTGGAGTCCGGGTCCGCCGACCCACGCGGCCGGGTGTGTCGTGCAGACACACCAGGCTACCGGTAGTTCGGACGGGCCCCGGGCTGGTCCCGCAGCCGGGGCGGCCCTCACTGGGAGGGCCGCCCCGACGGCGGAGGGGTACTACTTGGTGATCTTGACGACCCGGCCGGCGCCGACGGTGCGGCCACCCTCACGGATCGCGAACCGCAGGCCCTCGTCCATCGCGATGGGCTGGATGAGCTCGACCGACATCTCGGTGTTGTCACCCGGCAT
>JAKFFB010000166.1:0-6978 GCA_036675425.1 Actinomycetales bacterium | reverse complement strand
GCTCGACAAGCTTCTCTTGCAGGTGGCGAAGGATGACGTGCGCAAGCGGCTCGCGGAACAACACACGGACAGCCTCCGCGCCACCGGGCGGTGCCGAGCGCTGGACCCGCAGCAACCACCGCGGCGCCACGGTCTCGCTGCTCTCCGGTCCGGCCCTGGCGGTCGCCGTGGGTGTCGTCGCGGACCTGCCCCGGACCGCCGCGCTCGTGGCAGTGGCCGGCGCCGGCGCGGTCGGGGCGTACGACGACGCGTCCGGAGCGCGCCACCCGCACGCCAAGGGCTTCCGCGGCCACGCGGCCGCGCTCCGGCAGGGTCGCGTGACCGGGGGAGCGGTCAAGGTCCTGGGCATCGGCCTCACCGGGCTGCTCGCCGGGCGGCTGCTCGGCCGGGCGTCGGCGACGGACCTGCTCGTCCGCGGCGCGGTCGTGGCCGGCAGCGCCAACCTGGTCAACCTGCTCGACCTGCGGCCCGGTCGGGCGCTGAAGGCCGGGGGCGCAGCGGCTCTCGCGCTCGGCCAACCCGGACCGGCGGCGGCGGCGCTCGCGCTGCTCCCCGACGACCTCGGGGAGCAGACCATGCTCGGCGACGCCGGCGCGAACGCGCTCGGTGCCGTGCTCGGGCTCGCCCTGCTCGACCGGAACCCCGCGCGGGCCCGCTCGGCTCTGGCCGGGCTCGTGGCGCTGACGGCGGCCAGCGAGGTCGTGTCGTACAGCCGGGTGATCGACGCCGTCCCACCGCTGCGCTGGGTCGACCGGCTGGGGCGGCGGGCGTGACCCCGCGCACCCGGCTGCTGCTCGGCGCCGCCGGGGGCATCGCCGTCGTGACCCTGGCCGCCCGCGTCGTCGGCTTCGGCCGGGTCGCGGTGCTCTCGCGGACGCTCGGCACGTCCTGCGTGGGCGACACCTACCAGGCCGCGAACTACCTGCCCAACGTCGTCTTCGAGGTCGTGGCCGGGGGAGCCCTGGCCGCCCTGGTCGTGCCGCTGCTGGCCGGAGCGCTCGCCGGTGGCGACCGCGAGACGGCCTCGCGCACCGCGAGCGCGCTGCTCACCTGGACCGTGCTGGTGCTGGTGCCGGTGGCCCTGCTGGGGATGCTCACAGCGCCGCTGCTGATGCGGGGGCTGCTCGGCGACGACCCCACCTGCGCCGGCGCGGTGGACGTCGGCAGCCGGATGCTCGTCGTCTTCATGCCGCAGGTCGTGCTCTACGGCATCGGCATCGTGCTGGCCGGGATCCTGCAGGCGCACCGGCGCTTCCTCGGGCCCGCGCTCGCGCCGCTGCTGTCCAGCCTCGTGGTGATCAGCACCTACCTGCTCTACGCCTCGACCGGCCGGGTGGCGTCGGCGGAGGCGCTGAGCCGCTCGCAGGAGCTCGTGCTGTCGGTCGGCACGACCGTGGGGGTGGCGGTGCTGTCCCTCGGGCTGCTCGTACCGCTGCGCGCGACGGGGCTGAGGTTGCGTCCGACCCTCGGCTTCCCACCCGGAGTGGCCGTCCGTGCGCGCCGGCTCGCAGCCGGCGGAGTGGCGACGCTCGCGGCGCAGCAGCTCGCGCTGGTGGTCGCGCTGCGGCTCGCCGCCGGCGGCCGCGAGGGTGACGTCATCGTCTTCACCGTGGCGACCGCGCTGTTCCTGCTGCCCTGGGCGGTGCTGGCGGTTCCCCTTGCCACCAGCGCGTTCCCGGCGCTGTCGGCGAGCGCCGAGTCCGGCGACGAGCAGGAGTACGGCGAGGTGGCCGGGCGCGCGACGCGCAGCCTGCTGCTCGCGACGACGGGCGCGGCGGCGGTGCTCGCGGTCGCGGCGCTGCCGGTCGCGCAGCTGCTCGTCCGTGGCGCGCCGGGCGTGGAGAGCAGCGCGGAGCTGGCCCGCGCGACGGCGGCCTTCGCCCCCGGTCTGGTGGGCTACGGCCTGGTCGCGCTGCTGGCCCGGGCGCTCTACGCGCGGAGCGCCGCGCGCGCCGCCACCGCGGCGACGGTCGCCGGCTGGCTGGTCGTGGCGGTGGCCGATCTGGTGCTGGTCGCGTCCTTCCCGGACGCCGACCGGGTGCTGCTGCTCGGCGCCGGGAACTCGATCGGCGTCAGCGTCGCCGGTGTCCTGCTGCTGCTCGGGGTGCGCCGCGCGGCGGGCGCTCCGCCGCTGTCGGGTGCGCTGCGCTCGGGAGCGGTGGGGGCGCTGGCAGCCGGGATCGCCGTCGCCGCAGGGTCTCTCGTGCCGGACGGCGGACCGCTGCCGATGTCGCTCGTGCTGAACGCCGGAGTTGCGGCCGCGGCCTTCCTGGTCGTGGTGCGGCTGCTGGACGCGAGCGCGCTGCGGGAGCTGCTCCGTGCCTGAGCTCCGGGTCCTCCTCGTGCTCGCCACCAGCACCGGCGGAGTGGGTCGCCACGTGCAGTCGCTCGCGGCGGGCCTCGCCGAGCAGGGGTGTCGCGTCACGGTGGCCGGGCCGGCGTCGACGAGGGCGGCCTTCGACCTCCCGTCGTACGAGGTGGTCGAGATCGGCAGCGCGCCGCACCCGACCCGGGACGCGCTCGCGGCGACCCGCCTGCGGGCGCTGTCGAAGGAGGCCGACGTCGTGCACGCGCACGGCCTGCGCGCGGGAGCGCTCGCGGTGCTGTCGCCGAAGCCGGTCGTCGTCACGCTGCACAACGCGGTCGCCGGCCGGATCGCGGCCGTGCTGGAGCGACTGGTGGCCAAGCGGGCCGCGGTCGTCCTGGCAGCCGGCGCCGACCTCGCGGAGCGCGCGCGAGCCCTGGGAGCGCGCGATGTGCGGCTCGCCCCCGTCGCCGCGCCGGCGCTGGTGGCCACGGGCCAGGACCCCGGACTCGGTCATCCGCTGGTGCTCGCCGTCGGCCGGCTGCACCCGCAGAAGGGCTACGACGTGCTGCTGCGCGCTCGGTCGGCCTGGCCCGAGGCGGTCGTGGCGGTCGCGGGGGACGGCCCGCTCGCCGACTCCCTGCGCGCGGAGGCTCCCGACGTGCGTTGGCTGGGTGGGCGCTCCGACGTCGCTGACCTGCTCGCCGCGGCCGACGTGGTGGTGCTGCCGTCGACCTGGGAGGCGCGCTCGCTGACCGCGCAGGAGGCGCTGCGAGCCGGGCGGCCGCTCGTCGCGAGCGCCGTGGGGGAGGTGCCCTCGCTCGTGGGCGAGGGCGCGGTCCTGGTGCCGCCCGGGGACGCGGACGCGCTGGCTGCGGCGGTCCGGCGGCTGCTGGACGACCCGGCTGCGGCGACGGCGCTGGGCGAGCGGGGCCGGGCGGTGGCCGCCGGCTGGCCGACCGAGCGGGACACCGTGGAGCAGGTGCTGGGCGTCTACCGCGAGCTGCTGCGATGAGGCGGATCCTGCTGCTGTGCCTGGCCTTCCTGGTGCTGCTGCCTGCAGCTCCGGCGTCGGCGCGGCTGGCCGGCCCGACGGTCCTCGTCGTGGGGGTGCCCGGCCTGCAGTGGTCCGATGTCGGGCCGCAGACACCGACGCTTCAGCGGCTGGCGAGCACCGGTGCGGTGGGGGTGCTGTCGGTCAAGGCGGTCCCGGCGGTCAGCTGCCCGGCCGACGGCTGGCTGACCCTCGGCGCCGGCAACCGCGCTGTCGCGTCGGGGATCGAGCGGGAGCCGTGCACGGCGGATCTTCCGGCCCCGCGGGAGCTTCCGGAGCTGCAGCGGGCTCAGGAGGACGAGGACCAGGGCGCCGAGCTCGGGGCGCTGTCGGAGGCGCTCGAGGGCTGCGTGGAGGCCAACGAGCCAGGTCCGGTGCTCGCGGCGGCCGGTCGTCCGCGGGCCAGCGGCTGCCGCGCCGTCCTGCGCGAGCTGCCGGCGGTGAGCGGTCGGGGCACCGGCCGGGCGGCTGCGGCCCTCGGCGTCGACCGCCGGCTAGCAGCACTGCTGCGGCAGAGCACGGCTCCGAACGTCCTGGTCGTCGGGCTGTCCGCCGCGCCGGGTGAGGACGGGCCCGAGCTGCACGTCGCCATCGCCTCCGGCCCGGCGTTCCCGCGCGGGGCGCTGAGGTCGGCGTCGACCCGGCGGGCGCCGTACGTCCAGCTCGTCGACGTGGCGCCGACGGTGCTCGACGTCATCGGCGTGCCGGTGCCGGACGCGATGACCGGCGAGCCGTGGCGGTCGGTCGGCTCTGCGCCGACTCCCGCGGAGCTGGACGACCTCGCGCTCAAGGCCCGGGTGCACAAGACCACGACGGTCCCGTTCTTCGTCGTCGGTCTGGCCCTGGAGCTGTCGCTGCTGCTGCTGGCTCTCTGGCGGCGGCGCCCCGATCTGGCCGAGCTCGTCGCGCTGGGCGGCACCGCCGCGCTGGGCGCGTCGTACGTCGCCAACCTCGTCCCGTGGTGGCGGTCCCCGGCGCCGCTGCTGACCCTGCTCGCCGTCGTCGTGCTGGTCTCGACCGCCGTCGTAGCCGTCGCCACCTCCCGCCACCTGGCGACGATCTCCGCCATGTGGGGCGGTGCGCGGCGTGTCCCGCCACCACATGACGAAGATCGTCGCGGGGGAGGTGGGCTGATGAGGCCTGTCGGGATCGCGGCAGGCTTCACCGCGGGGGTCCTGGTGCTGGACCTGCTGACCGGGGCGCACCTGCAGATGTCGAGCGTCGCGGGCTACAGCCCGCTGGTGGCGGGCCGCTTCGCCGGGATCGGCAACGTCGCGTTCGGCGTGCTGGCGGCCGCCGCCCTGCTGGCGACGGCTGCGCTGACCCGCCGGCTCTGGGCCGTCGCTGTCGTCGGCGTGCTGGTGGTGGCGGTCGACGGCGCGCCGCCGTGGGGGAGCGACGTCGGCGGAGTGCTCGCGCTGGTGCCGGCCTTCGCGCTGCTGGCGCTCCTGCTGAACGGCCGCCGGGTCACCTGGCTGAAGCTGCTCGGAGCCGGCGCGGCCGGGGCTCTGGTGGTGACCGCCTTCGCCCTCGCCGACTGGAGCCGACCGGCCGCCGAACGGACGCACCTGGGCCGCTTCGTGCAGGACGTCGCCGACGGCACCGCCGGGACGCTGCTGCGCCGCAAGGCCGAGGCCGTCCTCGACCTGCTCTTCGCCAGCCCCCTGACCGCCGCGCTGCCGCTGGTCGTCGCGGCGGCGGCCTACCTCGTCGTACGCCCGCCTTCCCCGCTGCAGCAGGCGTTCTCGGCCGCACCGGCGTGGCGGGCGGGGCTGCTGGCGCTCGGCCTGGCCTGCGCGATCGGCTTCGCGGTCAACGACTCCGGGGCGGCGGTCCCGGCGCTGGCGCTGGTCGTGGCGCTGCCCGCCACGATCGCGGTCGTCCTCCGCGCGCGTCGCGCCCCTGAGCCGCCGTCGTCGCTGCTAGCCTGAACTTCCGTGCAGCGGGCCGCCCGGTCCGCTCCGAGCACGGGAGCGCCAGTGCCGCGTACGAGTCACCTGTTCGTCACCGGCGGCGTCGCCAGCTCGCTCGGCAAGGGGCTGACCGCCTCGAGCCTGGGCCGCCTGCTCAAGGCCCGTGGCCTCAAGGTCACGATGCAGAAGCTGGACCCGTACCTCAACGTCGATCCCGGGACGATGAACCCGTTCCAGCACGGCGAGGTCTTCGTGACCGACGACGGCGCGGAGACCGACCTCGACGTCGGCCACTACGAGCGCTTCCTCGACGAGGACCTGCACGGCAGCGCCAACGTCACGACCGGTCAGGTCTACAGCGCCGTCATCGCCAAGGAGCGGCGCGGGGAGTACCTCGGCGACACGGTCCAGGTCATCCCGCACATCACCAACGAGATCAAGGAGCGCATCCTCGCGCTCGGCGGTCCGGACGTGGACGTCGTCATCACCGAGGTCGGCGGCACCGTCGGTGACATCGAGTCGCTGCCCTTCCTCGAGGCCGCCCGCCAGGTGCGCCAGGAGGTCGGGCGCGACAACTGCTTCTTCCTGCACGTCAGCCTGATCCCGTACATCGGGCCGAGCGGCGAGCTGAAGACCAAGCCGACCCAGCACTCCGTGCAGGCGCTGCGCACCATCGGCATCACGCCGGACGCGATCGTCTGCCGCTCCGACCGGCCCATCAACGACGGCATCAAGCGCAAGATCGCCAACATGTGCGACGTCGAGCAGGAGGCCGTGGTCTCCGCCGTGGACGCGCCGTCCATCTACGACATCCCGCGGGTGCTGCATGCCGAGGGCCTCGACGCCTACGTCGTACGCCGGCTCGGGCTGTCCTTCCGCGACGTCGACTGGAAGGACTGGGACCAGCTGCTGCAGCGGGTCCACCACCCGGCGAAGAAGGTCACCGTCGCCCTGGTCGGGAAGTACGTCGACCTGCCCGACGCCTACCTGTCCGTCACCGAGGCGCTGCGCGCCGGCGGCTTCCACAACGACGCGAAGGTCGACATCCGCTGGGTCGGCTCCGACGACTGCGAGACTCCGGAGGGCGCGGCTAAGGCCCTCGAAGGCGTCGACGGCGTCTGCGTGCCAGGCGGCTTCGGCGTGCGCGGCATCGAGGGCAAGCTCGGGGCGATCCGCTACGCCCGCGAGCGGCAGATCCCGACGCTCGGGCTGTGCCTGGGCCTGCAGTGCATGGTGATCGAGGTGGCCCGCAACCTGGCCGGCATCGAGAAGGCCAACAGCGCGGAGTTCGAGCCGGCGGGGCCGGACTCGGTCATCGCCACGATGGCCGACCAGCAGGACGTCGTGGCCGGCGAGCGCGACATGGGCGGCACGATGCGGCTGGGCCTGTGGCCGACCAAGCTCAAGAAGGGCTCGGTCGCTGCCAAGGCGTACGGCGATGCTCCCGCGATCGAGCGGCACCGGCACCGCTACGAGGTCAACAACACCTACCGCCCGCAGCTCGAGGCCGCCGGACTGGTCTTCTCCGGCACCTCGCCGGACGGCAACCTGGTCGAGATCGCCGAGCTGCCCGAGTTGGTGCACCCGTTCTTCGTCGGCACCCAGGCCCACCCGGAGTTCCGCTCGCGCCCGACCCGGGCGCACCCGCTGTTCGCGGCGTTCATCGCGGCGTCGGTCAAGAACGCCGAGAGCCGGATGCTGCCGCT
>JAKFFB010000009.1:0-32820 GCA_036675425.1 Actinomycetales bacterium | reverse complement strand
TTCGAGGACCGCGGCGTGGTGCTGGACCGCACCTACCAGCTCAACGTCGGCGGCAACATGGACTTCAAGAACATGCTCGAGCGCGAGCGCCTGGAGTCCAAGAAGGTCTCCAAGACCCAGGCCGTGACGTCCAACCTGGTCGGCACGCTGGCCGGCGCCGGTGCCAACGACCGCAACGTGCACATCGGCCCGTCGGACTACGTCGCCTGGCTCGACGACCGCAAGTGGGCCTACGTCCGCCTCGAGGGCCGTGCCTTCGGTGACGCCCCGCTCAACCTGGAGTACAAGCTCGAGGTCTGGGACTCCCCCAACTCGGCCGGCATCATCATCGACGCCGTCCGCGCGGCCAAGATCGCCAAGGACCGCGGCATCGGCGGCCCGATCCTGGGTGCCTCGGCCTACCTGATGAAGTCCCCGCCCGTGCAGATGGCCGACGACCTCGGTCGCGCCGAGCTCGAGAAGTTCATCGCCGGCGAGTGACGCCGAGTCGTACGACGCCTGACCGGGCGTCGTAGGGCCCCGATCAACGGCCCCGCAGGTCCACGTCCCGGACCCGCGGGGCCGTTGGCGTTCCTACCCGTGCGTAACCTCGGCTGCCAACCCGTCGTTCTCCGGTCATCGACGCGCCCCCGAACGCGTCCCCTCACCGAGGAACCCCGATGCCCCGATCACGCCGGTTCGCGGCCACCGCCGCCGCCACCACGCTCTTCGCCGGACTGCTGACCGTCACCTCGGTCGCCACCTCCGGCTCTGCCGGCGCTGCCGCTCCCAGCGTCGCCGCCCCGTCCTCGATCGTCGTGTCCGAGGCGACGGTCGGCGGGCTCGAGGTGGAGAACTCCTTCGTCTCCGCGGTCGGCTGGGTCAAGCCCGGCGAGACCTACCCCTCGCGGATCCTCGTGAAGAACCCTGGCAGCGGTGCGGTCAGCAACGTCTCCGTGACCATCCCGGCCAGCCGCGGCATGTCCTGGACCGGTGTGCGCTCCTCGGTGGGCACCCCGCGCCTGGCCGACGGCGCCGTGACCTGGACGGTCCCGTCCGTCGCGGGCGGGCAGACGCTCGCGCTGGTGCTGGAGGCGAAGGCTCGGACGACGGCGCAGGAGCCGACGGTCGTCTGGCGCAACATCTCGAGCATCGCGACGGTCAGCGTCGCCGGCGGCACCCCGACGAAGGTCGCGAGCCACGGCCCGAAGGTCATCCCGCCGAGCGGCGGCTACGAGACCGCGCGCTACGGCGACCGGCCCTTCCCCGTCGTGCCGGTCGACTACGCCGACTTCAAGCACACCGCCTCGGCCGAGGAGCTCGACCGCACCATCAACGACCCGGCCAACCCCGGCTCGACGTTCAACCTGTTCCAGGAGATGTCGTTCGGCCAGCTGTTCCCGAAGGGGACGGTCGGCTCGGTCGGCGTCGACAGCCGTCCCGTCACGCCCGAGGACGACCTGCGCTTCTCGACCATCGACCCGGAGCAGGTCAACACCTGCACCGGCACCACCACCGTCGACCCGACGACCGGCGAGCCGACCCCGGCCTACACCGAGCGGATCAACGACGGCTGGTACCAGCTGCCCGGCCAGCGCACCTACTACGGCGCGGACGCCAACGGCTCCGCCCTGGTCGGCGCGCTCGGCGGCGTCGGCGCACTGCAGGCCATCGACTCCGGCTGCGGCCCGACCGCCAAGGCGGCGTACGACGCAGCCGTCGTCGCGGACCCGGACATCGACTACAACGACTTCGACACCGACAAGGACGGCGTCGTCGACTTCTTCGAGGTGATCTTCCAGGGCTGCGGCGGCAACGGCGCGTCCCAGCTCGGCCCGGCTGCCGACTGCCCGGCCACCGACACGAGCGACAACATCTGGCCGCACAGCTCGTCGCTGGAGTTCAGCTACACCGACCCCGAGACCGGCCTGACCGGCTACATGAGCAAGGACCGGCTCAAGGACCTCGAGGGCAACCTGCTCTTCTACACCGACGACACCTACACCAGGACGACGACGACCGAGACCGCCTTCCCGGCGTTCGTCCGCGTCGGGCCGTACAACGTCAACCCCGAGACGGCGATCGAGTTCGCCAGCGTCATCTCGCACGAGTACGGCCACTCGCTCGGCCTGCCGGACTACTACTCGACGGGCAGCCGCTCCACCTACGGCGACTTCAACCTGATGGCGACCGACAAGAGCCACCACATGGACGTCATCCCGAAGAAGGAGCTGGGCTGGATCGTGCCCGAGGTGCTCGCGCCGAGATCGACCCGCAAGGTTGCGGACTGGCAGGACAGCAAGGTCGACACCGGCACCATCAGCTGGGTCACCCCGGACGGCACGCCGTACCGCCTGTCGGCGGCGAACGGCGACTACGGCATCCACAACGGCGAGGCCTACACCGCCGCGCTGCCCGGTCGGCAGCTGCTCGACCCGGCCAAGATCGAGCAGGGCGCGTCGGGCAAGCAGGTCTGGTACTCCCGGCAGGGCAACGACTTCGGCTGCCCGCCGATCGGCGGGCACAACCTGGACTTCGCCATCCCCGGGCTCGAGGACGTACCGGCCGGCACGCCGATCACCGCGACGTTCAAGAGCTTCTTCGAGATCGAGTGGGACTACGACTACGGCTTCGTGCTGGCCGGCACCCCGGACGAGCAGGGCAAGGTCACCTACACCTCGCAGGAGTCGCTCAACGGCTACACGACGCCCGCGGCCACCAACCCCAACGCCAACTCCTGCCAGTCGGGGTACGGCAACGGCCTGACCGGGACGCCCGCGTCGTACGAGGCCGGCACCGCGCCGGTCGACCGCGTCGCCGGCAACTACCCGGACGGGCCGTTCGTCGAGGACAGCTACGACGTGTCCGAGCTCGCCGGCGTGAAGGGCGGCGTGCTGCGCTTCTCGTACGCCACCGACCCGGGCCTGGCCAAGCTCGGCTGGGTCATCGACGACCTCGTCGTCAAGGCCGGCGACAAGGTCCTCTTCGAGACCGACTTCGAGGACGGCGACGGCGGCAGCGACGACCCGCGCGTCTACAACGGCGGCTGCAAGGAGGACCTGTCGACCAGCGGCGGGCTGTGCACCGAGGGCTGGGCCTACCTCGCCGCGGGCACGCCGTCCGAGCTCGAGCACGCCTACCTGCTCGAGATGCGCGACCGCTCCGGCTTCGACCTCGACGGCCGCGGCGAGAACGACCGCGACCCGATCGCGTTCGAGCCCGGGCTGCTGCTGACCTACACCGACGAGGCGCACGGCTACGGCAACGTCGGCACGGACAACCCGCCGGCGCAGACGCCGCTCGACAGCGTGCCGGAGCCCGAGAGCGACGACCCGAACCTCAACGACGCGGTGTTCACGACGGCCGACGGGCGCAGCAGCTACAGCGACGCGCCCGCATCGCCGCACGTCGACAACTACAGCGAGCCGACCCGCGACCCGGAGAAGGACCCGGACGAGGACGGCAGCCAGCCGTGGACGTTCGACTACAACTGCCTGTCCTTCACGGTCGACGCCATCAGCGGTGACGCCGACAACGCGGTCGACTCCTACGACCTCAACGGCGACGTGAGCTTCTCGCTGGGTCGCGGCTGCGCGGCGTTCAACTACGGCCTGCTCGCGGCCGGTGGCGCGCCGCCGGCGACGCAGGACCCGACCGACGAGGAGCCTGCTGCGGAGCAGCCGCCGTCCGAGGAGCCGAGCCCGGCGGCGGAGCAGCCGCAGGCCTCGAGCGGTGGCGCCGTGCCGCGCACCGGCTCGGACCTGCTGGTGGCCCTGGCCCTCGGACTCGTCCTGGTCGCCGGCGGCGCCTGGCTGCTGGGCCGCCAGGAGCAGACCGCCTAGCTCGCGGGAGCCTCGACTGCCAGTTCCTGGGAGGAAGCACGTGCACCTCACGGTGCGGGCGGCTCCATGATGCGGGAATCCCTGGATCCGTGGGCATCCGGTGCGAGGTGCACGTCGTTGCTCCCACGAACTGGCAGTCCTGGCCCCCAGGGACCCCACGCACGACGGAGGCCGGCACCCCGGGAAGGGGTGCCGGCCTCCGGCGGTCGTGCGGGACGAGCTACACGTGGGTCTTGCTGCGCATGCTGCCCTGGGTGACGGCGATGATCGCGGCGGCGACCAGGGTGCCGACGACGATCTCGAGAAGCAGGCTGTTGAAGATCAGGCCGGCGAGCAGGAGCGAGCCGACGCCGATGAGCATGGTGAGCCACAGCGGCATGGACTGCTTGCCCGGCACGACGGCGCGGCCCAGTGCACCGACGACGAGCCCGACGAGAAGCAGGATGATGATGTTCACGGTTCCTCCTTGTGGTGCGGGCCAGGGGGGCCCGTTCGGAGGACGTCCTTCCCGACGAGGTCCATCGGAACCATGCGTGTCCGGATCGTCACCCGATGAGAGCAACCGCTCCCAGCGGGGTAGGGGGTGTCGCTCAGACGGCGCCGAAGCCGACCCGGCGCTGCTCGGACTCGGCGATCTCGACGTAGGCGAGCTTGTCCGCGGGGACGAGGACGCGGCGGCCCTTCTCGTCGACGAGGGACAGCACGCCCAGGTCGGCCTTGAGGGCGTCGGCGACGGCCTTGGCCACCTCGTCGGGGGACTGCGCGCTCTCGAGGACGAGCTCGCGCGCGGCGTACTGGACGCCGATCTTGACCTCCACCGAGGACTCCTTCGCTGCGGGGGACACGTTGCGCACGAGGCTAGCCCGAGGCAGCGCCCGAGGAGCGGTCGTACGCCCTGGGCGGAACGCGGTCAGTCGGTGCGGGGCGTCCCGGAGATGCCGCGCCAGGCCAGCCCCATCAGCAGCTCGACCGCCCGATCCTTGGGGATCCGGTCCGGCGAGGTGAGCCACCAGCGCGCCCCGACCTCCATCAGGCCGGACAGCCCGATCGACAGCAGCTGCGCCTCCTCGGCGCGGTAGCCGGTGTCGTGCGCGATCGTCTCGGCGATGGCGTCGACGCAGCCCTGCGTCATCCGCTCGACCCGCTCGCGGACCGCCGGGTCGTTGCGCAGGTCGCTCTCGAAGACCAGCCGGAAGGCGCCCTCGCCCTCGGTGCCCTCGCCGTCGACGAAGTCGAAGTACGCCGCCACCGACGCGGCGACGCGCGCCTTGTTGTCGGTCGTGGACGCGAGCGCCTCGCGGACCCGGTCGACCAGCCGCTCGGCGTGCTGGTCGAGCAGCGCCAGGTAGAGCTCCAGCTTGCTCGGGAAGTGCTGGTAGAGCACGGGCTTGCTGACCCCGGCCCGCTCGGCGATGTCGTCCATCGCCGCCGCGTGGTAGCCCTGCGCGACGAAGACCTCCTGGGCCGCGCCCAGCAGCTGCTTGCGGCGCGCCTGGCGAGGCAGCCGGGTGCCGCGCGGAGCGGGCCCGCGTCCTGCCGTCGTGGTCACGCGGGAACCCTAGCGGCGCTCGTCCTCGTCGAGCTCCACCACCACGGACTGCTCCGCTGCGTCGGCGGGGTCGGCCTCGACGGGCAGCTCCCCGGCGTCACCGCCCTCGTCGGCGAGGTGCTGACCGGGGCCGGTGGCGACCGCCTGCTCGACGACGTCGGCGTCCGGCGCCTCCAGCGGAACCGCCGGCGGCTCGGACCGCTCGCGGTCGCGGGTCGGGGTGCTCTCCTGCTCGATCCGGTCCTCGGGAGTGCTCTCGCTCATGCGCTCGTGTCCTGCCCGGACAGCTCGCGCGACCCGTGCCGGGTGCGGCGCGCGTCGATGACGCGGTCGGGGTTGCGGCGGAGGTAGTCCTGCTCGAGCTCCGTCGTGCGCGTCGTGTGGAAGTGCAGGGCGTCCTCGCTCCCGTGCAGGAAGGTGTCGTGACGCGTCTCGTGGAGGTGCTTGAGCTCTCGCTCCAGGGCCTCGTCGCTGAGCTGGTCGGCGGGCACTCCGGTCAAGGGGTCTCCAGTCGTCGGTCCGGGTGAGTCGTCCCTACCCGGGGAACGGGCCGTGCATGACCCAGCCTGCACCTGCCGTCAACGGAGACGACCAGCGCCCCCGGGCGCTCGTGCTGGACGTCGACGGGACGCTGCTCGACACGGTCTACCTGCACGTGATGGCATGGTGGGAGGCCTTCGCCGACGCGGGGCACGAGGTGTCGGCCGTCGACATCCACCGCGCCATCGGCCGCGGCTCCGACGACCTGGTGGAGACCTTGGTGGGCGCGCCGGACGACTCGCTCGTCGACGCCCACGCCGAGAAGTGGGCGCCGCTGCGGGAGAGGTGCCGGCCGTTCCACCAGGTGCCGGAGCTGATCCGGACCTGCGCCTCCCGGGGGCTGGAGGTCGTCTACTGCACCAGCGGCTCGCCCGAGGACGTCGAGGACTTCCGCCGCAAGATCGGCTGTGACGACGTCGTGGCGGCTGTCGTCGACAGCGGCGACGTCGAGCAGAGCAAGCCCGCACCGGACATCGTGCGCGCTGCGCTCGAGGCGGTCGGCGTGCGTCCGGAGGACGCGGTGATGGTGGGCGACACCGTCTACGACGTACGAGCGGCGCGCGCGGCCGGCGTCGACTGCATCGCCCTGCGGTGCGGCGGGATCGGGGAGTCCGAGCTGCGCGACGCCGGGGCCGCGGCGGTCTACGGCAACCCGTCCGAGCTCCTCCAGGACCTCGACCGCTCGCCTCTCGCGCGACTGCTCCGTTAGAGACGATCTTGGGCGGGTACAGCGCGCCCGTGACCCCGCGCCCCACCAGCACGCTGCCGACGCTCCGCGAGCCGGAGCACGTCCGGCGCGGGCGGACCCAGCGCCGCATCGGCCTGACCGTGCTGTCGCTGTTCGTGCTGGCCGGCGCCGTCGGCCTGCTCGGCACGCACACGAGCACGACCACCGTGCGGGGAGAGGGGTACGAGATGACGGTCACGTACCCCCGCATCGCCCGACCCGGGCACGCGGTCAAGGTGCAGGTGGCGATCCGCAAGGAGGGCGGCTTCGGCCAGGAGCCGGTGCAGCTGCGCTACCGCACCGAGTGGCTGGAGATGTTCGACGAGAACGCCTTCACCCCAGCGCCCAACGCCGAGACCGCCGGTCCCGGCTACACCGAGGACGAGTTCCTCCCACCACGAGGAGAGGTGTTCGTCATGACCGTCGACACGCGCGTCGAACCGGCCCGGCAGCGGGGTGAGTCCGGGTTCTTCTCGATCGTCGACGAGGACGGCACCGCGCTGCTGACCGCCGAGGTCGACACCTGGATCTGGCCCTGACATGGAAGTCGTCTTCCGCGCAGCGGTCATCTACTTCTTCCTCTGGGGCATCACCCGCGTCGTCGGCAAGCGCGAGCTCGGCCAGATGAGCGCCTTCGAGCTGGTGCTGCTCGTGACGATGGGCGACCTGATCCAGCAGGGCGTCACGCAGGAGGACTACAGCATCACCGGCGCGATGCTGGCCGTCGGCACGTTCACGCTGCTGATCGTCTTCTTCGCCTACGTGTCCTGGCGCTTCCCGCGCACCCGTGAGCACCTGGAGGGGCTCCCGGTCGTCGTGGTGCTCGACGGGAAGATGCGCGAGGACGTGATGCGCTACGAGCGGCTGTCGGACACCGAGCTGTGCACCGCGATGCGGCAGCAGGGGATCGAGGACGTGCGCGACGTGCGCGCCGGGATCCTCGAGCCCGACGGCAACTTCTCCTTCTTCACCGACGGGGAGCAGCGGCAGCAGCCGGACAAGCCGGTGGACTAGAGCAGCGGCGCGAAGAGGTCGCCGTGCTCCTCGACGCGCGCCAGCACGTCGTCACTGGTGAAGACGAGATCGCCTGGTTCCGAGCAGGACTCGACCTCCTCCCAGGTCACCGGGGTCGACACCGTCGGGTGCTCCCTGGCGCGGAGCGAGTAGACGCTGACCGTCGTCTTCGCCGCGCTGTTCTGCGACCAGTCGACGAGCACCTTGCCGTCGCGCAGCGACTTGGTCATCCGGTGCACGACCAGCTCCGGGGACTCCTTCTCGAGCCGCTGCGCGAGCCCCTTGGCGTACGACGACGTCTCCTCGGCCGAGGCGAACCCGTCGGCGCGCGCGTAGAGCTGCAGCCCCTTGCTGCCGCTCGTCTTGGCCACCGGCTGCAGACCGTCGGCCTCCAGCAGCGGGCGCAGCTGCTGCGCGACCTGGCAGCACTCGACGATCGTCGCCGGCGGGCCGGGGTCGAGGTCGAAGACGACCAGGTCGGGAGGCAGGGCCTTGCCGTCCTCCGACACCCGCCACATGTGGGTGTGCAGCTCGAGCGCGGCGAGGTTCGCGGTCCAGACCAGACCGGCGAGGTCCTCGACGACGACGTAGTCGATCGTCTCGCGGTCCTTGCTCGACCCGGGAGAGGGGAGCGTCACGACGCGGACCCAGTCAGGGGTGCCTCGCGGTGCGTTCTTCTCGAAGAAGACCTGACCCTCGACGCCGTCGGGGTAGCGCTTGCGGGTGACCGCGCGGCCGGCCAGGTGCGGCAGCAGGACCGGCGCGATCCGCGTGTAGTAGTCGAGGACCTGCCCCTTGGTGAAGCCGTCGGGGTAGAGCACCTTCTCGAGGTTGGTCAGCGCGACCTGCCGCCCCTCGACGTCGACCAGGACCTTGCTCACTCGCGCCTCACCTCACGTGGCTGCACATCGGGCCGCAGTCCCTTGTACGACGGGTGCCGCAGCCGGCCTTCCCGCGTCCACTCGGTGTAGTCGCACTCGACCACCACCTCCGGCTCGACCCACACGGCGTGCCGGGCGTGCTCGCGCGGCACGTCCTCGAGCACCGGGGAGTCGCGCCGCAGCGGGGACAGCCGCTCCTCGAGCATCCGCAGGGTGGCGGCGCTGAAGCCGGTTCCGACGTGACCGGCGAAGGCCCAGCCGTCTGCGTCCGGGACCGCGAGCAGCAGCGAGCCGATCCGTCCCGCGCGTCCGCCGTCGCCCGGCTTCCAGCCGACGACCACGGCCGAGGTCCGGTGCACGTGCTTGACCTTCACCCAGCAGTCGCTGCGCCGTCCGGGGACGTAGCGGCTGTCGCGTCGCTTCGCGACGACGCCCTCCATGCCCTGCGCGAGGGTCGCCGCGAGCACCGCCTCGCCGTCGCCGGGGAAGGACGGCGGCACCTGCCACCGCTCACCCGACAGCGGCAGGGACTCCAGCACCGCGCGCCGCTCGTCGTAGGACGCGTCGACCAGCGGCCGGTCGTCGACCTGCAGCACGTCGAAGAGCAGCAGGGTCACCGGCGTGCTGCGCACCAGCGACGGCGACGGCGACCGCACGTGCATGCGGGACTGCAGCAGCCCGAAGTCCGGCCGGCCGGCCGGGTCGAAGGCGACCACCTCCCCGTCCAGCAGCGCGCTGGTCGAGCCGAGTGCGTCGCCGAGCCCCTGCAGCTCGGGGTAGGCCCCGGTGATGTCGTTGCCGTTGCGCGAGCGCAGCGTGACCCGACCTGCCCCGATCGACACGAGCGCGCGTACGCCGTCCCACTTCACCTCGTACGCCCAGCGACCGTCGTCCGCCGGCAGCGGGCCGGTCGTCGCCAGCATCGGCGCGACGTCGCGGGGCAGGGGCACGCGCCAGTCCTACCCCGGACTGGCAGGATCGCGCCCATGCCAGCTGTCGGAGGAACCGGACTCGCCCTGCCCCTCAACCTCGCGCTCCCGGTCAAGGGCTTCGTCGAGGTCGGCCAGCGGGCGGAGGCCGCGGGCTACGACCGGCTCTGGGTCGCCGAGGCCGGCAACAACGACGCCTTCGGGCTGCTGACCGCCGTCGCTCTCGGCACGAGCACCGTCGGCCTCGCGACCGGCGTCGTGCCGATCTACACACGGACGCCGAGCCTCATGGCGCAGTGCGCCGCCACCCTGCAGGACGTCTCCGACGGGCGCTTCACCCTCGGCGTCGGCGTCTCCAGCAAGACGATCGTCGAGCGCTGGAACGGCGTGCCGTACGACAAGCCGCTCGGCCGCATCAAGGAGTACGTCGAGGTCGTCCGGCGGCTGCTCGCCTGGGAGAAGCTCGACCACGACGGCACCTACTACGACGTGCACGGCTACATGCTGCTGATGAACACCCCGTCGCCGCCGAGCCCGATCATCATCGGCGCCCTCAACGAGCAGATGCTGAAGGCCGGCGGAGAGGTGGCCGACGGCGTGTGCCTGAACTGGATCGGCGCGCACGCCGTCGCCGACGCGCTCGCCCACGTCAAGGCGGGTCCCCGCGAGACGACCAACGCGGTGTTCGTACGCGTCTGCGTCACCGACGACGTCGAGTCCACCCGCCGCTGGGCCCGGCGCGAGGTGATGTCCTACGTCACCGTGCCGGCCTACCGGAAGGCCTTCGGCGTCCAGGGATGGGACGAGGTCACGACGAAGGCGATGGAGCTGTGGGACGGCGGCGACCGCAAGGGCGCGGCCGCCTCGCTGCCCGACGAGCTCCTCGACACCCTGGTGCTCGCGGGTGACGCAGCCGACGTGAAGCGGCGCTTCGAGGCGTTCCGCGAGGCGGGCGTCGACGAGCCGGTGGCCTTCCTCGTCAGCGGCCAGAGCGACCCGGATGCCGTGCGCGCGGAGCTGGAGGCGACCACGGCCGCCCTGGCCCCGGGCGCCTGAACGGGCCTACCTTGATCGCACAGGGGTAAGGGGGGACGCGTGAGGTCGATCTGGAAGGGCGCCATCAGCTTCGGGCTGGTGACGATCCCGGTGAAGCTGTACAGCGCGACCGAGCAGAAGGACGTCACCTTCCACCAGGTCCGGCGCTCCGACGGCAGCCGCATCAAGTACAAGCGCGTGGCCGCCGTCGACGGCGAGGAGGTCGCCTACGGCGACATCGCCAAGGGCTACGAGCTGTCCAACGGCGAGACCGTCGTGCTGACCGACGAGGACTTCGCGGACCTGCCGCTCACCACGAACCGCGCCATCGACGTGCTGCAGTTCGTGCCGCTGGAGGAGCTCGACCCGATCTTCTTCGAGAAGAGCTACTACCTCGAGCCGGACAAGGCCGGCACCAAGCCGTACGTCCTGCTCCGTGACGCGCTGGAGCAGTCCGGCAAGGTCGCCGTCGTCAAGGTGGCGCTGCGCAACCGCGAGTCGCTCGCCGCGCTCCGCGTCCGCGACGGCGTCTTCGTGCTCGAGACCATGCTGTGGCCGGACGAGGTCCGCACACCCGACTTCGGCTTCCTCGACGAGGACGTCGAGGTGCGGCCGCAGGAGCTCGCGATGGCCGGCAGCCTGATCGAGACGCTGTCCGGGGAGTTCGACGCCTCGCAGTACAAGGACTCCTACCGCGAGGCGCTGCAGGCCGTCATCGAGGCCAAGGTCGAGGGCCGCGAGGTCGTCCAGCCGACGGAGGCGCAGCCGACCGCCGGGACCGTCGTCGACCTGATGGCGGCGCTGCGGGCCAGCGTCGAGGCGGCGAAGAAGGACAAGCCGGGCGCGGAGAGCGCCGCGGAGGCGAAGCCGGCGAAGAAGGCCGCGACGAAGAAGGCTCCCGCGGACAAGCCGGCCAAGAAGGCGACTGCGGCGAAGAAGGCCGCCAAGGCTCCGGCGAAGAAGGCCGCGCGCAAGTCGGCCTGACGGTCTCCGGTGAGGATCCCGGGATCCGCGGCTAGGCTCGGGGCTTTCCGAGGACCGAGGAACCGGTGACCACCCAGCCCGACGAGCTCGCCCTCGGCGACGAATCGCTGGCCGATCCTGCCCGCGTCGCCGCGGTCCGTCGCGTCCTCATGGGCGGCACGACCGCCGCCGGGCTCGACCGGCTGACCCGGCTCGCCGCCGAGCTGCTCGACGCGCCGCACGCGCAGGTGTCGCTGCTCGCCGAGGAGCAGGTCGTCGCGAGCATCTTCGGCAGCGAGCCCACTGACGAGGAGCGGATCGGCCCGCTCGCCGAGAGCCTGTGCACGGTGACCGTGCGGCTCGGAGCGCCGTTCGCCGTGTCGGACGCGTACGACGACCCGCGCGTGCGTGACCTGCCCCCGGTCACGAGCGGTGCCGTGCGGGCCTACCTCGGCGTGCCGCTGGTCGCCTCCACCGGGCTGACCCTCGGCGCGCTGTGCGTCTACGACGCGAAGGTCCGCGCCTGGAACGCCCGCGACGTCGGGGTGCTGTCCGCGCTCGCGGAGAGCGCCATCGCCGAGCTGGAGCTGCGCGCGGTGTCGGCGGAGATGTCGACCAAGGCGACCCAGCTCGAGCTGACGCTGTCGGCGGCCGACACCGGGTCCTTCGACTGGGACCTCGTCAACGACGACCTGCGGTGGGACGACCGCCTGGTCGCGCTGTTCGACTACGAGCGCGACACCTTCGGCGGGCGCATCGCGGACTTCACCGCCCGCCTGCACCCCGACGACCGCGACCGCGTCGCGGAGGCGCTCAAGCGGACCATCGACACCGCCGGCGACCTGTCGGTGGAGTACCGCATCGTCCGCTCCGACGGGGTGCGCTGGGTGGAGGCCCGCGGTCGGGTCCTCACCGACCAGCACGGCCGGGCCGTCCGGCTGCTCGGTGTGGCCCACGACTCGACCGAGGTGCGGGAGGCCCGGGACCGGGTGGCCCGGGTGCTCGAGTCGATGACCGACGGCTTCTACTCCGTCGACTGCGACTGGCGCTTCACCTTCGTCAACGCCGAGGCCGAGAAGCTGCTCGGCCGCTCGGCCGACGAGCTGCTCGGCAGGGTGCTCTGGGAGGAGTTCCCCGCCGCTGTCGGCTCGGACTTCGAGCTGCACTTCCGCGAGGCGATGGAGTCCGGGCGGCCCGCGTCGTTCGAGGCCTACTACCCGCCGCCCCTCGACGGCTGGTACGAGCTGCGCGCCTGGCCCGGGCCGGACGGCCTGTCGGTCTACTTCCGCGAGGTGACCGGTCGTCGCCGCGCGCAGAGCGACCGCGAGCAGGCGATCGTCGAGCGCGAGCAGGCGTACGCCGCAGCGGAGTCGGCCAACGCGCGGCTGTCGCTGCTGGCCGACGCCTCCCACGTCCTCGCCCAGTCGCTCGAGCCCGAAGAGGTGCTGCAGCGGCTCAGTGACGTGATCCTGCCGTCGCTCGGCCGCTGCGTCGTCGTCGGGCTCGTGGGGGAGTCGGCCGGTGAGGTGCTGCGCCGTGACCTGCCCGCCGACGACCAGGTGCACGTCGTGCACGTCAGCCACGTCTCGCCCGAGCTCCAGACCGTCCTCGAGCGGCTGGCGACCAGCGTCACGCGACGGACGTCCGACTCCTTCGGGGTGGGCGCCGTCGTGCGGACGGGCGAGCCCGAGTGGCTGCCGGTGATCGCCGACCTGCCCAGCCGCCAGGCGAACCTCGACGACCCGCAGGTGGTCGAGGACCTGCGGGTGATCCAGCCGACGTCGGCGCTGACCGTCCCGCTGGCCAGCCGCGGTCGGCAGCTGGGTGCCGTCACGGTGGCCGACCCGGCCAGCGACTCGGTCGACCGCGCCCTGATCGCCGACCTCGCCGCGCGCGCGGCAGTGGCCCTCGACAACGCGCTGCTCTACCGCGCCGAGCGCCGCACCGGGCTGACGCTGCAGCGCAGCCTGCTCCCGGGGCAGGTCCCGCAGCTGCCGGGCATCGAGGTCGCGGTCCGCTACCGCCCCGGCGCGACGGGGGCCTTCGTCGGCGGCGACTGGTACCAGGGCGTCGTCGTCGGCGACGACCTCGTCCTGGCCATGGGCGACGTGATGGGCCACGGCATGCGCAGCGCGGCCCGGATGGGGCAGCTGCGCGCCATCGTCGCGACGCTCGCCCTGGAGGGGCACGAGCCCGGGGCGCTGCTGGCCCGGCTGGCCGAGAGCAGCGAGTCGCTGCTCGACCTCGAGCTCGCGACCCTGCTCGTCGCGTCGTACTCGCCTGCTCGACGGACGCTGACCGTGGCCTCCGCCGGCCACCCGCCGCCGCTGATGGCGCCCCTCGACGGAGCTCCGGCCTACCTCGACGTGGAGCCGGGACCGCCGATCGGGTCGCTGCCCGGGGAGTACGCCGAGACCGTCGTCGAGGTCCCCGAGGGTGCGACGCTGGTGCTCTACACCGACGGCCTGGTCGAGCAGCGCGGGGACACCCTCGCCTCCGGGCTGGAGGCGCTCCGGCAGGCGCTCGACGACCTGCGGCTGCCGCCCGAGGCCGTCGCCGACCACATCCTCGAGACGCTCGGCCGCGCGGAGGGTGCCGCGGACGACGTCGCCCTGCTCGTGCTGTCGCACCTGCCGGGCACCTGAGCGTGCTCTGCCTGCAGGGCGGCGCGGAGTTCGGTCCCGACTGCCGCGAGATGGACGCCGCGCTGCTCGAGCGGTCCGACGGCCCGGTCGTGGTGACCGCCCTGGCCGGCGCGCCCGGTCGGGAGTACCGCACCGCGGGCAACAACGGCGTACGTCACTTCTCGTCCCTGGGCGCCGACGACGTCACGGTGGCGCCGGACGTCCGCGAGGACCCGGACGGCGCTCTCGAGGCGCTGCGCCGGGCGCGGCTGCTGGTGCTGCCCGGAGGCTCTCCCTCCCGGCTGCTGGAGGCCCTGCGGTCGACTCCGGTCGGCGACCTCGTCGGCGAGCTGCTCGCCGACGGCGGGGTGGTCTCCGGGTCGAGCGCCGGTGCGATGGTGCTCTGCGCCTGGACGGTGCTTCCCGAGCGCGGCTCGCCGGCCGTCGTGCCGGGCCTCGGCCTGGTGCCGCGGACGCTCGTCGTGCCGCACTGGCGCGGCGCGAGCGGCTGGCTCCCCGCCGTCGAGGCTGCGGTGCCCGCCGACGTCCGCGTGCTCGGCCTGCCGGAGCAGTCCGGGGTCGTCGTCGAGGGCGGCGTGGTCACCGCCGTGGGCAGCGCCCCGACCGCTCTGGTGAGCGAGGACCGGGTGCTCGCCGTGGGCGACGCCACGGCGCTGTGGTGAGCGGGGCGTTGGTCCGCAGCGGCGGCGAAGTGGGATGCTCGCCGCGCGACAGCACTGCCGCACGCCCTGCCCAGGAGGACTGGCACCCGTGACAGAGAACGACCCCCGCAGCTCCAGCCGGCCGCCGAGCACGCCCGGCGGACCGATGTCGGAGCGGATGCAGGCGCTGCTGTCGCGGGCTGCCGAGGAGCAGCTCACCGAGCAGCGTCAGGTGTCGGCCGTGCTCACCGAGCTGCGCGGGCTCGTCGCCGGCATCGCCGAGCAGCTGCGCGGCACCGCGTCCGCGGCCCGCGTCGACCAGCTCGGCGGCGAGCTGGGCAACCTCGGCGGCGAGCTGCGCCGGGCCACGGGCGCCCTCGGCGAGCGGCTGGACGCGCTCGGCCGCCGCGTGGACGAGCAGGCCGCGACGACGGCCGAGATCGTCGCCACCAGCGGCAACGGCAGCGAGGCCGTCGCGCTGCGCGTCGGCGGCCTGGCCGAGGAGCTGTCGGGGCAGAGCGCTGCGGTCGATCGCCTCACCACGGCGGTCGGGGCGCTGAGCGCCTTCCCGGACGCGCTGAGCGCGGTGCAGCGCGAGCTCTCCAGCCTGCACGACCGGCTCGGCCCGCTCGGCGAGATCCGCAACGGGCTGGCCGACCTGGCCGCGCGCACCGGTGCCGTCGAGGCGCTGCGCCCGGAGATCGAGGGGCTCGCCGCTCGGCTCGAGGGGCTCGCCACCACCGGCGACGTCATCCGCTACCGCGACTCGCTCGTCTCGGCCGTCAGCGAGCGGATGGACCGGCTCGAGGGCCTGGCTGCCCGCCCGACGCTCACCCCCGAGGCGTTCGAGGCGGCGCTCGCTCCGCTGCACGCGCGGCTGGACGAGCTCGCCGCCGCCGGGCCGGTCGTCGAGCGGCTGGGCGCGCTCGACAGCAAGCTCGACGCCCTCGAGGGCAAGCTCGCGGCCGTCGCGGACCGGCTGTCCACCGTGGGCGAGGCCGCCGGCGGCGTGCCGGCGCTCGCCGGGGATGTCGCCCGGGTCGCCGCCCGCGTGGACGAGCTCGCGTCCGTGCGCGACGACGTGAGCGCGGTGCGCGCCTCCGTCGCCGAGCTGCGCGAGGACAGCGCGCTGCCGTCGCTGGTGCTGAGCGTCGCGACCCTCCGCGAGGACGTGGAGGACGTCGGCAACCGGGTCGGCGAGATCGGCTACCCGAGCACCGACGGCGTCGCCACCGCCGTCGGCCAGCAGGTCACCGACCGGCTCGTCGACGAGCTCGCCCCCCGCGTCGCCGACCTCGTGCTGCACCGGGTCGCCGAGACGCTCGTCGAGCAGGTCTCCGACAGCGTCACGACCAGCGTGCAGACCGGCCTGACCGAGAAGGTCCGCGCCGCCACCGCCGACAGCGAGCGCCGGATCAGCGCCCACGTCGACGAGGCGGTGCTCGCGCTGGCGGAGGCGCTGCTGCGCCGCCGTCGCGGATCGCGTACGGGGATCAGCGCCATGGCCGGCCTCGCCGACCTGGAGGTCGCGCCGCCGGCCGCCGCTGCGGAG
This sequence comes from Actinomycetales bacterium, assembly GCA_036675425.1. Lineage (GTDB taxonomy): Bacteria > Actinomycetota > Actinomycetes > Mycobacteriales > SCTD01 > SCTD01. The sequence goes on along the minus strand of JAKFFB010000009.1, from coordinate 16,523 downwards.
GTGGCGGCTGCTCCGGCCGAGGCTGCCCCTGCTGCGGAGGCCCCGGCTGCGGAGGCTGGACCGGCGGACGCGGACGCGGCTCCTGAGGTGGAGGCGGTCGCTCCCGACGCGGCCGCTCCCGACGCGGTCGCTCCCGAGGCGGAGCCGGCGCCCGAGGCGGACCCGGAGCCGGCCACGTCCGAGGCCGGCACGGCTGCATCCGAGCCGGAGCCGGACGCCGCGTCGGCTGAGCCCGCGGCCCAGGTCGGGGACGCGTCGGGGGACGCCCTCGCGGCCGATACGGAGGGCCCGAGCAGCTCTGACAAGGACGCGGAGGACGACGACTCCGACGACGACGACTCCCCGGCCGATGAGGAGGGCTCGCCTGCCGCGGACTCCCCGGCCGACGAGGAGGGCTCGCCTGCCGACGCGGACGGCGCCGACGAGGACGACGAGGACGACGACTCCGAGGACGACTCCGAGGACGACTCCGACGGGGACGACCAGCCCGCACCCGCCGTCGCCGGCGCGCACACCGGCATCGACAGCTCGCGCGCGCCGATGACCGCCCGGTCCGCCCCGGCCGCCGCTCCCGCTGCGCCCCAGCCGGAGCCGGCCGTCAGCCCCGTCAGCCCCGACAGCCCCGACAGCCCAGCCGACCTCGACGAGGACGACGAGGACGACGAGGCCGGCGCCCGGCAGGTCCCGCCGACGTCACCGCCCGAGGCCCCGCGAGGCTTCCGTACCTTCTCCATGCCTCGCTCGCCGATCGTCGAGCCGACGCCGGACCTCGACGAGGAGGTCGACGAGCCGGTGACGTACACCCGGCCGCAGCCCACGCGCATCACCCCCGCCTAGGTCGCCGAGCCCACCCAGGCGATGGCCCAGCCGGAGTGGGACGACGAGGACGACGAGGAGGAGGGCCCGCCGCGCCGCCCCTGGTGGCGTCCCGGCGGCTGAGCCGGCGCAGTCCCTGGGCAGAGCGGTGAGGCCCATGATCGTGGTGGACGGCGACCGATGGCGCGCGAGGCATCGGTCGTACATCCGCCACGATCTTCCTCGCGCCCTCGCGGAGCCGAGCTGCCTACCTGCCCCCCGCTGCGAATCCCATGCTCACCGGGTGACACGCCGGTGAGTCCCCGGTGATCATGAGAATCGCGGCCGAGAGCGGGCGGCCGGAGCCGCCGCCGACGGGCACGCGGACAGCACGAAGGCCGGACCCGTGACGGGTCCGGCCTTCGGCGGTGCTGCGCGGGCTACTTGAAGACGTCCTTGACCTTCTCGCCGGCCTGCTTGAGGTTCCCGGCGGCCTGGTCCTTGTGGCCCTCGGCCTCCATGGACTCGTTGCCGACGGCCTTGCCCAGGTGCTCCTTGCCCTCGCCCTCGAGCTCCTGCGCCTTGTTCTTCAGCTTGTCGATGCCACTCATGTGAGCCTCCTCAGGGTCACCTCAAGCCTTCCCCGCGGGCCCGTCCCGGAACCGTGACCGATCCGACAGAGCCCCCTTCCCACGTTGGGGTCGGTCGGGGCCGCGCAGCCGCGACCCCGCTTGGCGGGAATCCCCGCCGCGCTGGCAGGCTTGTCCTCGAAGAAGCCCGCAGATCGAAGGAGTACCTCGTGTCGCTGCCCCCCCTGGTGGAGCCGGCCGCTGAGCTGACCCGCCAAGAGGTCATGCGCTACAGCCGCCACCTGATCATCCCGGACGTCGCGATGGACGGGCAGAAGCGGCTGAAGAACGCCAAGGTGCTCGCCGTCGGCGCCGGCGGTCTCGGCAGCCCGACCCTGATGTACCTCGCGGCGGCCGGTGTCGGCACCCTCGGCATCGTCGACTTCGACGTCGTCGACGAGAGCAACCTGCAGCGCCAGGTCATCCACGGCCAGAGCGACATCGGCCGGTCGAAGGCCGAGAGCGCCAAGGCCAGCGTGCACGAGATCAACCCGCTGATCGACGTGGTGCTGCACCAGGAGCGGCTCGACTCGACCAACGTGATGGAGATCTTCGCGCAGTACGACCTCATCGTCGACGGCACGGACAACTTCGCGACGCGCTACATGGTCAACGACGCGGCCTTCTTCCTCGGCAAGCCCTACGTCTGGGGCTCGATCTACCGCTTCGACGGCCAGGCGTCGGTCTTCTGGCCGACCGCCCCCGGCGGCAACGCGCCCTGCTACCGCTGCCTCTACCCCGAGCCGCCGCCGCCCGGCATGGTCCCGAGCTGCGCCGAGGGCGGCGTCCTCGGCGTCCTCTGCGCGAGCATCGGCTCGATCCAGACGACCGAGGCGATCAAGCTGCTCACCGGCATCGGCGAGCCGCTCGTCGGGTCGCTGGTGGTCTACGACGCCCTCGAGATGGAGTACCGCAAGATCAAGGTCCGCAAGGACCCGGAGTGCCCGCTGTGCGGCAAGAACCCGAGCATCACCGGGCTCATCGACTACGAGGCGTTCTGCGGCGTCGTGTCGGAGGAGGCGCAGGAGGCGGCCGCCGGCAGCACCATCCTGGCCACCGAGCTCAAGGCGAAGGTCGACGCCGGCGAGGACTTCTTCCTCGTCGACTGCCGCGAGCCGGCGGAGTACGAGATCGTCAAGATCCCGGGCTCGGTCCTCATCCCGAAGGGCGACATCCTCAACGGGTCGGCGCTCGCGCAGTTCCCGCAGGACAAGCAGGTCGTCGTCTACTGCAAGAGCGGTGTCCGCTCGGCCGAGGCGCTCGCAGCGCTCAAGGGAGCCGGCTTCGCCAACAGCGTGCACGTGCAGGGCGGCGTGCTCGCCTGGGCCGCGCAGGTCGACCCGAGCCTGCCGACGTACTAGGGGCGCCGTCCGAGGGTGTGCCGGATCGTCTGCGTGAAGCCGAGCGGCGAGAAGCCCTCGAGCAGCGCGACGATCGCGGCGCGCACCCGGTCGTGCTCCGCGGCGGGGACCGCCTCCCACATCGCGCGCTGGCCGTGCGACCACGAGAAGTCCAGCCACTGCTGAGGACTCGCGAACTCCGCGACCACCTCGCGGTGCGCCGTGCGCACGTCGACCAGCCCGGCGTCGCGCAGCAGCGCCTCCATGCCCTCGTCCGAGGCGAACGGGCCGCGTGAGCCGGTGGTCCGGGCGTCACGCATCTGCTGCGGCAGGTAGGGCGCGAAGACCGCGTCGACGGCCTTCCACCGCTCGTCCTGCGACCCGAACGTCGTGACGCCCATCCGGCCGCCCGGCGCGAGCAGGTCGGCCCACCGCCGGACGGCGTCGCCCGGGTCGGGCAGGAAGAAGAGCACCAGGCACGAGGACACCACGTCGTACGACGACGTCGGCAGGTCGGGGGCCGAGGCGTCCCCGACGCGGACCTCGACCCAGGGCAGGTCCGCGACGTCGGCCGCCGTGCGGTCGACCATCCGCGGCGCCAGGTCGACGCCGAGCGCGCTCCCGGTCGGCCCCGTCGCCCGGGCGAGCGGGACGAGCGCGGCGCCGCGCCCGCAGCCGATGTCGAGCACGCGCTCACCTGGGCGTACGCCCAGCTCCTCGACCAGCCCGGCGGCGATCGGGCCGAACCACGGCACGCCGACCGCGTCGTAGCTGTCGGCGGCCCGGTCGAAGACGCCGGCGATGCCGGCAGGGGAGTCGCTCACGAGCGCGACTCTGGCACGACCTCAGCCGGTCGGGAAGCGCCCCAGGATCCCGCCGGTGGCGGTGAAGCGGTCGCCGAGGTGCAGCCCCGAGTCGTCGATCGTGAACTCGCGGATCGTCGAGTCGTGCCGGCTGCCGCGCATCTTCAGCACGGTGAGGGCACGGCGCACCGAGCTGTCCACCTCCGCGTAGCGCAGCAGCACGATGACGTCGATGAGGCCGGAGATGTGGCTCTCGGTCACCGATGCACCGCCCATCAGGTCGGGCGCGGATGCCGTGACCAGGGAGGCGATCCCGGTCTCCTTGACGAACGACGTGAGGCCGATGACGAACTCGCGGTAGGCCGGGGCCGAGCCCAGGCGCTCGAGCGCCGAGAGGCTGTCGATGACGATGCGGGACGGGCCGAAGCGCTCGACCACCGACTTGATCTCGACCAGGTGGTCGTCCAGCGACGCCACCTCGGGGTAGAGCGACTGGATCAGCAGCCGGCCCTCGCGCTCGTGGCGCTCGAGGTCGTGACTCCATCCGCGCGCGTTGCGCAGCACCTGCTCGCGGGTCTCCTCGTAGGCGAAGAGCACCACCCGCTCGTCGTTCTCGGCGCCGGCGTGCAGGAACTGCGTCGCCAGCAGCGTCTTGCCGGTGCCGGTCGGTCCGGTGACCAGCGAGCACGACCCCCGGAACAGCCCGCCGCCGCACATCCCGTCGAGCTCGGCGTCGCCGACCGTCATCCGCTCGTCGCCGAGGTTGGCCTCCTGCTCGGGCTCGCGGACGGGCAGCACCACCATGCCGCGACCGGGCGCGACCGTGAACGGCACGTCGCCCTTGTGGTGCATGGCGCCGCGCATCTTCAGCACCTCGACCGTGCGGCGGCGGAAGGTGCCCTCACGGACGTTGCGCAGCAGCACGACGCTGTCGGCGACGAACTCCTCGATGCCGTAGCGCGACAGCGTCCCGCCCGGGTCGCCCGGGGTCTCGACCGTCATCACGACGGTGAGCCCCATCCCGCGCAGCGAGGCGATGAGCGACCGGAGCACCTGCCGGGCGACGCCGACGTCCTCGTGCAGGGACAGCACGGCGTTCAGGCTGTCCAGCACCAGCCGGTCGGCGCCGGTCTGGTCCACGGCGTGCCCGACCTGCGCGGTGAGGGTGTCCAGGTTGTACGGCTCGACCTCCCCTCCGCTCCGGATGACGGGGGAGGCGTCGACGAAGCGCCACGACCCGGCCTCCTCCCACTCGGGGACGGCGAAGCCCAGGGTCTGCAGGTTCGCGCGCAGGTCGACGGCCGGCTCCTCGAGCGTGACGAAGACGCCGGCCTGGCCGGCGCGCACCCCCTCGGCGAGGAACTGCCCGGCGAAGACCGTCTTGGCGCTGCCCGCCTGACCGGCGACGACCGTCGCCCGCGCTGCGGGCAGGCCGCCCATCGCGACGTGGTCGAAGCCGGAGATCCCGGTGGCGAGCTTGCGGACCGACGCGCCGGTCTCGTGCCCGTCCCTGCCCAGGCCGAGCATGCCGCGCATGCTCTCGGACGCCGGCGCCTGCCCCCCGCTCATCCTGTCGACCCCCCGTCCTGCGGCACCCTCACCGCGGCTCCTGGCTCCGCCTCGACCGGCTCGTCCAGCGGCAGCGTGAACCACGCCGTCTTGCCGTCACCGGGGTGCAGCGTCATCGCGCTCGACGTCGCGAGCGCCTGCACCAGACCCAGGCCCCAGCCGCCCTCGCGCCCGTCGTACGGCCGCTGCTCCGGGCGCGTCAGGTCCTGGTCGTGGACCGTCACCAGCACCGACCGGGCGGCGACCGTGAGGCCGAGCTCGATCGAGGTGCGCGCGTGCAGGACGGCGTTGGTCACCAGCTCGCTGGTGAGCAGCAGCAGCACCTCGTGGGTGGACTCGGGCAGCGAGGCGGGGGCGTGCTCGCGGACGAAGGAGCGGGCCCGTCCGACGTCCCGCGGGACGGGCTCCAGGTGCACGTGGTGCGACTCCGACACCGGGTCGTCGGGCGGCAGCACGTCGGGGAGCAGCCTCTGACAGCCCATGCTCCCTGATCCCTCGCTTCGTCGTCGCGTCCGCTGCCCGTGCCCGCTACAGATCTGCCCCACACTGTGCCGGGTGAAGCACCGGACTGCCAGCGCATCTTCAGGACTTGCGGTGCGGGCGCGAGCGGGTGCCCCGCCGACGCCGTACGCCCGGGCCGTGCTCGACGTCGTCGACCGCATCCCGCCCGGGAAGGTGATGACGTACGGCGACGTCGCCGAGCTGATGGGGCGCGGCTCGCCCCGCACGGTCGGGGCCGTGATGAGCGACCACGGCCGCGAGGTCCCCTGGCAGCGGGTCGTGCAGGCGTCCGGCCGACCGGCCGAGCCCTACCTGCAGGAGGCGCTCCGGCTGCTCGCCGCGGAGGGCTGCCCGGTGACCGGCGAGCGGGTGGACCTGGCCCGCGCGCGGTGGGACGGGCGTACCTCCTAGCGGGTTCGGTCGTTGGACCGACCGAGACCACCCAGCCTCGAGGAGTGCCGTGCCCCTGCGCGCCCTGATCGCCATGTCCGTCGTCGCCGTCCTGGCCGTCACCGGAGCGACCGCCTCGGCGGCTCCCGCCAAGGACAAGAAGCGGCCTGCTTTCGCGTCCGCGGCCGACGCGACGGTGACCCCCGGCGTCCAGACGGTGACCGGCGGCTCGCAGTGCACTGCCAACTTCGTCTTCACCGACCGGAGCGGCGCGGTCTACCTCGGCCAGTCCGCGCACTGCGCGGGCACCGGCGGCGCGACCGAGACCGACGGCTGCCTCGCCGGATCGCTCAAGCTCGGCACGCCCGTCCAGGTCGACGGCGCGAGCAAGCCGGGCACGCTCGTCTACAGCTCCTGGATCGCCATGCAGGAGGCGAAGGAGAAGGACGAGAACGCCTGCGCCTACAACGACTTCGCCCTGATCCGGCTGGACCGGTCCGACATCGGGCGTACGAACCCCTCGGTCCCGGTCTTCGGCGGTCCGGTCGGGCTGGACGCCGACGGCACGAGCGTCGGCGAGCAGGTCGTGAGCTACGGCAACAGCAGCTTGCGCTTCGGTCTGGGGAGCACCAGCCCCAAGCGCGGGGTCAGCCTCGGCGACGCCTTCGGCGGCTGGACCCACACGGTCTACACCGCGACGCCCGGCATCCCCGGTGACAGCGGCAGCGGCGTGCTCGACGGGGCCGGGCGCGCGATCGGGACGCTCAGCACCGTGGCCGTCCTGCCGTACCCGGGCAGCAACGGCGTCAGCGACCTCGCGCACCAGATCGACATCGCCCGCAGCCACGGCATGCCCGGGCTGACCCTCGTCCCCGGCACGGAGCCGTTCGCCGGTTTCCTCTAGCAGCGCGAGGTTCTCGCGTCTGCTCCGTTGGAGTGAGCAGTCGGGGGGCGAGGCGCCTCCCGCTTGAGCAGGGGGACCCTCATGACTGTTCGCAAGCTGGGCATCGCGCTGGGAGCGGGCGTGCTGCTCCTCGGGATGCCGACGTCGTACGCCCTCGCCGGTCCGGGCGGGAACGGCAAGCCGGACAAGCCGCCGCACGAGTGCGGCGACGGGATCGACAACGACGGGGACGGCGCTGTCGACTTCGGCGCCGACGCCGACTGCGGGTCCGAGCGAGACAACAGCGAGGCGCCCGAGGCTCCGGAGGAGCCGGGCGGCGAGACGCCGGGCGGTGAGCTGCCGGGGCTCCCGCCGGAGCTGCAGGCTGTGGTCGACCAGGTGACCGGCGCCCTCGGCGGCGGCGAGGAGGACCCGGGTGAGGAGGAGCCGCCCGGTGGCGAGGAGCCGCCCGCGGAGCCCGGCGTCCCCGCCGAGGTGCAGGCGGTCATCGACCAGCTGACCGGGGGCGGCGCGCCGCCGGCCCCGCCGGTCGACCCGGCCGAGGTGCAGAAGGTGGTGGAGGACTTGCTCGGGCAGGTCCCTCCGCCTCCCGCCTAGACCCCAGCGGCCCGCCGGCGGCCGGCGCCCACGATGGTGCCGGTCGTCGGCGCGTTCGGGTCCGTCCTGTCGCACCCTCGTGGTGGAGTGGTGCGTCGTGAGCCCGCCAGTCCGCAGCCCCCAGGTCGCCGCCGCGACCTCGCCGTACCGGCTCGTCCGCACCCCGCCGCCGGTCGCGCGGCGCCTGGTGCCCGACGAGCACCAGGCGGCGGTGCTCGCGCACGCCGGCGGTCCGCTGCTGGTGCTGGCCGGGCCGGGGACGGGCAAGACCACGACGCTCGTCGAGGCCGTGGCGCGGCGGGTCGAGGCGGGGCTGGCGCCGGAGTCGGTGCTGGTGCTGACCTTCAGCCGCAAGGCGGCGCAGGAGCTGCGCGAGCGGATCACCGCCCGGCTCGGCACGGCGAGCGCCGGGCTGTCGGCGTGGACCTTCCACGCGTTCTGCTACGCGCTGGTCCGCGAGCACGCCCCGGCCGAGCTGTGGCGCGAGCCGCTCCGGCTGCTCTCGGGTGCGGAGCAGGACGTCGCGCTGCGCGAGATGCTGCGCGGCTCGGTCGACCTCGGGCGCGAGTGGCCGCCGACGCTGCGCGCCGCGCTCGCGACGCGCGGTCTCGCGGAGGAGGTGCGCGCGCTGCTGTCCCGGGCCCGGGAGGTCGGGCTGGAACCGGAGGACCTGGCGGCGCTCGCGGTGCGCGAGGGGCGCGAGGACTGGTCGGCGCTCGCCGGCTTCTTCGCGGAGTACCTCGACGTGCTCGACGCGCAGGGCGCCATCGACTACGCCGAGCTGGTGCACCGGGCGGTGCTGCTGGCCGAGGACCCTGAGGTCGGGCCGGCGCTGCGCGCGCGGTTCGGGGCGGTGTTCGTCGACGAGTACCAGGACACCGACCCGGCGCAGGAACGGCTGCTGCAGGCGCTGGCGGGCGGCGGGCGCGACCTCGTGGTCGTGGGTGACCCCGACCAGTCGATCTACGCGTTCCGCGGCGCCGAGGTGCGGGGGCTGCTCGACTTCCCGACCCGCTTCCCGTCCGGGACCGGCGCTCCGGCCCCGGTCATCGCGCTGCGCACCTGCCGCCGCTCGGGCGCCGGGCTGCTCGCCGCGTCGCGACTCGTCGCTTCGCGCATCCCCGCGCCGGGCCTGCCGGCCGACCAGCTGCGATCGCACCGCGACCTGCAGCCCGCCGCGGGCGCCCCCGCCGGCGAGGTCGAGGCGCACACCTTCCCGTCGGTCGGCGCCGAGGCCGACGCCATCGCCGAGCTGCTCCGGCGCGAGCACCTCGAGCGCGGCACGCCCTGGTCGCGGATGGCGGTGCTCGTCCGCTCCGGTGCCCGGTCCGTCCCGCTGCTGCGGCGGGTGCTGACCGCCGCCGGCGTGCCGCTCGAGGTGGCCGGTGATGAGCTGCCGCTGTCGAGGGAGCCGGCGGTGGCGCCGCTGCTGCTGGCACTCCGGGTCGCCGACGACCCGGCCGAGCTCACCGTCGAGACCGCCCGCGCGCTGCTGCTCTCGCCGCTCGGCGGCGCCGATCCGTCCGGGCTGCGTCGGCTGGGCCGCGAGCTGCGTGCCCTGGACCGGGCGGCTGCCGTGGCTGCCGCGGCGACGGGGGAGTCGCCGAGCCGACTGCCGGCCCCCTCCGACGAGCTGCTGCGTGCCGCGCTGGCCGATCTCCGGATGCTGCTCGAGGTCGACCCGCGGGTCGCCCGCCCCGTCGAGCGGCTGGCCGGCCTGCTCAGCCGTGCCCGCGAGGCGCTGACGGAGGGTCCGGAGTCGGCGCTGTGGGTGCTGTGGTCCGGCAGCCCGTGGCCGGAGCGGCTCGAGGCCGCCTCCCGGGACCGGGGCGCGGCCGGGCGCGCGGCTGACCGCGACCTCGACGCGGTGGTGTCGCTCTTCGCGACCGTTGCCCGGGTCAGCGACCGCCGCCGGCTCACCGGCGTCGGCACCCTGCTCGACGAGCTCGAGGCGCAGCAGATCCCGGCCGACACGCTCGCCGACCGCGGCGTGCGCGGCGACGCGGTGCGTCTGCTCACCGCCCACCGCAGCAAGGGCCTGGAGTGGGACGTCGTCGTGGTCGCCTCCGTGCAGGAGGGCGTCTGGCCCGACCTGCGGCGCCGGTCGACGCTGCTCGAGCCCGAGCGGCTGGCGCCGCTGGGGGAGGGCGGGCTGCGGGCGCCGTCCGACCGCGCCGAGCTGATGGCCGACGAGCGGCGGCTGTTCTACGTCGCGCTGACCCGCGCCCGCCGCCGGGTCGTCGTCACGGCGGTCTCCGGGGCGGACGAGGACGGCGAGCGCCCCAGCCGGCTGCTCGGCGAGCTCGGCGTCGAGGTCGTGGAGCACCTCGACCGGACCGCCCGGCCGCTGTCACTGCCCGCGCTGGTGGCTGCGCTCCGCCGTACGTCCGTCGACCCTGCGCGCACCGTCGCCGCCCGGCGCGCGGCCGCCGCCCGGCTGGCCCGGCTGGCCGCTGCCACCGACGACGCCGGTCGGCCGCTGGCGCCCGCGGCCCACCCCTCGCGGTGGTGGGGGCTGGCGCCGGTCAGCGACTCCCAGACGCCGGTCCACCCCGAGGGCGTGCCGGTCCCGCTGTCGGGCACGTCGCTGAGCGGGCTGGAGGAGTGCCCGCTGCGGTGGTTCCTCGAGCACGAGGTGCACGCCCAGTCAGCGGCGTCCTCCGCCATGGGGTTCGGCGGGGTGGTGCACGCGCTGGCCGACGAGGTCGCGACCGGCCGCTCGCCGGCCGACCTCGACGTGCTGATGGCCCGGCTCGACACGGTGTGGGGACAGCTGGCCTACGACGCCCCCTGGCAGTCGGAGCAGCAGCACGAGCAGGCGCGCGAGGCGCTGCGGCGATTCCTGCTGTGGCACAGCGCTTCTCGCGATCGGGAGCTCGTCACGACCGAGGTGCCGTTCGCGGTGTCGCTGGAGCTGCCCGGCGGGCCGGTCGTGCTGCGCGGCTTCATGGACCGGGTCGAGCTCGACCGCGACGGCCGGATCCACGTCGTGGACCTCAAGACGGGGAAGTCCCCCTTCACGAGGTCTGCCGTCGACACCCATGCCCAGCTCGGCAGCTACCAGCTGGCCGTGCGCGAGGGGGCGCTGGACGACGTGCTGCCCGACCGGCCGGAGGTCGGCGGAGCGGAACTGGTGATGCTCCGCGTCGAGGACGGTGCGGGGCCGAAGGTCCAAGCGCAGCAGGCCATCTCGGGGTCACCGACCTGGGTCGAGGTGCTGCTCGACACGGCCGTGCGCCGGGTGCTGGGCGAGAGCTTCCCGCCGACCCCGCAGGAGCGCTGCCCGCGGTGCCCGTTCCGGACCTGCTGCCCGGCGCAGCCCGACGGCCGGCAGGTGGTGCAGTGAAGGCGACCGACCTGCGGGACCTGCTGGGCATCCCGTTCACCGACGAGCAGCTCGCGGCGGCGTCCGCACCGCTGGCTCCGGGGCTGGTCGTCGCCGGAGCCGGCTCCGGCAAGACCAGCGTCATGGCGGCCCGGGTCGTCTGGCTGGTCGGCACCGGGCAGGTCGCGCCCGACGAGGTGCTCGGCCTGACCTTCACCAACAAGGCCGCGGCGGAGCTGGCCGGCCGGCTGCGGGGCGGCCTGCTCAAGGCCGGCGTCGCGGTGGCCTCGGACGCCGGCGAGCCCGTGGTCTCGACCTACCACGCCTTCGCCGGCCGGCTGGTCACCGAGCACGGCCTGCGGCTGGGGGTGGAGCCGCGGTCCCGGCTGCTGGCCGACGCGACGCGCTACCAGCTCGCCGCACGCGTCCTGCGCCGGCACCGCGGGTCGATCACCCACCTGACGTCACCGCTCACCATGCTGGTCGGCGACCTGGTGTCCCTGGAGTCCGAGCTGTCCGAGCACCTGGTGTCACCCGAGCAGCTGCGTGCCTGGGACGCCGAGTGGCTCGCCGTCGTCGAGCAGACCTGCGCAGAGCTGGAGCGCTCGACGGGCAGCAAGGGGCACTGCGATGAGCTGCGCAAGATGGCGCTGGCCGCGCGCCGGCGGCGCGAGCTCACCGGACTGGTCGCGTCGTACCGCCTCGCGAAGGCCGACCTCGACGCGATCGACTTCGGCGACCAGGTCGCGCTCGCCGCGCGACTGGCGGAGACGCTGCCCGAGGTCGGCGCGGCCGAGCGCGAGCGGGCGCGGGTGGTGCTGCTCGACGAGTACCAGGACACCAGCGTCGCCCAGCGCCGGATGCTGGCCGGGCTCTTCGGCGGCGGGCACCCGGTGACCGCTGTCGGCGACCCCTGCCAGGCGATCTACGGCTGGCGCGGCGCGTCGGTGTCCAACCTCGACGGCTTCCCGCGGCACTTCGCCGACGCCGACGGCACCGAGGCGGCGACCTTCGCGCTGGCGGTCAACCAGCGCTCCGGGGGCCGGCTGCTGCAGCTCGCCAACGCCGTCGCCTCCTCGCTGCGGCTGCGGCACCGGGTCGTCGAGCTCGAGGCGCCCCCGGCGAAGGCTGAGCTGGGCGAGGTCGTCGTCGCGCTGCACCCGTCCTGGCAGGAGGAGTGCGCCTGGGTCGCCGCGCAGGTGAAGGCCGCGGTCGACGGCGGCGTCGAGCCGAGGGAGTGCGCGGTGCTGGTGCGCGCGCGGAGCGACTTCGCCGACCTCTACGCCGCCCTCACCGCCGCCGGGCTGCCCGTGGAGGTCGTCGGCCTCGGCGGGCTGCTGCAGCTGCCGGAGGTCGCCGACGTCGTCGCGACTCTCCAGGTGCTCGACGACCCGACCGCGAACGCCCCGCTGCTCCGGCTGCTGACCGGCCCGCGCTGGCGGCTCGGCACACGCGACCTGGCCGTGCTCGGCCGACGCGCGCGCGAGCTGCTCGCCGCCGACACCGGCGCCGACGCGCGGCCGGCCGACGAGACGGCGCTCGAGCAGGCGGTCGCCGGGGTGGACCCGTGCGACGTCGTCGCGCTCTCGGACGCGCTGGACCGGCCCGGTCACGAGGGCTGGTCGGTCGAGGGGGTGCAGCGGGTCACGGCGCTCAACGCCGAGCTGCGTGCGCTGCGCTCCTCGCGCGACGAGCCGCTGCTCGACCTGGTGCACAAGGTGGTGCAGGTGACCGGGCTCGACGTGGAGCTGGCCGCGTCACCGGAGGCGGTGCAGGCGCGACGACGCGAGTCGCTGTCCGCCTTCCTCGACGTGGCAGCAGGTTTCACCGACCTCGACGGCGAGAGCAGCCTGTCGGCGTTCCTCGCCTTCCTGCGCGCCGCCGAGGAGCACGAGCGCGGCCTCGACGCGGTCACGCCGACCGGCAGCGACGCGGTCCAGCTGCTGACGGCCCACCGCGCCAAGGGCCTGGAGTGGGACGTCGTGGCCTGCCCCGACCTGACCCGCAAGGTCTTCCCGTCCGACACCCTGCGCGACCGGTGGACCTCCAGCGCCGCCGTGCTGCCCGGCCCGCTGCGCGGTGACGCCGAGGACCAGCCGACCCTGGTCGGCTACGACAAGGCCGGCCTGAAGGACTACGTCGCGGAGTGCCGCGCCCACCTCGAGCGGGAGGAGCGCCGGCTCGGGTACGTCGCCTTCACCCGGGCGCGGCACCTGCTCATCGGCAGCGGCCACTGGTGGGGCTCGACGCAGAAGAAGCCGCGCGGCCCGTCGCCGTTCCTCGAGGAGCTGCGGACCCACGCGCTGGCCGGTGGCGGACGCGTCGAGCTGTGGACCGAGCAGCCGGCGGAGAAGAGCAACCCGGCGCTGGCCGAGCCCGCCGCCCACGAGTGGCCCGCGCCGTACGACGAGGAGCCCTTCCTCCGCCGCCGTGCGTCCGCCGACGCGGTGCTCGAGGACCTGGCGAGGCTGTCGTCCGGCGCCGGGCTGCCGGAGGACTCGCACGGGATGACGGCCTGGGAGCGGGAGCAGCTCGAGCGCTTCGACCGGGAGGCGGTGCTGCTGCTGGAGGAGGAGCGGGCTGCGCGTCGAGGCGTGCGCGAGGTCGCCCTGCCGACGGCGCTGACGGCGTCGCAGCTGATGCGGCTGAAGGCGGACCCCGAGGGCTTCGCCCGCGAGCTCGCCCGGCCGCTGCCGCGCCGGCCGGTGCCGGCTGCCCGTCGTGGCACCCGGTTCCACGCATGGGTCGAGGCGCTCTTCGGCGAGCGGCCGCTGCTCGACCCCGACGAGCTGCCGGGTGCCGAGGACGACGGGCTGGCCGACGACGCTGCGCTCGAGCGCCTGCAGGAGGCATTCCTCGCCTCGCCCTGGTCGCGTCGTCGGCCGCACGCCGTCGAGGCGGCCTTCGCGCTGCCGATCGGGGGCCGTGTGGTGCGCGGTCGGATCGACGCCGTCTACGACCTCGGCGAGGGCCGGTGGGAGGTCGTCGACTGGAAGACCGGCGACGAGCCGGCCGACCCGCTGCAGCTCGCGGTCTACCGGCTGGCCTGGGCCCGGCTGGTCGGCGTCGACCCCTCGGCAGTGGAGGGGGTCTTCCTGCACGTCGCGAGCGGTGAGGAGGTCCGCTACGGCGACGAGCTGCCGGGCGAGGACGAGCTCGCCGAGCTGCTGCGCGGTGAGGTCGAGGTGGAGGCGCTGACGCTGCTGTAGAGGCGCCCGCCGGCGTCCGCCGCCCCCGGCGCCGAGGATCAGTCGAGCAGCTGCTCCACCTGCGCCCGGAGCCCGGCGACCTCGGCGCGCAGCCCGGCCACCTCCGCGCGCAGCTCGGCGATCTCGGCGGGCGCGGTGCCCGACATCGGGCCGGCCGCCGGCGGCGGTGCTGCCGGCGTCGGCGCGGTGACGGGCACGTGCGGCGTTCCCGTGGGAACGCCCACGACCGGCACGCCGGCACCCGGCAGCCCGCCCTCGGCCAGCCGCTGCGCCCAGCGCGGCTCCTTGCGGCCGGGCTGCCGCTCGAGCAGCACCGTGAGCTCCCGGTCGGCCAGCGACATCAGCACGTCCTCGACGTCCTCGACCGTGCGGAAGGCGTGCAGCCGCTCGGACCGAGCGCGCACCTCGGCGGCGGTCTGCGGGCCGCGCAGCAGCAGTACGGCGAGCGCCGCGACCTCCTCGTCGGACAGCCCGAGCGCGGCCGACAGCTCGTGCTGATGCTTGTCCGACCGCTCGCCGGTCCGGTGCACCGTCCGCAGCAGCCCCTGCTCGCGCAGCGAGCGGACGGCCACGCGCACGGTCGGCACGTCGTACGACACGACCGGCTCGCGGCTGGTCGTCTGGTTGCAGGCGGCGACAAGGGCGTTGTCGGTGAGCGGGTAGGCCTGCGGGGTGGTGAGCTCCTTCTCGACGAGCGCCCCGAGCACCCGCCCCTCCTCGGGCGTCAGCTCCATCAGCGCACGACTCCCCGCAGCACGACGGCTCGCGGCGCCTGCAGCACCCGCAGGTCCTCCCGGGGGTCGCCGTCCAGCACCAGCAGGTCGGCGGACGCGCCTTCCACCAGGGCGTCGCGGCCGAGCCAGGAGCGCGCGCCCCAGCAGGCTGCGTCCAGCGCGGCCGCGGCGGGCAGTCCGGCCGCCGCCAGCTCGATCACCTCGTCGGCGATCCGGCCGTGGGCGAGGGCGCCACCGGCATCCGTCCCCGCGAAGATCGGGATGCCGGCCTCGTGAGCCGCGGCAACGGTGTCGTACCGCCGGGCGTGCAGGTCGCGCATGTGCCGGGCGTAGGTCGGGAACTTCTCCTCCGCCTGCGCGGCGATGCCGGGGAAGGTCTCGATGTTGATGAGCGTCGGGACGATCGCGACGCCTCGGGAGGCGAGCAGCGGCAGGGTCGAGGCGTCGAGCCCCGTCGCGTGCTCGATGCAGTCGATGCCCGCCTCGACGAGATCGGTGAGCGAGCTCTCGGAGAAGCAGTGCGCGGTCACGCGCGCGCCCGCCTCGTGCGCCGCCGCCATGGCCGGCTGCAGCGCGGACGCCGGCCAGCAGGGCGCGAGATCGCCGGTGTCGCGATCGATCCAGTCGCCGACGAGCTTGACCCAGCCGTCGCCCCGCGCGGCCTGCCGCCGTACCTCGTCCACCAGCTCGTCCGGCTCGACCTCGGCGCCGAAGTTGCGGATGTAGCGCTTGGGCCGGGCGATGTGGCGCCCGGCGCGGATGAGCACCGGCAGGTCGTCTCGCTCGTCGACCCAGCGCGTGTCGGCGGGGGAGCCGGCGTCGCGCAGCAGCAGCGCGCCGGCGTCGCGGTCGGTGAGCGCCTGCTGCTCGCTGGTGGCGTCGTCGACCGCGCCGTGCGCGTCGAGCCCGATGTGGCAGTGCGCGTCGACGAGACCGGGCAGCACCCAGCCGTCGACCCGTACGGCGTCCCCGGCCGGCCGGGTGAAGGTGATCCGGCCGCCGACCACCCAGGCCTCGGGCACGACCTCGTCGGGCCCGACGAGGACAGGTCCGCGCAGGTGCAGCACCGAGCTCATGCGCGCAGGCTACGAGGCGCGCGAGAGCGGGCTACTTGTAGGTGAAGGTGTACGTGACCTTGCCGGTCGGACCGCCGGACCAGTTGCAGGCGACGATCTGCACCAGACCGGCCTTCTTGAACTTGATCTGCGCGATCTCGGGCTCGCCGACGCCGCCGCTGCCGCTGCTGGCGATCTCCTTGTCCTTCGCGTCCATGATGAGCAGGTCCCAGTCGACCTCGTACTCGGTGAGCTCGACCTTGAGGGTGCCGGCCGCGGGGACCTTGAACTCCTCGATGTGGAAGCTCTGCGGGACGTTCTGGGCGCAGACCGTGTAGCCGCCACCGACGTTCGTGGGGTCGGGCATCGGGGCGGTCGCGGTGTAGGTCTTGGTGATCGGCTTGGGCTTCGGACCGGCGATCGCGGCCGGCGCGGCCACGGTCGTGGCGGTCAGCGCGACCAGGGTGAGGGCGGCGGTGCGGTTCATGCGGCGCTCCTGCTGGGAGAGGGCTGGTTGCTGCAGGTCTTCGCCGTCGAGGGCTGGGCTCCTGCCTCAGCGCTCGAGCTCGACGACCAGGCCGAGGTGGTCCGACACCGGCAGCCGGGGCGCCTCGACGGACACGACGCGGGGGAGCACCCCCGAACCGAGCGCGTGGTCGAGCTGCAGCCTCG
>JAKFFB010000040.1:0-7250 GCA_036675425.1 Actinomycetales bacterium | reverse complement strand
CATCGCCACCGGCGAGGAGCACCCGGGCATGGACGGGGAGTGAGCCGTATGGCCCGAAAGGACCATGCGTAGTCCGGTGTGATCAGCCGATGCCTCGTACGACACTGCTGTCGGTACGAGGAGCCCCCGCTGTGCGTACCCGTCCGTTCCTGGCTGCCTCCGCTGCCCTCGTCCTGATGGGCGGCCCGGTCATCGCTGCTGTCGGCGACCCGGCTGACGGCCCGTCCGTCGGCTCCGCCACATCCACGCTGACGCTGCTGGACCTCGCCCTCGGCGGAGAGAACCTGCGCGTCCTCGAGCTCGCGCTCGGCAGCGACAGCACTCCCGCGACCTCCTTCGTCGTGACGCCGCTGACGGCGCGCGGCACGGCGTACGGCCGGCAGGCCCTCACCAGCCGCTCCGCCGCCCTCCCCGTCGTGGACACCCGCTCGCTCGCGCCGGCCGCGCTGAGCGCCCTGGCGGCCGTCCGGACCCCGGTCATCGACGTGATCTCGGACGGTGGCACCTCGTCGGCCAGTGCGAGCTCGCTGGGGGACATCTCGGTGCTCGGCCTGCCCCTCACCGTCAACGGGACGGTGCGGATCGGCTCGACCGTCGACGGCGCCCGGGCAATGGGGGAGAAGACCCTCGTCATCACCGACCTGGCGCTCCCGAGCATCGCCGACCTGCTGGCCGCACGCGGGCTCGACCTGACGGCCTTGCCGGTGGATTCACTCGTTGACCTGCTCGACGGGCTCGACCTCACCTCGACGTCGATCACCGACCTGGTGGCCGTGCTGGAGGCTGCGCTCGCCCCGGTGCAGGCCCAGGTGTCCGCCGCCGAGGCTCTCGTGGCCGGCGCGGACGACACAGTGTCTGCCGCTGCCCAGGAGCTCACGGACGCCCAGACCGCGCTCGCCGCGGCGACCTCGACCCTCAACGACGCCACCCGGGCGCTGACCAGCCCGACCGCCGGGCTGCGTACGCGTGGGCAGCTGCTGGGGCTGCCCCTGCCCTCGACGTCGCCGCTGCCGATCGTCGAGGACGTGGTCGAGGTCCTGCCCTCGCTCACCCCGGTGCCTTCCCTGTCGCCGCTGCCCGTCGAGAGCGCGCTGCCGTTGCTCGTCCCGGTGCCGTCGCTGTCCCCGGTGCCGGTCGTCGAGGACGTCCTCGACGCGGTCACGGACCCGGTCACCGAGGTCGTCGACCCGCTCGTGCCCGTGGCGGAGGAGCTGCTGGTCGCCCCCGTCCTCGGCGCCCTGCCCCCCGAGCTCGCCCCCCTGGTCGAGGTCTACACCGCCGCCAAGACCGCGTACGACGCCGTCCTCGCCGACGTCACCGACGCCCAGGCCGTCCTGGACGCCGCCCTGCAGCTGCTCGAGGACGCGCGGACCGCTTTGGAGGCGCTGCTCGCGCCGTACACGGCGCAGATCGACGCCGTCGTCGACGCCGCGGTCGGCGTCCTCGACGCCACCCCGCTCGTCAGCCTGGACCGGCTCGAGGTCACCACCCGCTCGACCGTGACCAGTGCGGCCGACGGCGGGCAGACCGCCGAGGTCATCGGCGGCCAGGTCGCCGGCCTGCGGGTGCTCGGCACCGACGTGCTCGACACCGTCCTCGGCTCCACCCAGCTCGACCTTCCGGACCTCACCTCATCCGTGCAGACCCGGCTCACCACCGCGATCACCGGCCTGACCGGCACGCTGTCGTCCGTCCTCTCGCAGGTGCCCGGGCTGCCCGGCCTGTCGGTCCCCGCGCCGACGGTCGCCCTCCTCAGCATGGCGACGGTCACCGACGTCGTTGACGGGTACGGCGTCGCCGGCTCGGCGCTGCGCGCCCTCGACGTCACCTGGCCGGGCCTGGCCGTCCCCGCAGCCGCCGCGCTGCCCGGAGCGGCCACCCTGCCCGGCGTGACCGGCCTGCCCGTGCTCGGCGGTTCCCTGCGCGTGCCGTCGGCCGGCGAGGTGCTCAGCCTGCCGCTCAGCCTCGGCATCGGCACGCTCGAGGAGCGCGCCCGCTTCCGGCCCGGCACGCAGAGCCTGCAGCCGGGGTCGGCGGCGGGGACCGATGGGTCCGGCGACGGCTCCGTTCCGCCCGGGAGCACTCCCGCCGGTCTGACCCCCGGCGACCCGACCGGGTCCAGCTCGGTCCCGCCCGGCACCACGACCAGCAACCCGCGGTCGACCCCCGTCGGCCTGACCCAGCTCCCGCGCACCGGCCTCGGCAGCACGCCCCTGATCGCGCTCGTCCTGGTCGGAGCGGCCCTGGGTCTGCACCGGCGGTACCGCACCGCCTAGCGTCGCCTGCCGTGGCAGCGATCTGCGTCTACTGCGCGTCCAGCACGGCGATCGACCCGTCGTACGTCTCGCTGGCAGCCGACGTCGGCACCGCCTTGGCCGCGCGCGGGCACACGCTGGTGTCCGGCGGCGGTGACCTGTCGATGATGGGCGCGGTGGCGCGGGCAGCGCGGGCCGGAGGAGCGCGTACGACCGGTGTCATCCCCAGTGCCCTGCTCGAGCTGGAGGTCGGCGACCGGGACGCCGACGAGCTGTTCGTCGTGGACGACATGCGCACCCGCAAGGGGCTGATGGACGCGCGCTCGGACGCGTTCCTCACGCTGCCGGGCGGGCTCGGGACGCTCGAGGAGCTCTTCGAGGTCTGGGTCGCGCGGAGCCTCGGGATGCACACCAAGCCGGTCGTGGCCCTCGACGTGGACGGCCTCTACGCGCCGCTCCGCGAGCAGGTGGAGCTGATGGTCTCGCGCGGGTTCGTACGCCGGCCGGCTACCACCGCGCTGGTCTGGGCGTCCTCCGTGGAGGAGGCGCTGGACGCGATCGAGGCGGGGCTGGGGGACACCGAGCCGATGCACCCGCTGGCCGAGGAGATCCTCGAAGCCGAGCCGTAAGGGGCCGTCTGGGAGGAACCACGTGCACCTCAGGGCTCTGGGGCCCGCTGGACCCTGAACCCGGGGCTTCCCGCGCGAGGTGCACGTAGTTGCTCCCGCGGCAGCGGTGTCCCTGCCCTCGCGGAGGGCGACTGCGTGGGAGCATCCGGCCGTGGTCACCGTCCTCGCCCTGCTCGGCGTCCTCGGCGTGCTGTTCGCCGCGGCGGTCCTGTCGACCCGCGAGCAGGGGCTGCTCGCCGACGCGTCACCGGACGACCCCGACGTGCCGCTCCCCGAGGACCCGCTGACGCCCGACGACGTGGGACGGCTGCGCTTCTCGATGGCGGCCCGGGGCTACCGGATGTCCGAGGTCGACCTGGCCCTCGAGCGGCTCGCCCAGGAGCTGGCCGACCGCGACAAGCGGATCGGGCTTCTCGAGGCGGCCACCCGGGGCAAGAGCAAGCCGGAGCCGGTGGCTCCGGTTCGTGAGGCCACGCCGCGGGACCTCCCGGTGCCCGAGGAGCGCGTCGTCCCGGCGGTCGTCGTGGCCCCCACCCCCGTGCAGCCCTCCCCAGCAGCGCCTCCCCTGGCTCCTGATGCGGAGGAGCCGCTCCCAGCGCCCGAGAACGCAGGGGAGGCGGGCCTGCCCGGGCCCCTGCCCGAGCCCCTGCCCGAGCTCGCGCCGGCGACCCCGCCCGCCGGCCCCGTCGACCCGCCCGAGCTCGAGGACGCCCCGGTGGAGCCCCCGGCCGCCGCGGAGCCCGCCCCCCAGGCCGCGCCGACCCCCTACTCGTCCAGCTCGCCCCGTCCCGCGGCGTGGAGCAGCCCGTCGGCGGTCCCGGCCTTCCCGGTCATCGACGCCCCTGAGACAGACGGCCCGCCCCCGCAGCCCGACCTGCCCAGCGAGCTGGTCGCCGAGGAGCAGGCCGACGACCGGGCGGACCTCGACGAGCCCGCGGACGACCGGCCCCGGTAGCGGCAACCGGTCTGACGCCGGACACTGGCGGCATGACCGCCACCCTCGTCCTCACCGTCGACGTCGACGCCCCCGTCGAGCAGACCTGGGCGGGCGCGACCGACTGGGCCGGTCAGGGGGAGTGGATGCTCGGCACCACCGTCCGCCCCACCGCCCAGGGCGGCCAGGGCGTCGGCGGCGGGATCGAGGCCTTCACCGGGATCAAGCGGATCGGCTTCCTCGACACGATGACGATCACCCGCTGGGAGCCGCCGCACCGCTGCGACGTCCTGCACACCGGTCGCCTCGTCCGCGGCACCGGCACCTTCGAGGTACGCCCCCGCGGCGACGCCAGCACCTTCGTGTGGCGCGAGGACCTGGAGCTCCCGCTCGGGGTCGTCGGACGCCTGGGCTGGCCCCTCGTACGCCCCTTCTTCGCCTACGGCGTGAAGCTCTCCCTGACGCGCTTCGCCCGCTGGGTCGAGGCCGGCCGCCCCGCCGCCCGCGCTGCCTGACGACCACGTCGGACAGTCACCGCGCAACCGGCACCAAGACCTACCGCCCGTGAAAGACCGGGATCTCCTTGGCCAGGAAGGACCGCACCGCCCCGCGGTGGTCCTCGGTCGCCCCCGCCCGCGTCTGCAGCTCGTCCTCCTTCGCCAGCGTCTCGACCAGCGACGCACCGGCCCCGAAGGCCAGGGACTCCTTGATGCAGGCGTACGCCGCTGTCGGCCCGGCCGCGAGCTTCCCCGCCAGCTCAGCAGCCGCGGGCAGCACCTGGTCCGCCGCCACGACCGCGTTGAGCAGCCCCATCTCCAGCGCCTGCTCGGTCGTGAACGGCTCCGCCAGCAGCAGCAGCGCCGCAGCCCGCCCGGCGCCCACCAGCCGCGGCAGCGTCCAGGACAGCCCTGAGTCCGCTGTCAGCCCGATCCCGGAGAACGCCGTCGTGTAGCGCGCACCGGCAGCGCCGATCCGGAAGTCGAGCGCGCAGGCCAGCCCGAGACCGGCCCCGGCAGCCGTCCCGTTGATCGCCGCGATGGTCGGGATCGGAAGCGAAGCCAGGATCGTGACGACCGGGTTGTAGTGGTCGCGGACCGTCGACAGCGGCGCCGGGTCGCCCGCCTCCAGCAGCGCGGCGTGCTCGCGCAGGTCCTGGCCCACGCAGAAGGCCCGGCCGCTGCCGGTGAGCACCAGGGCGCGTACCGACGGGTCGTCGCGGACCGACGTCACCGCCGAGAGCAGCGCCTCCTTGGCCTCCACCACCAGGGCGTTCATGCCCTCGGGACGGTTGAGCGTGATGGTCGCGACCGCGCCGGAGCGCTCGAGCAGGACGGTGTCAGACACGCCGAAGCCCTTCCAGACGGGGGAGAGAGGGAAGAATCGCACGCCCCGGTTCCGGTGCCGAGCGCGGCATCAGGGACACTGGTACCTCCACCGTCCCCGGTCCCGGGGCGGTGCACGGAACGACGTTGGAGGTTGGCCAATGGCGGCCATGAAGCCACGGACCGGTGACGGCCCGATGGAGGTCACCAAGGAGGGTCGCGGCATCGTCATGCGCGTCCCGCTCGAGGGTGGCGGCCGGCTCGTCGTCGAGCTGAACGCCGACGAGGTCAAGGAGCTCGCCGACGCGCTCACCGCGGTCCTCGCCTAGCGTGCCGCCCGCTCGCCGCACCCGCTTCCCCGCCAACGCCCTCCCGCAGGTCGGCCTCGCCGCCGGCGTGCCGGAGGCTGCGGTGCTGGCCGTCCCGACGCGGCCGGTGGACGGCACGGCGCAGCTCGCCGGTGAGACCCCGGTCGACACGACCGGGCTGCTCGAGCGCGAGACGGCCAAGGGCGCGGCCGGCGAGCTGATCAGCATCCCGGTTCCGGCGACCGGCACCCTCGAGCGGGTGCTGCTCGTCGGCACCGGCGAGGGCAGCCCCGCCGACCTGCGCAAGGCCGGCGCCGCGCTGGCCCGGCGCTGCAAGGACGCGGCGAGCCTGGCGGTCGACCTCCGGCAGGCCGTCCCGGACGAGGCCGGACTCCAGGCGCTGGTCGAGGGGCTGCTGCTGGG
Source organism: Actinomycetales bacterium (assembly GCA_036675425.1). GTDB lineage: Bacteria > Actinomycetota > Actinomycetes > Mycobacteriales > SCTD01 > SCTD01. Next base: position 1,379 of record JAKFFB010000040.1, on the reverse strand, counting down.
GTCGTACTCCTTCAGCCGCAAGGCCGAGCCGAAGCCCCGCGCCCTCGCCACCATCACCCTGGTCGGGCCGAAGGACAAGGCGGCGCTGCACCGAGCGACCGACCTGGCCACCGCCACCGCCGCCGCCCGTGACCTGGTCAACACCCCCTCGCTCGAGAAGACCCCGGAGTGGCTCGCGGGAGCGGCCAAGGACCTGCTGAAGGACCTCGACGTCACCGTCCTGGACGAGAAGCAGCTCAAGGCCAAGGGCTTCGGCGGGATCCTCGGCGTCGGTCAGGGCTCGACCCGCCCCCCGCGGCTGATTCAGGCGACCTACGACGGCGGCGGCAGCACCCACGTCGTGCTCGTCGGCAAGGGCATCACGTTCGACACCGGCGGCCTGTCGCTCAAGCCCAACGCCGGCATGCTGGACATGAAGATGGACATGGGCGGCGCCGCGGCCGTGCTCGGCACCCTGAGAGCCGTTGCGGACCGCAAGCTGAAGATCAAGGTGACCGCCCTCGCCGCGGCCGCCGAGAACATGCCGTCCGGGACGGCGCAGCGCCCCGGGGACGTCCTCACGCAGTACGGCGGGCAGACCGTCGAGGTGCTCAACACCGACGCCGAGGGGCGGCTGGTGCTGGCCGACGCCATCGCGTACGCCGACAAGGACCTCAAGGCCGACGTCATCGTCGACATCGCCACCCTCACCGGCGCGATGCCGGTGGCGCTGGGCAAGCGGCACGCGGGGCTGTTCACCAACGACGACGCGCTCGCGCAGCAGCTCGAGGCGGCGGCGCAGGCGTCCGGGGAGCCGCTGTGGCGGATGCCGCTGGTCGAGGACTACCGGCCCGCGCTCGACTCGCCGATCGCCGACCTGCGCAACATCGGCCAGCCCAAGCTCAAGCTCATGGGCGGCTCGATCACCGCCGCGCTGTTCCTGCGCGAGTTCACCGGCGGGCGGTCCTGGGCGCACCTCGACATCGCGGGGCCTGCCATGGCCGGCGGCGACGAGGACGAGAAGACCAAGGGCGGCACCGGCTACGGCGTGCGCCTGCTGACGGCCTGGCTCAGCGAGCTCAGCACCGCACGCCGATCGAGGAGGAGCGCCTGATGTACGGCCTCACCATTCGCTGGTCGCTGATGGGCACGCCCGCCGGAACCGAGCAGAAGCTCCGCGACTACGTGCGCGACACCTCGCTGGACCGCTTCACCGGGATGCCGGGGCTGGTGCAGAAGACCTGGCAGCTGGCGCCCGGCGGCTTCTTCGCCGGCGTCTACGTCTGGTCGACCCCGGAGGCGCGGGAGGCGTTCCTGGAGGAGTTCCGGGCGAACCCCTCAGCCGTCACGCAGATCGTCGGCAACGGTCCCGACATCATCCAGGAGTGGGAGATGGTCGG
>JAKFFB010000060.1:0-34240 GCA_036675425.1 Actinomycetales bacterium | reverse complement strand
CGGCGCGACGTGGACGACGGCGGCCGACCGCACGCGGATCTCGCTCCGGATGCTGCACGGCGGCGGGGCGCTGCACGCCGCCGGCCGGGCCGAGGCCTGGCGCTACATGTCGACGGTGCACCCGACCCAGCGCTGGGGCATCAGCGCCGGGGTGCCGTCGGGCTGGGCGGTGGCGCTGAAGAACGGCTTCTACCCGATGCGCGGCTACGGCTGGCGGGTCGGGTCGACCGGCTTCGTGCGGCAGGGGACGTACGGCGGCTACGCCGTCACGGTGCTGACCGACGGCGGCAGCTCGCAGGTCCAGGGCATGCGCCTGGTGGAGACCGTGTCGCGCCGCGTCGCGTCGGTCCTGGCGGTCGGTACGCCGGCCCCGCGATCGGTCGACCGGGCCGTCTGCACGAACGCGAGCGGCGGCGAGACCTGGACCGCTGTGGCGCGCCGCGTCTCCGCGGATCCGGCTGCTGTCAAGGCGGTCTCGGGCGGCAACCCCAGTCCGCTGCAGGGCCAGCGGGCCTGCTCGCCGACCTTGCGCTCCTAGTCGGTCGCCGGCGGCGCGGGTTCGAGCTCCGCGAGCTGCTGCCTCGCGTAGCGGACCGCCACCGCCGCGACCGCGACGACCGGCACCGCGAGGAACGCGCCGACGATGCCGGCGAGGGTGCCGCCGGCGGTCACCGCGAGGATGACCAGCGCCGGGTGCAGGTCGAGGGTGCGGCCGACCAGGATCGGCTGCAGCACGTTGCCCTCGAGCTGCTGCACCACGAGCACGAGCGCGATGACGATGAGCGCCGTGACCGGGCCGTTGGTGACCAGGGCGACCAGCGCGGCGAGGGCGCCGGTGACGACCGCTCCGATGATCGGGATGAACGCGCCGAAGAACACCAGCACCGACAGCGGCAGCGCGAGCGGGACGCCGAGCACCGCCAGGCCGATGCCGATGAAGACCGCGTCCACCAGGCCGACGGCCGCCTGGGCCCGGATGAACCCCGAGAGCGTCACCCACGACCGCTGCGCGATCGCGCTGACGTGCGGGGCCGCGCGCGGGCCGACGAGGCCGCTCACCCAGGGCAGGAACCTCGGCCCGTCCTTCAGGTAGAAGAAGCACAGCACCAGCGCGAGGATCCCGGTGAGCAGCAGCGACCCGGCGGCCACCGCGCCGCTCAGCACCCGGGTGGCGATGTTCTGCGCGTTGGCCTGCAGCTCGCTGATGACGTTGTCGACGGTGCGGCCGACCTGGTCCTCGCCGAGGTTGAACGGCGGTCCGACCAGGCCCTTCTGCAGCTCGTCCAGTCCGGCGGTCACCTGGTCGGCGAGCTCCTGCGCCTGACCGGTCACCTGCGGCGCGAGCCCGCCCAGCAGCCCTCCCAGCAGGGCCAGCGCCAGCAGCAGCACGCCGAGAGCGGCCAGCGCGGCGGGGACGCCGCGACCGCGCAGGAAGCGGACCGACGGCCACAGCACGGTCGCGAGCAGCAGCGCCAGCACGATGGGCAGCAGCACCACCCACAGCACGCCCACGAGGTAGCCGAGGACCACCAGGGCGGCGACCACCAGCAGGAAGCGGAGGCTGAGGGTCGCCAGCCGGGCGAAGGCCCGGTCGACGACGGCCTCGCGGCGCAGGGCGTGCGGCGCGAGCTCGCGGTCGCGCTCGACGACCGGCGCGACGGAGTCGGCCTCGGTGCGAGCAGGGTCCTCGGAGTGGTCAGATGAGGTCACGCGGGCATCCTGCCCCGCGGGGCGGCCCCGATGCGGAGGAGCGACGTGCCGGCGACCACGAGCCTCGGCCTTCCCCCGGAGGTCCGGCTGTGCCTGTTCGACCTCGACGGCGTCCTGACGGACACCGCCGCCGTGCACACGGCTGCGTGGAAGGAGGCCTTCGACGGCTTCCTGCGCGAGCGGGACGGGGGCGGGTTCAGGCCCTTCGACACCGCCACCGACTACCCCCGCTACGTCGACGGCAAGCCGAGGTACGACGGCGTGCGTTCCTTCCTCGCCTCGCGCGGGATCGAGCTCCCCGAGGGCGACCGCGACGACGGTCCCGAGGCGGCCACCGTGCACGGCGTGGGGAACCGCAAGAACGCGCTGCTGCTCGCCCTCATCGAGCGCGACGGCGTCGAGGTCTTCGCGCCGTCGGTGCGCTACCTGGAGGCGGTCCGCGCCGCCGGCCTGCGCACCGCAGTGGTGTCCTCCAGCGCCAACACCCGCCAGGTCCTCGAGGTCACCGGGCTCGCGCCCCTGCTCGACCTGCGGATGGACGCGCTGGTCGCCCGGGAGCGGGGGCTGCGCGGGAAGCCGGCCCCGGACACCTTCCTCGCGGCTGCGGCGGACCTCGGCGGCGGTCCAGCTGACGCCGCCGTCTTCGAGGACGCGCTCGCCGGCGTGGAGTCGGGTGTGGCAGGCGGTTTCGCGTACGTCGTCGGTGTCGACCGCGCGGGTCAGGCCGACGCGCTGCGGGCCGCGGGCGCGCACCGGGTCGTGCGCGAGCTGGACGAGCTGCTGGAGGAGCCATGAGCACCGAGCACTTCCCGATCGAGCCGTGGTGCCTGCGGGAACCGGTGCTGGACCTCGAACGGCTGGCCCGCACCGAGTCGCTGTTCACCGTCTCGAACGGCCACGTCGGGCTGCGCGGGAACCTCGACGAGGGCGACCCGCACGTGCTGCCGGGCAGCTACCTCAACTCCGTCTACGAGCTGCGCCCGCTCCCGTACGCCGAGAGCGGCTACGGCTACCCGGAGTCCGGCCAGTCGATCATCAACGTCACGAACGGCAAGCTGATGCGCCTGCTCGTCGACGACGAGCCGTTCGACGTGAGGTACGGCGAGCTGCGCCGGCACGAGCGGTCCCTCGACTTCCGCGCCGGTCTGCTGGACCGCCAGGTGGAGTGGGTCTCCCCGGCCGGCCAGGAGGTGCAGATCCGGTCCCGCCGGCTGGTCTCGCTGACGCAGCGCAGCGTGGTGGCGCTCTGCTACGAGGTCGAGCCGGTCGGCGGCCCGGCGCGCGTCGTGGTGCAGTCCGAGCTCGTCGCGGACGAGGAGCTCGTGCAGCTCGCGAAGGGCGACCCCCGCGCCGCGGCCGCCCTCAGCCACCCGCTGGAGTCGGAGGAGTTCTCCGCGGAGGGCACCACCGGGCACCTGGTGCACCGCACGAGGCACAGCGGGATCCGGATCGGTGCGGCGATGGACCACGTCGTGGCGGTGCCGGACGGCGTGACCGTCGACCTGCGCGCCGACGCCGTGGCCGACTGGGCGCGCACGAGCATCACCTGCCGGCTCGAACCGGGCCAGCGGCTGACGGTCGTGAAGCTGGTGGCCTACGGCTGGTCCCGGCGTCGCTCTCTCCCGGCGGTCCGCGACCAGGTCGCCGCGGCGCTCACCGCGGCGATGGCCGCCGGGTGGGAGGAGCTCGTCGCGGAGCAGCGGGAGTACCTCGACGACTTCTGGGAGCGCGCCGACGTCGAGGTGGACGGCGACCCTGAGCTGCAGCAGGCCGTCCGCTTCGGGCTCTTCCACGTGCTGCAGGCGGGTGCCCGGGCCGAGCGCCGGCCGATCGCGGCCAAGGGCCTGACCGGACCGGGCTACGACGGACACTCCTTCTGGGACACCGAGACCTTCGTGCTGCCGGTGCTGACCCACACCACTCCGTCGGCTGCTGCCGACGTGCTGCGCTGGCGGCACGCGACGCTGCCGCTGGCCATGGACCGCGCCGAGCAGCTGGGCCTGCGGGGCGCGGCGTTCCCGTGGCGCACCATCAACGGCGATGAGTGCTCGGGCTACTGGCCGGCCGGCACCGCCGCCTTCCACATCAACGCCGACATCGCCGACGCGCTCGTGCGGCACGTCGCCGCGACCGGGAACGTCGAGCTGGAGCGCGAGATCGGCGTCGACCTGCTGGTCCAGACCGCCCGGCTGTGGCTGTCGCTCGGCCACCGCACGATGAGCGGGGCGTTCCGGATCGACGGGGTCACCGGACCGGACGAGTACAGCGCCATCGCCGACAACAACGTCTTCACCAACCTGATGGCCGCCCGCAACCTGCGGGCCGCCGCCGAGGTGGCGGTGCGCCACCCGGACCTCGCCGCGCTGCTCGAGGTCGGGGCGGAGGAGGCCGCCGCCTGGCGGGACGCCGCGGCCGCGATGTGCGTGCCGTACGACGACAAGCTGCGGGTCCACCCGCAGTCGGAGTCGTTCACCGAGCACGCCTTCTGGGACTTCCCGCACACGCCGGCGGAGGAGTACCCGCTGATGCTGCACCACCCGTACTTCCAGCTCTACCGGCACCAGGTCGTCAAGCAGGCCGACCTGGTCCTCGCGATGCAGCTCTGCAGCGACGCCTTCACCCCGGAGCAGAAGCGTCGCAACGTCGACTACTACGAGCCGCTGACGGTCCGCGACTCCTCGCTGTCGTCGGCGACGCAGGCGGTGCTCGCGGCGGAGGTCGGCTACCTCGGGCTCGCCTACGACTACGCCGCGGAGGCGGCGCTGATGGACCTGCACGACCTGCACCACAACACCGCGGGCGGCCTGCACATGGCCTCGCTGGCCGGCGCGTGGACCGCGCTGGTCGCGGGCTTCGGGGGAATGCGCGACCACGCGGGGGAGCTGGCGTTCGCCCCGTCGCTGCCGGAGGGGCTCGACCGGCTGGCGTTCCGGCTGGTGCGCGGCGACCGGGTGCTCTCGGTCGAGATCCACCCGTCAGAGGTCGTCTACGCGCTGGTCAAGGGGGACAGCCCGATGACGATCCGGCACCGCGGCGAGGAGGTCGTGGTGGCGCCGGGCGAGCCGGTCCGTCGGCCGCTCGAGCGGGTGCCCGACCTGCAGGCCCCGCACCAGCCGCCCGGTCGCGCCCCGGCCCGACGACGGCGGAGCTAGGGCGTGCCGACGCTCCCGACGATCGGCCGCCGGCTCCTGGTGGCGGCCGTCGCGCTCGTCGCCGCGGGCGCGGCGATGTCGGCGTGGGGAGCGACGGCGCACACGATCGGCCCGCTGCAGACCCGGCTCGCCGTCGTCCCGGCCTGGGGCGGCGGGATCACCGTGGCCGTCCCGCCGCTGGGCCGGCTGGAGCTGCCGACGCACGCCGGGCCGCTGCGCGTCCAGGCGGCGGTGACGGGCATCGCGCCCGGCCGTGCCCGCAGCCTGCTCACCGCCGACAACCCCGGCCGCACCGTCACCGCGCAGGTCACCGCCGACTCGCAGGACGCGGTCGCGGAGGCAGCCGCCCGCGCAGCCCTCGTCGCGCTGCTCGCGTCGGGGCTGGCCTGCGGCGTCGTCTTCCGTCGTCGGCGGGCGGTGCTCGGCGGGACGGCCGTCGTCACGGCGGCGCTGCTGGTCTCGGCGGGGGTCGCCGGCGCGACCCTGCGCACGGAAGCCCTGACCGAGCCGCGCTTCGACGGGCTGCTCGTCCAGGCGCCGGCCCTGGTCGGCCGGGTGCAGGACTTCGACGCCTACAGCCAGCGCGTCGCGCAGCTGACCTCCAACGTCGCCCGGGTCTACGGCAGCCTGGCCACCCTGCCCGCCTCGCCGGACGGGGAGAGCACCCAGGTGCTGTGGGTCTCCGACATCCACCTCAACCCGGCGGCCTTCACCGTGATGCGGCGGCTGGTCGAGCAGTTCGAGGTCGAGGCGATCGTCGACACCGGTGACCTGACCGACCTGGGCACGGCGGCCGAGACCTCGCTGATCGAGCAGGTCGGGACCTTCGACGTGCCCTACCTGTGGGTGCGCGGCAACCACGACTCGCTCGGCACGCAGGCGTTCATGGCCCGCCAGCCCGGCGTGCAGGTGCTCGACGACGGTGAGGTGGTCACGGTCGCGGGGGTGCGCTTCGCCGGCATCGGCGACCCGCTCTACACGCCCAACAAGCGGGTGAAGACCGAGAACGACCGCAACGCCGCGACGCTGCGCGCCGCGGGGGAGGAGCTGCGGGCGGCGATCGAGGCGGAGGCCGAGCGGGTCGACGTCGCCCTGGTGCACGAGCCGACGATGGCCGGACCGCTGATGGGGGCCGTGCCGCTGGTGCTCGACGGGCACGTGCACGAGCGGCGCAGCCGGGTGGCCGAGGGCACCCTGGAGCTGACGCAGGGCTCGTCCGGCGGCGCCGGCCTGCGGACCCTCGACGAGGAGAAGGCGCTGCCGCTGCAGCTGTCGGTGCTGCACTTCGACCGCGAGGGCGCGCTCCTCGCCGTCGACGACATCACGATCGGCGGGCTCGGCGAGCGCTCGGTGACCGTCGAGCGCCGTTCGCCGTCGTCGTACGGCCAGGACCCCTCGCCCGCGCCTACCCCGTGAGCGCCCGCAGCGCCATCCCCGTGAGCTGCCGGCGCGCCTCGTCGCGGCCGCGCGCGCTGTGCGGCGTGGAGTTGAGCAGCCCGAAGACCGCGTGCACCCGCAGCCGCGCGGTCTCCTCGGCGAGGGCCGGCTCCAGCTGCTGCAGCACCGAGGTCCACAGCTCGACGTAGGACCGCTGCAGCCGGCGCACCCGCCCCTGGTCGCGCTCGTTCAGCGACGACAGGTCGCGGTCCTGGACCCGGATGGTGTCGGGCTCGGCCAGCGCGAAGTCGGTGTGGAACTCCACCAGCAGCAGCAGCGCGACCGCAGGATCGGGCTCGGCGGTGACGACCTGCCGGCCGCCCTCGAGCAGCTGCTCGGAGATGTCGACGAGCAGCCGCGCCAGGATCTCGTCCTTGTTCGCGAAGTGCTTGTAGACGGCGGGACCGCTGACACCGCAGGCGGATCCGATGTCCTCGACGGAGGTGCCGCGGAAGCCCCGCTCGGCGAACAGCCGCGCCGCCTGGCGCAGCATCACGTCACGGGTGCGCGGGGCGACGGTGGGCACCGGGCTCCCTCCTGGACAGAAGTGGTTAGCGGACTCTAACCTGCGCCGCATGGACGAGGCCAGGCTCCGAAGCACCGCCGACCCGGGCAGCGAGGCGTTCGCGCGCAACGCCGAGGTCAACCGCGGGCTCGCCGCGGACCTGCGTGAGCGGCTGGACGCGGTGCGGCTGGGCGGACCCGCGAAGTCCCGCGAGCGGCACGTGTCGCGCGGCAAGCTGCTGCCCCGCGACCGGGTCGACGCCCTGCTCGACCCGGGCAGCCCGTTCCTCGAGCTGTCCGCGCTGGCCGCCAACGGGATGTACGACGACGAGGCCCCGGGCGCGGGCGTCATCACCGGCATCGGCCGGGTGTCCGGCCGCGAGTGCGTCATCGTCGCGAACGACGCCACGGTCAAGGGCGGCACCTACTACCCGATGACGGTCAAGAAGCACCTGCGCGCGCAGGAGGTGGCGCTGCACAACCGGCTGCCCTGCGTCTACCTCGTCGACAGCGGCGGCGCCTTCCTCCCGCGGCAGGACGAGGTCTTCCCGGACCGCGAGCACTTCGGCCGGATCTTCTACAACCAGGCGACCATGAGCGCGATGGGCATCGCCCAGATCGCAGCGGTCCTCGGCAGCTGCACCGCCGGTGGCGCCTACGTCCCGGCGATGGCCGACGAGGCCGTCATCGTCAAGAACCAGGGCACCATCTTCCTCGGCGGGCCGCCGCTGGTGAAGGCCGCGACCGGAGAGGTCGTCACCGCCGAGGACCTCGGCGGTGGCCTGCTGCACAGCCGCACCTCCGGCGTCACCGACCACCTCGCCGACGACGACCCGCACGCGCTGCGCATCGTGCGGCGGATCGTCGCGACGCTCGGCCCGCGGACGCCGTCGCCGTGGGAGCGGGTGGAGCCCGAGGAGCCCGCCGTCGACCCGGCCGAGCTCTACGGCGTCGTCCCCGCCGACCCGCGCACGCCGTACGACGTCCGTGAGGTCATCGCGCGCCTGGTCGACGGCAGCCGCTTCGCGGAGTTCAAGGCGGAGTACGGCAGCACCCTGGTCACCGGCTTCGCGCACGTGCACGGGCACCCGGTGGGGATCGTCGCGAACAACGGCGTGCTGTTCGCCGAGTCGGCGATGAAGGGCGCGCACTTCATCGAGCTGTGCGACAAGCGCTCGATCCCCCTGCTGTTCCTGCAGAACATCACCGGCTTCATGGTCGGCCGGGAGTACGAAGCGGGCGGCATCGCCAAGCACGGCGCGAAGATGGTCACCGCCGTCGCGTGCGCCCGCGTCCCGAAGCTGACCGTCGTGATCGGCGGGTCCTTCGGGGCGGGCAACTACTCGATGTGCGGTCGTGCGTACTCCCCGCGCTTCCTGTGGATGTGGCCCAACGCGCGGATCTCCGTCATGGGCGGCGAGCAGGCGGCGTCGGTCCTCGCGACGGTTCGCCGCGACCAGCTCGGCGACAGCTGGAGCGCGGAGGACGAGGAGGCGTTCAAGGCGCCGATCCGTGATCAGTACGAGGAGCAGGGCAACCCCTACTACTCCAGCGCCCGCTTGTGGGACGACGGGGTCATCGACCCGCTCGACACCCGTACGGCCATCGGCCTTGCCCTGTCGGCGTGCGCCAACGCACCGCTCGCCGACGTCTCCTACGGCGTCTTCCGGATGTGAGCATGTTCGACACCGTCCTCATCGCCAACCGCGGCGAGATCGCCGTCCGCATCACGCGCACCCTGCGCCGGATGGGCATCCGCTCGGTCGCCGTCTACTCCGACGCGGACGCCGGCGCGCGGCACGTCCGCGAGGCCGACGTCGCGGTGCGGCTCGGCCCGGCGAACGCCCGCGCGTCCTACCTGTCGATCGAGCGGCTGCTCGAGGCCGCGGCGCGGACCGGCGCGCAGGCCGTGCACCCGGGCTACGGCTTCCTCGACGAGAACACCGCCTTCGCGACGGCCTGCGCCGACGCCGGGCTGGTCTTCGTCGGCCCGCCCGCCAGCGCCGTCGACGTGATGGGCGACAAGATCCGGGCCAAGCAGACCGTCAGCGCTGCAGGCGTTCCCGTGGTCCCGGGCCGCACCGAGCCGGGGATGACCGACGCGGACCTGCTCGCCGCCGCGGACGAGGTCGGCTTCCCCGTGCTGGTCAAGCCGTCCGCGGGCGGCGGCGGCAAGGGCATGCGTCTCGTGCACGAGAAGGCCGCGCTGGCCGAGGCTCTCGCGTCCGCTCGGCGCGAGGCGGCGTCGTCGTTCGGTGACGACACGCTGTTCCTCGAGCGGTTCGTGCTGACCCCTCGGCACATCGAGGTGCAGGTGCTCGCCGACACGCACGGCGCGGTCGTGCACCTCGGCGAGCGCGAGTGCAGCCTGCAGCGCCGGCACCAGAAGGTCGTCGAGGAGGCGCCGTCGGTGCTGCTGGACGAAGCGACCCGCGCGCGCATCGGCGGCGCGGCCGTCGACACCGCCCGGTCCGTCGGCTACACCGGTGCCGGCACCGTGGAGTTCATCGTCTCCGCCGACCGGCCGGACGAGTTCTTCTTCATGGAGATGAACACCCGGCTGCAGGTCGAGCACCCGGTGACCGAGCTCGTCACCGGCCTCGACCTGGTCGAGCAGCAGCTCCGCGTCGCCGCCGGCGAGCCGCTGGCCTTCACCCAGGACGACGTGCGCATGACGGGGCACGCCGTCGAGGTCCGCGTCTACGCCGAGGACCCGGCCCGCGGCTTCCTGCCCACCGGCGGGCCCGCGCTGCTCGTGCGCGAGCCGGCGGAGGAAGGCGTGCGGATCGACAGCTCGCTGGTCGAGGGGGTGCAGGTAGGCACGACGTACGACCCGATGCTCTCCAAGGTCATCGCCTGGGGACCGGACCGCGACACGGCGCTGGCCAAGCTCGACCGGGCGCTGGCCGCGAACGTCGTGCTCGGTGTGGGCACCAACACCGCCTTCCTGCGCGCCCTTCTCGCCCACCCGGAGGTGCGGGCAGGCCGGCTCGACACCGGCTTCATCGAGCGCGAGCTCGAGGGCCTGGTCACCAGCGAGGTCCCCGTCGAGGCGATCGCCGCCGCCGTGCTCGACGGGCTGATCCGCCGGCACCGGCACGACGTCGACCCGTGGGAGTCGGCCGAGGGCTGGCGGCTGTCCGGCACCGCCCGGTCGGTCTGGCGGATCGCCGGCCCCGACGGTCCGCAGCGCGTCGTCGTCACCGGCAGTCCCGCGGCCGCCACCGTGCAGGTCGGCGACGCCGAGCCGGTCGCGGCGTCCGCCGAGCCGCTGCCGGACGGCCTGCTGCTGACGATCGACGGCCGTACGACCACAGCCCTCGTCGCGGCGCACGGGGCCACCACCTGGGTGCACGTCGACGGCGCGACCTCCCCCGTCACCGAGCTGCCGCCCGAGCGGCTGGGTGCCGGAGCGGGTGCGCACGACGGCGACGTCCGGAGCCCCATGCCCGGCGCGGTGATCGCGGTGCGGGTCGCTGCCGGCGACGCCGTGACCAAGGGCGACGTGCTGCTGGTGGTGGAGGCGATGAAGATGGAGCACGCGCTGGCTGCGCCGTTCGACGGCGAGGTGGGCGAGCTGTCGGTGCGCGTGGGCGACCAGGTGGTGGTCGACCAGCTGCTGGCGACGGTGACGGCGCCGGGGGCCTAGTCGGTCGCGAGCCCGACCTCGGTGCCGCGCGCCAGCGGACCGAACAGCAGCACCGCGAGGTCCGGCACGTCCGGCGGGGCGAGCCCCATGATCGGTCCGATCACGGCGCTGACGGCCGCGCGGTCCCGCTCGCGCTGCGCGAGGGCGCGGGCCGGGTCGTCGGACGCCGAGGGGCCGGCACCCGGGGGAGCGGGCTCGTGGCAGCCGTTCTGGATGCCCGGCGCCTGCTCCTCCTCGTCGCAGTAGCCGTCCTTGACCTCCTGGTCCACCGGCATGGGGACCTCCGGCGGGTTCGGCGGGAGGCCGCGGCAGGTCGGGCCCTTGTCCTCGCCGTACTCCGGTTCGTCTCCCGGCTCGTAGCCGCGCTGGTCCTTGGTGAACTCCAGGGTGATGTGCAGTCCCGGCTGCCCGCCGCCGAGGGTCTGGTTGCCGAGCTCGAGCTGGGAGTCCAGGCCCTTGAGCAGGCAGGGGTAGCCCGGGGCGTACTTCTCGTAGAGCCGCAGCGACGGCAGGCTGTCGGCGGCGAGCCGGATCAGCCGGTCGTCGTTCTCCTCGAGGAAGCGCCCCATCTCCTCGGCGAAGCCGGTGGTGGAGACCAGGAAGGTGCTGAGCTCGGCCTCCTGGTCCACCAGGCTCCGGTTGATCGCGGAGAGGTTGTCGAGCACTGCGATGACGTCGGGTCGCGATGCCTCGAGGTTGTCGGCGAGGTCGGCGACGCCGCGGAAGTTCTCCCCCAGCGCGGCGATCTCGGGGTTGAGCTCCTTGAGGTAGGCGTCGACCAGCTCGAGGTTCTGGCCGAGCTGCTCGCCCCGGCCGCGCAGCGCGGTCGACAGCGCGTTGAGCGTCGTGCTCAGCTCGGCCGGCCTGAGCGTGCGCAGCAGCGGCAGCAGGTCGTTGAGCGCCTGCTCGGTCTCGCGGGCGACGGTGCTGCGGTCCTGGGTGATCACGTCACCCTCCTCCAGCGGTCCGGCGGAGGAGTCGTCGTCGAACTCGAGGGCCACGAACTTCTCGCCGAAGAGGGTCTTGGGCAGCAGCTGCGCGCGGGTGTCCTTGGGGATCTGCGCCGCCGCCTCGGGCTTGAGAGCCAGCTCCAGTCGCGCCACCGAGCCGTCGGTGCTGACCTTGCGGATGTCACCGACGAGCAGGCCGCGCGCCTTGACGTCGCCGCCGGTGCTGAGCTGGTTGCCGATGCTGCTCGTCTCGAGCACCACGGTCACGACCGGCGTGAACGCCTTCTGGTAGAGCGCGGTCGACAGGCCCACGACGCCCGCCAGCACCGCGAGGAAGAGCAGTCCGGCGAGCTGCTGCTGCACGCGTCGTCGCCCGGTGACCAGCGGCGGTGCCATTCACCCTCCTCGGAAAGGTGACAAGGATCGCACGAGTTGCGCGCGGTGTCGCAGATGTCCCTGGCGCTCAGCCGGCCGGCCCGCTGCCGGATCGCAGGGCGGCCAGGGCGGTCCGGGTGAAGTCGGTGAACTGCTCGACGCTCCAGCGATCCGGGTCCACCAGCAGCAGCCGGGCGGCGCCCTCCGCGAGGGTGAAGACGGCCCGTGCGAACAGGTCCGGATCGACCGGCGGGCCGCCTCGACGGGGGAGTCCCCAGTCGAGCAGCCCGCGCAGCGTGCGCAGCATGACCCGGCGCTGGGCGTTCACCCGCTGCTCGAGCTCCGGCGGCGCGCCCTCGGGCGGCACCAGGATGATCCGCCAGGTGTCGGGGTCGGCCGCGACCGTCTCCAGGTAGGCCGTGATGCCCTGCAGCAGCAGCTCGTCGGGATCGACGTCCTCGCCGGGGCCGGGGACCGCCGGGAAGACCTGCGCGAGGCCGGCCAGCGCCCGCTCCTCGCCGCGAGCGAACAGCGCCGCCAGCATCGCGGTCCGGTCCTCGAAGACGCCGTAGACGACCGGCCGGGTCACGCCGCAGGCCTTGGCCACGCCGTCGACCGAGACGGCGAGGAAGCCGCGGTCCAGCGCGATGCGCTGCGCCGCGTCGAGCAGCTGCTCGCGACGCTCGGCCGCGGGCAGCCGCGGCGCGTACGGCTTCTTCGCGGGGGTTGCGCTCGGCACGGCGTGAATGCTACACCTGTGTTGCTACAGTTGTGTAGCAAAGAGGAGGACGACATGCAGCAGCCACCCCTTCCCGCGCGCACCGGTGTGCTCGTCGTGGGCACCGGCTTCGCCGGGCTCGGCACGGCGGTACGACTGCGGACGAGCGGACGCACCGACTTCGCCGTCATCGAGCGCGGCGACGACGTCGGCGGCACCTGGCGCGACAACTCCTACCCGGGATGTGCCTGCGACGTGCCCAGCCACATGTACTCCTTCTCCTTCGCTCCCAACCCGGACTGGACGCGGGCCTTCTCCGCCCAGCCCGAGATCGAGGCCTACCTGCAGCGCGTCGCCCGCGAGCGGGGGGTGCTGCCGCACGTTCACTTCCGGACCGAGCTGCTCGCCGCCCGCTGGGACGGCAGCACCAGCACGTGGACCGTGGAGACCAGTCGCGGGACGGTCGTCGCGGACGTGCTCGTGCTGGGCACCGGCGGCCTGTCCGACCCGAGCGTCCCGTCGCTGCCCGGGCTCGACCGCTTCACCGGTACGACGTTCCACTCGGCCACCTGGGACCACGAGCACGACCTGACCGGGGAGCGCGTCGCCGTCGTCGGCACCGGCGCCTCGGCCATCCAGTTCGTCCCGCACGTGCAGCAGCGGGCCGGCCGGCTGACGCTCTTCCAGCGCACCGCGCCGTGGGTCATGCCCCGACGTGACCGGGCGATCGGCCCGCTGGAGCGCCGGATCTACCGGACCGTCCCGCTCGCCCAGAAGCTCAGCCGCGCCGGCATCTACGCCGGCCGCGAGAGCTGGCTGGTGGGCTTCGCCCTGCAGCCGTCCGTGATGCGGCTCGCCGAGCGGATGGCGCTGAAGCTGCTGGAGAAGCAGGTGCCCGACCCCGCTCTGCGAGCCAGGCTGACGCCGCACTACCGGCTCGGCTGCAAGCGCGTGCTGCTCAGCAACGACTACTACCCGGCGCTCTCCCAGCCCAACGTCGACGTCGTCACGGCGGGCATCGCCGAGGTGCGCGAGCGCAGCGTCGTCGACACCGAGGGCGTCGAGCACGAGGTCGACACGATCATCTTCGGGACCGGCTTCCGCGTGACCGACCCGCCCGTCGCCGAGCGGGTCGTCGGGAAGGACGGCCGGACCCTCGCCGACGTCTGGGCGCAGCAGGGCATGAGCGCCTACCTCGGCACCACGGTCGCCGGCTTCCCCAACCTGTTCTTCCTGGTGGGCCCGAACACCGGCCTCGGCCACAACTCGATCGTCTACATGATCGAGTCCCAGATCGCCTACCTGATGGACGGTCTCGCGCAGATGGACGCCGCCGGCATCGCCGCGGTCGAGCCGCGGCGCGAGCTGCAGGACGCGTGGAACGACAAGCTGCAGGCGGACCTGCAGGGCACCGTCTGGAACTCCGGGGGCTGCTCGTCGTGGTACCTCGACGCCGCGGGCCGGAACACCACGCTGTGGCCGACGTTCACGCTGCCCTTCCGGCGCCGCCTGTCCCGCTTCGACCTCAGCGAGTACGACGTGCAGCCCGCGGCGCGCCAGTCCGTCACGGTGCCGGCATGAGCCGCCGGCTGGAGCTCGACGGCGCCGTGGTCGTGATCACCGGTGCCGCAGGCGGTCTCGGCGCCGAGCTGTCCCGCCAGCTGACGGCGCGCGGGGCGCGGATCGCGCTGCTGGCGCTGCCGTCGGACCCGGTCGCGGAGCTGCAGGCGTCGCTGCCGGGCTCGGCGGCGTGGGCCGTCGACGTCACGGACGAGGCCGCGCTGGTGCGGGTCGCCGCCGAGGTGGTCGAGCGCTTCGGGCGCGTCGACGCCGTGGTGGCCAACGCCGGGATCGGCGACGCGGGGGCGCTCCTCGACATGGCGGCCGCGTCGTACGACCGCGTCATCGAGGTCAACCTGCTCGGCAGCGTGCGGACGGTGCGCGCGTTCCTGCCCACGCTGGTGGAGAGCCGCGGGCACGTGCTGCAGATCGCCTCGCTGGCGGCGATGGTGCACGCCCCGCTGATGAGCGCGTACGCCGCGAGCAAGGCCGGCGTCGAGGCGTTCGCGCACGCGCTGCGTCCGGAGGTGGCGCACCGCGGCGTCACCGTCGGTGTGGCCTACCTGGCCTTCACCGACACCGCGATGGTCGCCGCAGCCGACGCCGATCCGGTGCTGAGGGCGCTGCGCGCCGGCATGCCCGGGCCGTTCGGCCGCACCTACCCGCTGGTCCCGGCCGTGACCCGGCTGGTCGCCGGGCTGGAGCGGAGGTCGGCCCACGTGTACGCGCAGCGGTGGTTGCGGGTCATGATGGCGCTGCGTGGGCAGGCTCCCTCCCTGGTGGCCCGCTCGACCTCCGGTCCGGCGGCCGCCGCGCAGACGCAGCTGAGGGAGGCACCGCCGTGGGTCTGATGCCCGTCACCGACTCGATGTTCATGATCCCGGAGTCCCGGGAGCAGCCGATGCACGTCGGCGGGCTGCAGCTCTTCGACCTGCCCGAGGGCGCCGGTCCGGACTACCTCGGCGAGCTCTACCGGTCGGTCGTGCAGATCACCGACGTCGCGCCGCTGTTCCGCAAGCGGCCGTACCGCAGCCCGCTCACCCTCGGCCAGTGGGCCTGGCGCGAGGACGAGCAGATCGACCTCGAGCACCACGTGCGTCACTCGGCGCTGCCGGCGCCCGGTCGCGTCCGCGAGCTGCTCGCGCTGACCTCGCGGCTGCACGGCACACTGCTCGACCGCAAGCGACCGCTCTGGGAGGCCCACCTCATCGAGGGCCTCGAGGGCGACCGCTTCGCCGTCTACACGAAGATGCACCACGCGCTCATGGACGGCGTGTCCGCGCTCAAGCTCCTGCAGCGCAGCCTGTCCACCGACCCTGACGCCCGCGACGTCCCGGTGCCGTGGGAGCCGCGGCGCGGTCCGCGTCCCGAGCGCACCGCCGGTGGCGGGTTCTCGCCGCTGTCGCTGCCGAAGGCGGCGCTCCAGCTGACCGGCGACGCCGTCGGCCTCGTTCCGGCGCTGGCCCACATCGCGACCGACGCCCTGCGCTCGCAGGCGACCGCGCTGCCGATGCAGGCGCCGCGGTCGATGTTCAACGTCGGCATCACCGGGAGCCGCCGCTTCGCCGCCGAGACCTGGCCGATGGACCGCCTCAAGCGGGTCGCCAAGGCCGGCGACGCGACGCTCAACGACGTCGTGCTGGCCATGTGCTCCGGAGCGCTGCGCGCCTACCTGCTCGAGCACGACGCGCTGCCCGGCAGCCCGCTCATCGCCATGACGCCGGTGTCGCTGCGGGACGAGAACAGCCCCGAGGCGACGAACGCCGTCGGCACGATCCTGTGCAACCTCGCCACCGACCTGGAGCACCCCGGCGCCCGACTGGTCGCCATCCGCGCGTCCATGCTCCAGGGCAAGGCGACCCTCGCGGGCCTGAGCCAGATGCAGATCACCGCGCTGTCCGCGGTCGTCATGGCGCCGCTGCTGCTCAACTCCGTGCTCGACCTGCACAAGGTCGCGCCGCCGCCGTTCAACCTGGTCATCTCGAACGTCCCCGGTCCGCCAGAGCCGCTCTACTGGAACGGCGCGCGGCTGACGGGGATGTACCCGCTGTCGATCCCGCTGGACGGTCAGGCCATGAACATCACGCTCACGTCGTACGCCGGGCAGGTGCAGTTCGGCATCGTCGGCTGCCGGCGCAGCGTGCCGAGCCTGCAGCGGCTGCTCATCCACCTCGAGGACTCGCTGACCGGCCTGGAGGACGCCGTCCTCTGATGATCGCCCCGTACGACGTCGTCGCCGTCAACCTCGCGCCCGACGCCGACAACCGCATCCACGCCGACGACGTCGCGCAGTCCTTCGGCTTCGCCGGCGCGCTCGTGCCGGGGGTCGAGGTGCTCGCCCTCGCGACCGCGCCGCTCGTGCGGGAGTGGGGGTCGGAGTGGCTGGCGTCGGGCGGACTGTCGCTGCGGTTCCGGAAGCCGGTCTACGACGGCGAGCGCGTGACGGTCTCCGTCGACGAGCTGCTCGGCGTCTCGGTCACCGGCCCTGACGGTGTCGTGCGCGCGTCCGGTACCGCGGCCCGACCGGGTGGGGTGCGGAGGCCTTCGTCGTACGACGACGCGCCGCTGCCCGCGGCCCTCCTCCCGGAGCCGTCGCTCGGTGCGTTCGGCACGGTGCGGATGCCGGCCGACCCGGCGGCGTGCGCCGACTACGTC
Organism: Actinomycetales bacterium; assembly: GCA_036675425.1. Taxonomy (GTDB): domain Bacteria; phylum Actinomycetota; class Actinomycetes; order Mycobacteriales; family SCTD01; genus SCTD01. The sequence continues at coordinate 17,530 of JAKFFB010000060.1, read as the reverse complement.
CGCGGCATCGGCGACCCGCTGCCGGTCTACGACCGGTGGGTGCACCCGGGTCTGCTGCTGCGGCTGGTCAACCTCGCGCTGATGAGCAACGTCGAGCTCGGGCCGTGGATCCACACCGCCAGCGACGCCCGGCTGCTCGGGCTGGCCGGAGTGGACGAGGACGTCGAGGTGCGCAGCCGCGTCGTGGACCTGTTCGAGCGCAAGGGCAACGACTACCTGCGCTACGACGCGCTCGTGCTCGCCGGGGGCCGGCCGGTGATCGAGGTCGAGCACGAGGCGATCTGGCGGCTGGGTCAGGGACCGGCCCAGGCGTAGCGGTGCTCCGGGCGGCCGGCGCTGCCGTAGCGCGGTCGCTGCGTGACCTGGCCGGTGGTGGACAGGTGCTCGAGGTAGCGGCGGGCGCTCACCCGTGAGATGCCGACCCGCTCGGCGGTCTCCACCGCCGAGAGGTCGCCGTCGGCTGCCTGGAGCACCTCGACGACCAGCGCGCAGGTCGTCGTGCTCAGCCCCTTGGGCAGCGGTGCCGGCCCCGACCGCCGCACGAGCTCGAAGGCGCGGTCGACGTCGGACTGCTGCAGCTCGCCACCGCGGGCCAGGCTGCGGCGTCCCTCGGCGTAGCGCTCGAGCCGGTCCGAGAAGGTCGCGAAGGTGAACGGCTTGACCAGGTAGTTGGCCACGCCGCCGTGCATCGCCGCACGCACCGTCTGGACGTCCCGGGCCGCGGTGATGACGATGACGTCGGGCGCCACTCCCGGCATCGCGCGGATCTCGCGCAGCACCTCCAGCCCGCTGCGGTCGGGCAGGTAGATGTCGAGCAGCACCAGGTCGGGTCGCTGGGCCTGGACCGACTGCAGGGCAGCGGCTCCCGTGTGCGCCTCGCCGAGGACGCGGAACCCCGGCAGCCTGTCGACGTAGCCGCGGTGGATGCGCGCCACCATGAAGTCGTCGTCGACGACCAGCACGCCGATCATCGGGCGGCCACCCCCGGGAACGGCAGGAACGCCGTGAAGACCGCGCCGTCCTCGTTGCGCACGTCGACCCAGCCGCCGCGGGTCACGCAGGCCTGCCGGGTGAGCGCCAGGCCGAGCCCCCGGGTGCCGGCTTCCTGCGCGATCTTCGTCGTGAAGCCGTGCCGGAAGACCTCGTCCGCGAGCTCGGGCGCGACGCCCGGCCCGGAGTCGCGCACCTCCACCAGGACTCCGTCGACGGACGTCACGAGGCGGACCTCGACCTCGCCGCCCCCGCCGCCGAGCGCCTCGACCGCGTTGTCGACGAGGTTGCCCACGACCGTCACGAGGGCGTCGGGATCAGCGCCCGTGTCCGCCGGCAGTGCTGTCTCCGGCGACAGGCGCAGCTCGACGCCGTGCTCGGCGGCGTACGCCGTCTTCGCGAGCAGGACGGCGGCGACGGCGGGCTCGCGCACCTGCTCGGTCAGCCGGGCGGTGAGCTCCTCGCGCACCGCGGTCACGCGCTCGATGAACGACAGCGCCTGCTCGTGCTCGCCGAGCTCCAGCAGCCCCGCGACGGTGTGCATCCGGTTCGAGAACTCGTGCGCCTGCGCGCGCAGCGCGTCGGTGACGCTGCGGGCGCCGCCGAGCTCGCGGGTCAGGTCCTCGAGCTCGGTGCGGTCCCGCAGGGTGACGACCGACCCGATCCCGCGTCCGCGGACCGCCAGCTGCTTGCGGTTGAGCACGAGCACACGACCGGCGCGCAGCACGATCTCGTCCTCGCCCTGCGTCGTGCCGGTGAGCACGTCGTGCAGCCGAGGGGGGAGGTCGAGCTCCTCGACGGAGCGCCCGGTGCTGTCCGCCGGGAGGTCGAGCAGGGTGCGCGCCTCGTCGTTGACGAGGGTGAGGCGGCCGCTGCCGTCCACCACGAGCAGTCCCTCGCGGATGCCGTGCAGCGTCGCCTCGCGCTGCTCGAGCAGGCGGGCGATCTCCTCCGGCTCCAGCCCGAACGTCTGCCGCTTCAGCCGCCGCGCGAGCAGCCAGGAGCCGGCCGCGCCGACCGCGAGCGCGAGCAGCAACGAGAGGAGCAGCGGGGGGAGCGAGGAGCGCCACTGCTCCGCGACGCGCTCCTCGAGGCTGCCGACCGAGACCACTCCGACGATCCCGCCAGCGGCGTCGCGCACCGGCACCTTGGCGCGCACGCTCCGGCCGAGCGTGCCCCGCTCGGTGGTGACCACCTCGCGTCCGGTCAGCGCGTCGGCAGCATCGGTGGACAGGCGCTCGCCGACGAGCGAGGGGTTCGGGTGCGCCAGGCGGACCTGGTCCCGGTCCGCGAGGACGACGAAGGTCAGGTCGCTCGCCCGGCGGACCGACTCGGCGAGCGGCTGGAGCACCACCGACGGGTCGTCGTCGTCGAAGGCCGCTCGCACCTCGGGCAGCGCGGCGACGGCGCGCGCGACGGCGAGCACCTTCGCGCCCTCCTGCTCCGTGAGCCGCGTCCGCGTCTTCTGCAGCTCGACGGCGGCGGTGACCGCCAGGGCGACCAGGACGATGAGCACCTGCAGCGTCAGGATCTGCGTCGCGAGCGACAGGCGCGGGCGCACGTCGGACCTCCTCCGGTCGTCCTCCAACGGTAGGTGGTCTCCGTCACGTCGAGCCTGACCACTACGACCAGAACGTCACCTGCGACCGCAACCGTGACGTTGCCCCTGCGTTTCCGCAGTCTTCCGGCACCCGGGTGCTCCGTACGCACCCCCGACACGCTGGAGCCGCTGTGAAGTCCCGAACCGCTTCCCGCGCAGGAGCGCTCGCCGCGCTCGCTGCCCTCTCCCTCACGGCCGCCTGCGGCGGCTCGTCCTCGTCGTCCGGCGAGGACACCGCGACGTCCCTCGACCGTCTCGCGATCATCGCTCCGGCCGCACCCGGCGGCGGCTGGGACTCCACCGCCCGCGCCGCGCAGGCCGTCCTCGAGCAGGAGCAGCTGGTCGGCAGCGCCGAGGTGTCCAACGTCGCCGGTGCCGGCGGCACGATCGGCCTCGCGAAGCTCGCCGGCATGAAGGGCGAGGGCAGCACGCTCATGACGATGGGCCTCGTCATGGTCGGCGCGATCGAGACCAACAAGTCTCAGGCCACCCTGGACGACGTCACGCCGATCGCGCGGCTGACCAGCGAGCAGGAGGCGCTCGTCGTCCCGGCGAGCAGTCCCTACAGGACGATGGCCGACTTCGTCGCGGCGTGGAAGAAGGACCCCGGCAAGCTCGCCATCGCCGGCGGCTCGGCCGGCGGCACGGACCAGATCCTCGCCGGGCTGCTCGCTCAGGCGGCGGGCATCGACCCCGAGAAGGTCAACTACATCGCCTTCTCCGGCGGCGGGGAGGCGCTCGCAGCGATCCTCGGCGGGAAGGTGGCGGCCGGCATCTCCGGCGTCAGCGAGTTCGCCGACCAGGTGGCCTCCGGGAAGATGCGCGCGCTCGCCGTCTCCGGCGCCGAGCGCGTCGACGGCTTCGACGCCCCGACCGCCCAGGAGGCCGGTCTCGACGTCGAGCTGGAGAACTGGCGTGGGGTCGTCGCGCCTGCCGGCATCAGCGAGGCCGACAAGGCGGCGCTCGCCGACGCGGTCCAGGAGATGTACGAGTCCCAGGCATGGAAGGACCAGCTCGCCAAGAACGGCTGGAGCGACGCCTACCAGCCGGCCGACGAGTTCGCCTCCTACCTCGCCGAGGAGAAGACCCGCGTCGCGGGCGTCCTCGCCGAGCTGGGCCTGGTGTAGCCGCCGTGCTCGCCCCCGCGCCCACCCGCTCGCACCCGCTGTCGGGTCGCGCCGAGCTCGGCCTGGCCGCGCTCCTGCTGGCCCTCGGCGGCTTCCTGCTGGTCGAGACCCAGCGGATCGCCGTACCGGTCAACGCGAACGCCGTCGGACCGCGGTTCTTCCCGACGGTCGTCGGGGCGGTGCTCGTCGTCGTCAGCCTGTGGCTGGCCGTCGACGTGCTGCGGGGCGGGCGCGGGGAGATGGAGGCAGCGGAGGACGTCGACGTCAGCCGCTCCTCCGACTGGCGGACCCTGGCACTGCTGTCAGCGGTCTTCCTCGGCCACGCGTTCCTGCTCGAGCCGCTCGGTTTCCCGGTGGCGGCGGCGCTGCTCTTCTTCGGCGTCGCCGCCGCCCTCGGGAGCCGGCGGTGGGCGCGGGACGCGGCGATCGCCGTCGTGCTCGCCGTGCTCGTGTTCGTCGTCTTCGCGCGCGGGCTCGGCGTCGGCCTGCCCGCCGGCGTGCTGCAGGGGGTGCTCTAGGTGGACAGCCTCGGACTCCTCCTCGACGGGTTCGCCACGGCGCTGACGCCGGAGAACCTGCTGTGGGCGCTGCTCGGCGTCGTCCTCGGCACCTTCGTCGGCGTCCTGCCGGGCATCGGCCCCGCGATGACGGTGGCGCTGCTGCTGCCGATCACGTTCACGCTCGAGCCCGTCAGCGCGTTCATCATGTTCGCCGGCATCTACTACGGCGGGATGTACGGCGGCTCGACCACGGCGATCCTGCTCAACACCCCGGGCGAGAGCGCGTCGATCATGACGGCGCTGGAGGGGAACCAGATGGCCCGCCGGGGAAGGGCGCCGCAGGCCCTCGCGACCGCGGCGATCGGCTCCTTCGTGGCCGGCACGCTCGCGACCATCGGGCTGGTCCTGATGGCACCGGCCATCGTCGGCTTCGCGCTGTCCTTCGGCCCGGCCGACTACTTCGCGCTGATCCTCGTCGCCTTCACGACGGTGTCCGCGGTGCTCGGCGGCTCGTTCGTCCGTGGCCTGTCCGCCCTCTCGCTCGGCCTGGCCGTCGGCCTGGTCGGCATCGACAGCCAGACCGGTCAGGCCCGCTACACGCTCGGCGTGCCGCAGCTGCTCGACGGGATCGACATCGTGGTCGTCGCCGTCGGCCTGTTCGCCGTCGGCGAGGCGCTGTGGGTCGCCAGCCGGATGCGCCACGGGGCAGCGGACGTGATCCCGGTGGGCAAGGCGTGGATGGGGCGCAAGGACTGGGGCCGGTCGTGGAAGCCCTGGTTGCGCGGGTCCGTCCTGGGATTCCCCCTCGGGGCGCTGCCTGCCGGCGGCGCCGAGATCCCGACCTTCCTGTCGTACAGCCTGGAGAAGAGGCTCTCGAAGCACCCCGAGGAGTTCGGCCACGGCGCCATCGAGGGCGTCGCCGGGCCCGAGGCTGCCAACAACGCCTCAGCAGCAGGCACTCTCGTGCCGCTGCTCGCTCTCGGCCTGCCGACGTCGGCGACCGCCGCGATCCTGCTGGCCGCCTTCCAGCAGTACGGCCTGCAGCCCGGACCGCTTCTGTTCGAGACCTCGCCCGAGCTGGTGTGGGGGCTCATCGCGAGCCTGTTCATCGGCAACACGATGCTGCTCGTGCTCAACCTGCCGCTCGCGCCCCTGTGGGCGCGGCTGCTGCACATCCCTCGGCCGCACCTCTACGCCGGCATCGTGCTGTTCGCCTCGCTGGGCGTCTACTCGGTGAACGGCTCCGCGGTCGACCTGGTGATCCTCTACGTGGTCGGACTGGTCGGCTTCGCGATGAGGCGCTTCGGGTGGCCGGTGGCGCCGGCCGTCATCGGCGTGATCCTCGGGCCGCTCGCGGAGCAGCAGCTCCGCCGGGCGCTGGCGATCAGCCAGGGCGACCTGTCGGCGCTCGTCGACAGCCCCCGCGCCGTCGTGCTGCTCGGGATCGCCGGCGTGGTGCTGCTGGCGCCGGCCGTCGCGCGGATCGCGCGCAAGGACCGCGCGCTGGTCCGGAACGCGGATCGCGAGGACGAGCGGGTCTGACCCGGGCTCGACGGGCCCGGCGCGACTCCGCCCGCCGGGCCCGTCGTCGTGGCTACCCGCGGGTAGCGTTGGCCGGTGCCGTCCCGTCCGCCCGCGTACGCCCTCGCCCTCGGGCTGGCGTTCGGCGCGTCGGTGCTGGCCGTCGGCACGGCGCTCTCGCTCGACCTGCCGCTGCGCGACCCGGACGGCATCGCCGGTCCGGCGTACGTCCGGCTCCCGGCGATCGTGATCGCGTTCTTCATCGCCGACGTCGTGCCGCGGGCCCTGCTGCGCAACCGCGGCCTGGTCGGCTACCCGGCCGTGCTGTCGGAGGTCGTGCGCGAGCGGTGGAACCTCCGCCGCACCGTCCTGGTCGCCATCGGGCTCGCCAGCTTCTACGTGACCTACGTGTCCTACCGCAACCTCAAGGGCGCGCTGCCCTTCGTCCGGGAGCGGCTCTACGACGGTGCGCTGCTCGACCTCGACCGCTCGATGCTCCTCGGCAACGACCCGTCGACCGTGCTGCACGACGTGCTGGGGACCGGCGTCGCGGCGTACGTGCTGTCCGCGGTCTACCTGCTGTTCCTCGCCTTCGTGCCCCTGTCACTCGGTGCCGCACTGGTGTGGGCGCGGACCGCGCGGGTCGGCGCGTTCTACGTCACGGCGCTGTCGCTGAACTGGCTGCTCGGAACCGCCAGCTACTACCTGGTGCCGTCGCTGGGGCCGGTGTTCGTGCGGCCCGAGCTGTTCGCCGATCTCCCGCGCACGGGCGTCACGGCGTTGCAGGAGAGCCTGCTCGAGACGCGGCTCGACGTGCTGGCGAGCCCGGAGGCGGCCGAGACCATCCAGGGCATCGCCGGTTTCGCCTCGCTGCACGTGTCGATCGTCTTCACCGGGTTGCTGGTGGCCTACCGGCTGGGGCTGCACCCGCTCGTGCGCTGGGCGATGTGGCTGTTCCTCGTCACGACGGTCCTGGCGACCGTCTACTTCGGCTGGCACTACCTGGTGGACGACGTCGCCGGGCTGGCGATCGGAGCGTTCGCGGTCTGGCTGGCAGCGCGCGCGACCTCGCTTCCGAAGCGAGTCGCCGATCCGGATCCGGCTGCCGCTTAGGGCCGGCATTCACCGGGTCCTCTTCTCGCGGCTGCCCGCGACCTGGTGTGGCTCGGGCCGATGGTGCACGGTCTCGTCGTATCCCACGCGCAGACCCTCGTCACGGCTCCAAGACGGTCTCTGCTGTCGACGCGCGAAGGCGGGTTCAGTCGTGAAGCCCCGCTTCGTTGGCGAGGGTCAGAACTTCTTTCTCCACAGCCGCTTTCGTGGGTCGATTCTGTCGGAGGGCGGTCGTAGGTTCGTGGTCATGGCAGCCGGTGGAACCTCCGACGCAGCGGGCTTTGACGTGTCCGCGGCGGGGGAGGTCGAGGCGCGGATAGCCCGGCGCGGTGTCAGCGCGAGCGCGGCGCATGCGGGGCTGCTGCGGGACGTGCTGGAGCTGGACAGCATCCACCGCTCGGCCGGGATGGGCTTGATGACGGCGGCGCAGGTCGCGTTGAACCTGCGCTGCTCGGAGTGGAAGGCCCATCGGCTGCTGACCGAGGCGACTGGTCTGGCTGAGCTGCCGGGGGCCTTGGAGGCGCTCGAGTCCGGGGTGCTGCAGGTCGAGCACTGCCTGACCGTGGTGCGGCAGCTCGCGGACCTGACGCCTGCTCAGCGACTCGAGCTGTGGCAGCGGCTGCTGGTCAGGCTGGAGCGCGACGCCGAGCGCGGCGCGGTGCTGACGGTCACCCGGTTGACCGACCTGCTGAAGACCTGGGTGCTGCAGACGGCACCGGCGCAGGCGGTCGAGCAGCGCGCGTCCGCGGAGGAGGGCCGGACCGTCGGCTACCGCAAGCGCGAGGACGGACTGGCGGACCTCTTCCTGATCGGGGTCCGCGCCACCGACGCCCAGGCGGTGCTGCAGCGGATCCGGGCCGGGTCGGCGCCGGTGACCAGTTGGGACGACCGGACGGTCGAGCAGCGCCGGCTGGACGCCGCGGTCGACCTGCTGCTCGGTCGTGACGTCCTGGGCACCAGGGCGTGTGCCGGGGCGGGTTGCGGCTGCCTGCCCGGGCAGGCCGCGCCCTGCGGCTCCGACGTGCTGGTGTTCGTCCAGGACACCACCGCGGAAGGTCGCAGTGACGAGCCGGCAGTGCTGGTCGGGCACGGCCCGATCGAGCGTGACGTGCTGCAGGGTCTGCTGCTGAACGCGCCGCGGCTGCGGCCGGTGTTCGTCGACGACAACGGGATCCCGGTCGGGATCGGGACGGCCGCCCAGACCCGCCGGCCGGTCAAGGGCGATCCCGCCTCGGTGCGGGAGGCGCTGGACGAGCTGGCGCTGATGCGGCCGAGCAGGCTGTTCCCGCGCGACCTCGATGATCACCCGCCCCCGCGGACCGCTCATCCGCCCGACGCACCCGGCGCCTATCAGGTGACGGGTGCGCTGCGGGACCTGATCTTCACCCGGGCGCCACGGTGTGAGTGGCCGGGCTGCGGCTGGTGGGCGCAGGGCTGCGACGCCGAGCACGACCTGGCCCACCCGGACGGGCCGAGCTGTGCCTGCAACCTCGGGCCGCTCTGCCGACATCACCATCGGATCAAGCAGCTCGGCTGGACCAAGACCCGACAACGCGACGGCAGCCTGCTCTGGACCCACCCCGATGGTCGGCAGTGGCTCAGCCCTGCCCAGCACCCGCCGCCCCAGCCACCCGTGCGGCCCGCACCACCGCTCCCGCAGCCGACCGAGTGGGACGAGCTGTCCCCCGACGAGCTGGCCGAGCTGCTCTGGGAGCTCGACGGCCACCCCGACGACCCCGCCGCCTACGAGCTCCGCGCCAGTGATGTTGAGCCCGACGACACCGACCCCTACGACCCCCACCAAGACACCCGCTGGACCTGGGACCTCGACGACCCGCACGCCTGGCTGCCCTTGCCAGCAGGCTGACGACGACCGTCAGGCGGCGCGGGTGGGGCGTCGTCGTCGTCGCGAAATGCCACCTATGGACAGGGTGCGCGGTGGGCAGCCCCAAGGGCTCTCGCCGGCCTCGTAGAGCCTGAGGGCGACAGGAACGGCTCCCCTCGCGGTACTGCGAGGCGACCTAGCCGACCGGCTTGAACTGCACCAGCAGCGGGTTGTCGGCGGTGACTCGGGGGCCGGAACGGGCGTAGGCGCTCATGCACGCCACGTCGTTCTGGTCCCAACCGTGCACGACGGTCGTCGCCTCGACCCACCGCAGCCTGTGCCGGTAGCGGACCGTGTCCGCCGCCTCGGCGTTGAGGACCCAGCCCGACCGACGCCCGTGCACGGCTATGACCCACATGCCAGTCAGGTCTCGGCGGCCAACGGCGAGCGGCGTCCTTCGCGTCTTCCCCGTCTTTCGCCCGACCGTTTCCACCAGCACCCACCAAGGTGCGACGCCGGCCAGAGGTCGCATCACTGGGTTGAGGAGCCGCCAGAACAGAAGGACAAGCCACCCCCGGCGCATGCTGCACCTTGTCGCGGACCGTGCCGCTACGGCAAGTGAGGCAGTGGCGCAACGTGCGGTCCCGCGCACGTCCGCTGCGACGGCGCTCTGGGCCGACTACGCGGTCGGCGAGGGCTTCTTCCGGGTCCGCGGACGCGCGCTCGAGGTCCGCGAACCTGACCCCCGCGAGCCCGACCGCGCCCCCGCGGGCCGCTCCGGCCCCGGCCCGTCCAGCGCCAGCTCCAGCTGCCCGGACTCCCAGTCGGCGGAGGTGATCTTCACGGTGACGACGTCGCCGTACCCCAGCGAGTGACCGGCCGCGTCCCGCAGCGCGAGGCCGTCGGCGGTCGGCGCCCAGCCGCGTCCGGGCAGCTCGCGGGTGCTGACCATCCCGCTCACCCGCGACCGGTCCAGCGTCACGAAGACGCCCTTCGGGCCGACTCCGGTCACCCGTGCCGGATACCGCACAGACGGGTCGGCCGAGGCCAGCTCGGCGAGCCAGAGCGACTTGCGCATCTGGTTCTCCGCCTGCGACGCGGAGCGCGCGGCGGTGTTGATGTGCGCGCACAGCTCGCGCATCTCGTCGACGGTGGGGAAGTCCGCGGGATCGCGCTTGCCGGCGAGGAACGCGTGCAGCACGCGGTGCACAGCGAGGTCGGCGTACCGCCGGATCGGGCTGGTGAAGTGCGAGTAGCCGTCGGACGCGAGACCGAAGTGCCGTCCGGCATCCGGGGTGTACGACGCCCGGCCGAGGAAGCCGAGCAGCACGTCCCAGACGGCGGACGCGGTGTCGTCGGCTGCGGCGTCGAGCTGCGCCGACAGGGCGGCCAGCCCGAGCGGGGTCAGCGTCGAGCCGAATCCCGGGTGGTAGCCCGACGCGGCGCAGAACGCCTCCAGCGCCGGAGCGGCGTCCGCCCCCGGAGCCGGGTGCACGCGGAAGATCCCGGGCAGCCCGCGGTCGATCAGCCAGCCGGCGACGGACTCGTTCGCGGCGACCATCAGCCGTTCGATGAGCAGGTTCGCCGGGTTGGACGGTGACGCGGCGACGGTCGCGGCCTCGCCCTCGACCACCTCCACGGTGAGGTCGGGTTCCACGCGCCGCGCCTCGACACCACCGCGGCGCAGCCGCTGCACCCCGAGCCGGGCGCCGGCGGTGCGCAGCCAGCGGAGCGCGTCGAGGACCTCGTCCGCGACCTCCTCCGGCCGCTGGCCGGCGAGCACGGCAGCGGCGGTCTCGTACGACAGCCGGGTGTCCGAGCGGATCCGCGTCGCGTAGACGTCGGCGGCGGTCACGGTGCCGTCGGGCGCGATGCGCATCTCGACGGTGAGCGCGTCGCGGTCCTCGCCGGGCACGAGGGACAGCAGGTCCTCCGACAGCTGCGGCGGCAGCATCGGACGCGTCCACCCCGGCAGGTAGACCGAGGTCGCCGCGCGTCGGGCCTCGTCGTCCAGAGCCGTTCCGGGGCGGACATGCGCTGCGACGTCGGAGATGTGCACGCAGACGCGGATGCCGCCCTCGGCGTCGGCGGGGTAGACCGAGAGCGCGTCGTCGAGGTCGCGCGAGCTCGGGCTGTCGATCGTCATCGTCGTCAGGTCGCGCAGGTCGCGACGCGAGATCCGGCGCGGCTTGGCCGACGCGACAGCGGCCACCTCGGCGAGAGCCGAAGCCGGGTGGTCCACGCGGATCCGGTGCCGGATGCGCACCCGCTCCAGCAGCGCGTCGGCCGAGGTCGGGTCGTCCCACTCGTCGGACGGGTCGGCGGTCGTCGGTCCGGTGATGTCGGCCAGCACCGCGCACCCGACCGGCAGGTCCTCGACCCGGCCCTCGAGCGTCCAGCGTCCGGCGCCGAGGTGCGGGTCGAGCCGGAGGACGAGCCCCTCCTCGACGACGCCGTAGACCTCGGTGCGCACCCGCTCCTTCAGCGTCGCGGCGGTGGCGGTCGCGCGGCCGTCCTCCTCGACGACGTACGCCACGTCGACCCGGTCGTCGGCCAGCAGGCCCTTGGCCATCGGCGGCGGGACGAAGCACGAGGTCACCGTCACGCCGCCCGGCGTCGTCACCGGGGCGTCGAGGTCGACGAAGCCGAAACCCCGGGGGTGCGGGCGGAAGACGCCGGTCGGCTCGGCCGGAGCGGCGGGTGCGGGGGCCGGGCGGCGGGGGGCCGGGCGCCGGCGAGGGCGGGTCGCGGGGGAGGTCATCTCCGCGCCAGCCTACCGGCGCACGATCGGGGCGCCGGGCTACCTGCGACGGATCCGAGAGGATCCGTGCGACTGGTCCCTTCGGGTCAACTTCGCGACTGCGGCCCCGGAACGGCCCGCGGCGCAGGCAGGATCTGCAGGTGACCACCGAGACCCACCTCGCCGCTCTCCCGACCCAGCGCAGCGCCGACCTCCCGCACGGCGTCGCGGACGCCCTGGCCGCCGTCGACGAGGACGCCCTCGTCCGGCTCGTCACCGAGCTCGTCCAGCAGCCGACGACGACGGGCAGCGCCGGTGAGAGCGAGGGGCAGCACGGGCTCGAGGCGCGGATGCGCGCCGTCGGCATGGACACCGACCTGTGGTCGATCGACCTGCCCGCGACGACGGGCGACCCGGAGTTCCCCGGCATGGAGGCGCCTCGGGACGAGGCCTGGGGGCTCGTCGGGGAGTGGGGCAACGCCACCGGCCCCACGGTCGTGCTCAACGGCCACGTCGACGTCGTCCCGGCCGGCTCGCCCGACCTCTGGACCGTCGACCCGTGGTCCGGCGCCGTCCGGGACGGGAGGGTCTACGGCCGCGGCGCGTGCGACATGAAGGCTGGCCTGGCCTGCCAGCTGATGGCGGTGGATGCCCTGCGCCGCAGCGGGATCCGGCTCGCCGGGCGGGTCCAGCTGCAGAGCGTCGTCGGCGAGGAGGACGGCGGGCTCGGCACGTTCGCGACCCTGCGGCGCGGGCACACCGGTGACCTCGCGATCGTCTGCGAGCCGACCTCCGGTCAGCTCGTCACCGCCAGCGCGGGAGCCCTGACCTTCCGGCTCACGGTCCCCGGCAGGTCGGTCCACGCGAGCATGCGCCGCGAGGGCGTCGACGCCGTCGACAAGTACCTGCTGGTGCACGCCGCGCTGCGTCGCCTGGAGGCCGAGCGCAACCGGGACGCCCACCCGCTGATGGCCGGCTACACGCTGCCCTACCCGCTGTCGGTCGGCACCCTGCGTGCGGGCGACTGGCCCAGCAGCGTGCCGGACGTCCTCGTCGCCGAGGGCCGGCTCGGCGTGGCGCTCGGCGAGCCGGTGGAGGCCGCGCGCGACGCCCTCGAGCGCGCCGTCGCCGAGGTCTGCGCCGCCGACGCCTTCCTCGCCGAGAACCCCGTCCGCGTCGAGTGGTTCGGCGGTCAGTTCGCCAGCGGCTCGGTCGAGGCGAGCGCTCCCGTGGCCCAGCTCGTCTCGTCCGCGCACGCCCGCCTGCACGGCAGCCGTCCGGTCGTGCACGGCGTGCCGTACGGCTCCGACCAGCGACTGCTCACCAGCGGCGGGATCCCGACCGTGCTCTACGGACCCGGCGACGTGCGGCACGCGCACGCCCCCGACGAGTCGGTGCCGGTCGACGAGCTCGTCCGGGTGACCCGGACGCTGGTCCTGCTGATCGCGACCGCCTGCGGAGTGGTGCAGGGACGCACGTCCTAGCGGCGTACGGACCAGCGCGCCAGCAGCGCGCCGTCCCCGCCGTCGACCAGGTGCACGAGGTCGAGCGGTACCGGCTGCTGGAGCGGTTCGGTCAGCATCGACGGGGCCGCGCCGACCAGCAGCGGCGTCGTGGTCAGGCAGAGCTCGTCCACGAGCCCGGCCCGCAGCATCGCGGTCAGCAGTGAGGGGCCGCCCTCGCAGAGCAGCCGGGTCAGCCCGCGCTCGTGCAGCTGCCGCACCGCGTCCGGCAGGTCCACCTCGTCGTCGCCGGCGACGACGACGTCGGGGAACCGGTCCCGGCCCGCCGCCGCCTCGCACGTGACGACGACGCAGGGACCGGTGAAGGGCCGGCCGCCCGGGTCGAGGTCGAGGCTGCGGCTGACCAGCACCAGCGTCGGCTGCGCGGGCAGCCCCCGAGCCACCCGCCAGGCGGCACCGGCCGGCCGCGGGCGCACGGGTCCGTACTCCTCGGTGCGCGCCGTGCCGGCACCCACCACCACGGCGTCGGTGACGGCGCGCAGCGCGTGGAAGACGGCCTCGTCGGTGGGTGTCTGCAGCGGCCGGCTGCTGCCGTCGTGCGCGATGCCGCCGTCGACCGTGACGACGAAACCCCCTCGCAGGGAGGGGGAGTCGCCCGGGTCGTAGAGGTCGTGCAGCTCCTCGACGGCCAGCGCTCGGCGCTGGGGAAGGAGCAGCTGCACTAGCGGGAGCGGCGGAACCGCTTGGCGACGCCGTTGCCGGCCGGCTTGCTGCCGACGGCCTTCTCCAGCTCGGCGACGCGGGCGGTGAGCGCGGTCAGCTGCTCGCCGAGCGCCACCAGGCGACGGTCGTCGCTGACCGGCTTGGGCTTGGGCTCGGCGGTCTGCGCGCTGACCGGCGCCGACGACGCGGCGGCGGAGCCGGGAGCCTCGGCGACGGCCGCGGCCGCGGCCGGGGCGGCGGCCTTCGCCGTCGGCTTCGGCGCGGTCTTCGCGACGGGCTTGGGAGCGGTCTTGGGAGCCGCCTTGGCCGCTCGCGCGGGGGCCTTGCGGGCTGCAGCGGGCTTCGTGATGGCCTTCTTGCCGGCCGCCTTCTTGCCGGCCGCCTTCTTGGCCGGCGCAGCCTTCCCGCCCTGGGCGGCCAGGTAGGCGTCGGTCAGCTCGGCGGGGAGCCGACCGCGATCGGCGACGTCGTAGCCGTTGGACCGCGCCCAGGCGCGCACTGCAGAGGTGTCGGGTGTCGTCACGACCATGATCGTACGTGCCGGCCGTGTCGCGCCCCGGAACTGTCGGACCCGCGTGATGCCATGACCTCATGCGCAGGACCTCTCCGCACCACACCGACGTCTTCAGCCACCTGCCCGCGCTGCTGATGCGGGCGCTCGACACCGAGCCGGTCGCCGAGGTCCTCGACGAGCTGGTCGGCGCCGGCTGGCGCCCGGGGCAGCTCCGCTACCGGGTCGGCGCCGAGCCGTCCCACGGCAGCGTGGAGCGCGACGCGGAGCACCTGCTCGAGGTGCTGCGCGGCCTGCGTGCGCAGACCTGCCCCGATCTGCTCCACGCCGCCGAGCTCGAGCAGCGCGACCGGCAGCGCCGCTGGGAGCAGCAGACCGCCCCCCGGCCGGCGTCGCCCGCGGTGCAGCAGGCCTACCTCGACCAGATCCGCTCCACCCTTCCGGCGGGGACCCCGCGGCGGCGCGCCGAGCCGGCCCCGCGCACCCGGCCCGCGTGCAGCCTGTGCTCGGGGGAGGGCTCGTTCTTCGTCACCCGCGACGTCCACCTGTGCAAGCGCTGCGTGGACGTGCTGGCGACGGGCGAGGCCCGCCTCAGCGACACCGGCTGACCGGGTCCTGCCCCACGCGGAGCCGCGCGACGGCAGACTGTCGCGGTGACATCGGACAGCACCTCGCTGCAGGCGCCCGCCACGGGTGATCTCGCCGGCGAGATCGCGCGCGAGCAGCAGGTGCTCGACCGCGCCCTCGCGCGGCTCGAGGTGCTGCGCGCGGAGGCCCTGCAGCGCGAGGCCGAGAGCATGCGCCCGACCGGAGGCTCGCCCCAGGCGGTGTACGAGCGGGACGTCAGCGCGCAGGCCGCCGCCAACAGGCGGGCCGACCTGGACTCGGCCGGCGAGGGCCTGGTCTTCGGCCGGCTGGACCGCGTCGACGGGACGGTCCACCACATCGGCCGGATGGGCCTGCGGACCGACACCCAGGAGCCGATCGTCGTCGACTGGCGCGCGCCGGCCGCCGCGGCGTTCTACCGGGCCACCGCCGCCGACCCGCAGGGCGTCGTGCGCCGCCGCACCGTCAGCACCCGCCGCGACACGGTGACCGGGGTCGACGACGAGCTCATCGACGCCTCCGCCGAGTCCGCCCTCGAGGGCACGGTCGTCGTCGGCGACGGCGCCTTCCTGGCCGCGGTCAGCCGCGAGCGCACCGGCCAGATGCGCGACATCGTCGCGACGATCCAGCGCGAGCAGGACCTCGCCGTACGCGCCCCTGACGACGGGGCGCTGGTCGTCACCGGCGGACCCGGCACCGGCAAGACGGCGGTCGCCCTGCACCGCGTCGCCTACCTGATGTACGCCCGGCGCGAGTGGTACTCCCGTCGCGGCGTCCTGGTCGTCGGACCGAGCCCGGTCTTCGTCGACTACATCGGCGCGGTGCTCCCCGCCCTCGGCGAGACCAGCGTGCGGCTGGCCAGCCTCGCCGACCTCCCGGAGCTGCCCCGCGGGGTCGCGGTGACCGGCTACGACGGCCCGGCCGCGATCGCGGTGAAGGGCTCGGCCCGGATGGCCGAGCTGCTGCGCAAGGTCGTGCGGTCGCTCGCCGGCGAGCGCCACCTGCAGGACCTGTCGATCGACCGCTGGGGCGCCACCGTGGTCGTGCGCGGCGCCGAGATCGCCCGCCGGCGCGGGGCTCTGCACCGGTCGAGCCGCAGCCACAACAGCGGGCGGCAGGCCTTCGCCGCCGCCGTGACCGAGCTCGGCTGGCGGGCCTGGCAGCGACGCCCGCAGGCCAGCCGGGTCGAGGACGACGACCGTGAGGACTTCGCCGCCTGGCTCCGGCACGACCCGGCGTTCCGGCGGGCCGTCGACGCCGCCTGGCCGGTGCTGCTGCCCTGGCCGGTCCTCACCTTGCTGCGGTCCGGTGAGCTCCCGCTGGCCCAGCTCGCCCGCGGCATCCTGTCCGACGACGAGGTCGCCGCGCTCGCGGCGAGCTGGACCGCGGACGCCCCCCTCACCGCGGGGGACGCCGCCCTCTACGACGAGCTGGTCGAGCTGCTCGGCGCCGCCCCGGTCGAGACCGAGCCGGAGGACGACGACTGGGACGAGCTGGCCGACCTCGAGGCGCGCGCCCAGGAGATCGGCGTGACCACCCACGCCGACCGCACCTCCCGCGCCCGGCGCAACCTCGCCGAGGAACGCGACTACCGGACCTTCGCGCACGTCGTCGTCGACGAGGCGCAGGACGTCACGCCGATGCAGTGGCGGATGCTCGGCCGCCGCGCCCGAGGCGCCACCTGGACCGTCGTGGGGGACTGGGTGCAGTCCGCCTGGCCGGACGTCCAGGAGATCCGCGACGCGCTCGCCGCCGTGCTCGGCCGCAGCAGGATGCGCTCGGTGGAGCTCACGACGAACTACCGCACCACCACCGAGGTCGCCGCGCTCGCCGCACGCCTGCTCACCCGCATCGACCCGCAGCTGCAGGCGCCCGCCGCCGTGCGCAGCACCGGCGTCGAACCGCTGCTGCTCACCGGCGAGGTGCTGGCCGAGGTACCCGCCGCCGTCGAGGCGCTGCTCGCGCAGGTCGGCGGCACCGTCGGCGTGGTCGCGCCGTACGGCCGCGTGCAGCAGGTGCGCGACGTGCTGGCGTACGACCCCCGGCTGACGGTCGTCGACCCCTGGCAGGTCAAGGGACTGGAGTACGACGGCTGCGTCGTCGCCGACCCGCACGGGATCGTCGCCGAGGCCCAGCACCCGGTCGCGGGGCTGCGCAGCCTCTACGTCGCGCTGACCCGGGCCACGCAGCGCCTGGTCGTCGTGTCCGCCGAGCCGCTGGAGACGCTGCTGTCGGACTGACGGATGAACCCTTCGCCCGGTTCCTCCGTATGCGTTGGTGAGTGCGTCCAGTCGGGGCGCGTCCGCCCCGGAGGTCCGCATGCCCGCAGCCCGTCGCCGCCTGGCCGTCACCGCCGCTCTCGCCCTCGCTGTCGCGGGGCTGGGGGTCGCCGCTCCCGCCCAGGCGCAGACCGGGGGCGAGCGGCCGGTCGCCTACATCAACCCGGACACCGGCAAGGAGACCGAGAACCCCGGAGTGGCAGCCGGTTCCGGCTGCGAGGCCCCGGTGCAGGCCGACACCATGGCGCTCGGCGACGAGGCCTCCGGCAAGGGGAACGTGCACGTCGACGCCTGCCTGTTCTCCGGCAGTGACCGGGTCGACGTGAAGGCCGCCTTCGAGGTGAGCGGCGTCGGCGTCGTGGCGGCGTGCCCGGACGCCGACAAGGAGGGTCCGAAGACCGCGGCGAAGACCGAGAACCGCTGCGTGCAGGACGGTTTCGAGCAGGCGAACAGCGAGTACCACGTGCGGGTCGTCTCGGCGACGGCCGGCGTCCAGACGGTGACCTTCTGCGCCGACCCGGAGGGCAACGGC
>JAKFFB010000222.1:0-7623 GCA_036675425.1 Actinomycetales bacterium | reverse complement strand
CGCACCCTGGTGCACCGGCGGCTCGCGGCCGTGCCCGGCGCGCCCGACCTCGGCCCGCACGGGCTGCGGCACACGGCCGCGACGCACCTGCTCGAGGGGGGCGCCGACCTGCGCAGCGTGCAGGAGCTGCTGGGGCACGCGACCCTCGCGACGACGCAGATCTACACCCACGTCAGCGTCGAGCGGCTGCGCAGCAGCTACGCCCAGGCGCACCCCCGCGCATGAGCGGTCGGAGCCAACGGCGGACGGTGAGTGACGCTCGCGCTACGCTCGCCCGGATCGAGCAGCAGCCTCCAGTCGGCGTCGAGCGGGTGAGGATTCGCCAATGACCGTGCGCACCCCCGGCCCCGAGGGCGCCGGCCGCATGGCCACGGCCGACGAGCCGGAGGTCGACGTGGTCGACGACGTCGTCGAGCCCGAGGTCGAGGCGCCGGCCAAGGCGACGCCCAAGCGAGGTCGCTACGCGGGCGTCTCCGACGAGGAGCGCGCCGAGATCGAGTCGGCCATCGCCGAGCTGTGGCGCGAGTACAAGACGACCGGCGAGGAGCGGCTGCGCGAGCGGCTGATCCTGCACTACTCGCCGCTGGTGAAGTACGTCGCCGGCCGGGTGGGCGTCGGCCTGCCGCCGAACATCGAGCAGGCCGACCTGGTGTCGTACGGCATCTTCGGCCTGATCGACGCGATCCAGAAGTTCGACCTGGACCGGGCGATCAAGTTCGAGACCTACGCGATCAGCCGCATCAAGGGCGCGATCATCGACGAGCTCCGCTCGATCGACTGGATCCCCCGCTCGGTCCGCTACAAGGCGCGCGAGGTCGAGAAGGCCTACGCCGCCCTGGAGGCCCGGCTGCACCGCACGCCGACCGAGGCCGAGGTCGCCGCCGAGCTCGGCATCGCCTTGGAGGACCTGCACACGATCTTCAGCCAGGTCAGCTTCGTCAACGTCGTCGCGCTCGACGAGCTGCTGTCGGCCGGTGGCGAGAAGGGCGACAAGCTCTCCCTGGTCGACACCCTCGAGGACACCAAGGCCGAGGACCCGGTCCAGGCCTTCGAGTCCGAGGAGACCAAGTACCTCCTCGCCAAGGCCATCAACACGCTGCCCGAGCGCGAGAAGATCGTCGTGACCCTCTACTACTACGAGGGCCTCACCCTCGCCGAGATCGGCCAGGTCCTCGGCGTCACCGAGAGCCGCATCTGCCAGATGCACACCAAGGCCGTGCTGCAGCTGCGCGGCAAGCTCGCCGACAGCGACTGACGGACCCCACGCCGGCCGCCCGTCTCATGATCCGCAGAAGGATCGGCCGCGTCAGCCTGGCTTCGGCCTGCTGAGCAGGCGAGACCTTCTGTCGATCACCGCTCAGTCGAGCAGGCTGCCCAGCCGGAAGCGCACCGCGACCGGCTCGACGACGGAGACCTCGTCGTCGAAGCGGCCGACCACGTCGTACGCCGCGCCGACCAGCCGGTGCACCACCAGCACGAGCGGGTCGAGCTCGAGCCGCCAGAAGTGCGGGATGCCGGCTGCGGCGTACTGCGCCGGCTTGGTAACCCGGTCGTTGCTGACGCTGCCGGGGCTCATGATCTCCACAACCAGGCGGACATCAGGCGGCTCGATCCGGTCGCGTGCCAACGCCGCTGCGTCGTAGACGACCACGTCAGGCTGCCGGTAGTTGCGCCGGTCGAAGTGCACGCCCGGCGCCACGACGACGCGCCACTCGCCCGGAAGTCGCGGGAGTATCAGCCTGGCCATCGCCATGGCCGTCTCCTGGTGGCGGAGGGACGGCGGCGGGTTCACGAGCAGCGCTCCGTCCACCAGCTCGCTGTGGCGGAAGAGGTCATCGTCGGGGAGGTCATCGACGGTCCAGCCGTCGAACGGCACCTGCAGCGGCATCACAGCAGTCATCGTCCACCTCCTCCTGCCCTGCTGTCACGAGGCGTCGCGACGCAGCCGGGCGTCGCCGAGGTCGAGCAGCAGGGCGTCGGGACCGTCCAGGTCGTCGGGTACGACCGAGCGCGCCGCGGGCGCTGCGGCCCCGCCGCTCGCCGGTCCCGGAGGATCGGTCCGCGGCCGGGCGATCAGCGCGATGCCCAGCACCAGCGCGGCGACGGCAGCCATCCCGAGCGGCGCCTCCGCCGCGCGCAGCGACCAGGCCGGCTCGGCCACCTCGGGCGGAGCCCCGTCCGACGCATGATCAACGCCGTCCTCCCTCACCTCTCGCAGGCCGGAGAAGCGAGGAACCCCGGCGTTGATCACGGGGGGTGGGGCGGCCGGGGGAGCGGCGGCCGGGCGGTCCGCGCCCACCGGCAGCAGCCGCACCGGGCCGCGCTCGACCAGGCGCATCGGGTCGAGGTACTGCTCGCCCCGGCGCAGCCCCCAGTGCAGGCAGGCGGCGGCCGGGCATCCGAGGTGCCCCGGCTCGAGGGTCCCGAGCGCGTCACCGAGAGCGACGGACGCCCCCACCGGCACCGACGCGGTGACCGGCTCGTAGGTGGTCCGGAGCGAGCCGTGCACCACGACGACCACCCCGCGCCCGGCCAGCAGTCCGGCGAAGCTCACCCGCCCCGCTCCGGCGGCCAGCACCGGAGCGCCCGGCGTCGCCACCAGGTCCACCCCGCGGTGCCCCGCGCCGTAGCGCGACTCGGGCGGCGCGAAGGGCCGCGCCACGTCGGGTGACGAGCCCGGCAGGGGCCACCCCCACGGCCCTTCCTCCGCTGCGGCCGGTCCCGCCAGGGAGACCAGCACCAGCACCAGCACGACAGCACGGCGCACCGCGTCCACCTCCTCGACCAAGGGACGACGCGGCGACGGTGCCCCGGACCGGCCCGCGGCGGGAGCGCGCGGGGCCAGCCTGTGGACGACAGGCCGTACACTCTCCGGAGCGCCCCGGCTCGCCGGGACGACTTCGCGTGCCCCACGCACAGCCCGCGCCACCGGTCTCCGCAAGGAGCCGGCGCGAGCAGGGGCGCCAGGGCCGAACCCCAACCGGGGAGCGGCGACAACCGACCGCCACGCGGCCGTGCCTGCCTGATCAGTGGGCGTGCGCCGACGTGGACTGCACAGAGAGGCCACCCATGGCCGTCGTCACCATGCGCCAGCTGCTCGAGAGCGGCGCGCACTTCGGGCACCAGACCAAGCGCTGGAACCCCAAGATGAAGCGCTTCATCTTCACCGAGCGCAACGGCATCTACATCATCGACCTGACCCAGACCCTGGGCTACATCGACCGCGCCTACGACTTCGTCAAGGAGACGGTCGCCCACGGCGGGACGATCATGTTCGTCGGCACCAAGCGCCAGGCGCAGGAGTCGATCGCCGAGCAGGCCGGTCGCGTGGGCATGCCCTACGTCACCGAGCGCTGGCTGGGCGGCATGCTCACCAACTTCCAGACCGTCTACAAGCGCCTGCAGCGCCTCAAGGAGCTCGAGCTCATCGAGGCCACCGGCGGCCAGACCGTGCTGACGAAGAAGGAGGCGCTCGTGCTCTCCCGCGAGCGCATCAAGCTCCAGCGCACCCTGGGCGGCATCCGCGAGATGACCCGCACCCCGAGCGCCGTCTGGGTCGTCGACACCAACAAGGAGCACCTCGCCGTCAACGAGGCGCGCAAGCTCGGCATCCCGGTCGTCGCGATCCTCGACACCAACTGCGACCCCGACGTCGTCGACTACAAGATCCCCGGCAACGACGACGCGATCCGCAGCATCCAGGTGCTCACCCGCGTCATCGCCGACGCCGTCGCCGAGGGCCTGATGGCCCGCGCCGGCGCTGCCGGTGGCGACAGCAAGCCCGAGGCCGGCCAGCTGGCCGGTGACGAGCCGCTGCCCGAGTGGGAGACCCAGCTGCTCACCGGTGAGGCCTCCTCCGCCGCCGGTCTCGCCGACGGCGCTGCCGTCGAGGGCGCCGGCGCCGCTGAGGCCGCCGGCACCGAGGCGACTCCCGCCGCCGAGGCCCCCGCCGCCGAGGCGACCCCCCAGCAGTAGCCCGCTCGTACGGCCGGCGGCGCCCGGGGGAGACCCTCCCGGAGCGCCGCCGCCGCACGTCCCCTTCCACCAGGAGAACTCACACATGGCTTCCATCACCGCCGCGGACATCAAGCGGCTCCGCGAGGCGACCGGCGCGGGCATGACCGACTGCAAGAACGCCCTCGTCGAGGCCGACGGCGACTACGACAAGGCCGTCGAGCAGCTGCGCATCAAGGGACTCAAGGGCGTCGCCAAGCGCGAGGGCCGGGCCGCCTCCAACGGCCTGGTCGTCGTCAAGCTCGACGGCTCCACCAAGGGCACCCTGCTCGAGCTCAACTGCGAGACCGACTTCGTCGCCAAGAGCGCCAAGTTCATCGAGCTGGCCGACAAGGTCGTCGACGCCGCGTTCGGCAGCAACGACGTCTCCGGCGTCGAGGTCGACGGCCGGCCGCTGAACGACGTGCTCAACGACGCCAACGCGTCCATGGGCGAGAAGATCGAGGTCCGCCGCGTGGCGACCTTCGAGGGTGCCTACGTCGGCAGCTACCTGCACCGCACCAACCCCGACCTGCCGCCGCAGCTGGGCGTGCTCGTCGAGCTGTCGGCCGAGAACGCCGACGTCGCCAAGGACGTCGCGCAGCACATCGCCGCCTTCTCCCCGACCTACGTCTCCCGCACCGAGGTCCCCGAGGACGTCGTCGCCAAGGAGCGCGAGATCGCCGAGGCGACCGCGAAGGAGGAGGGCAAGCCCGAGGCCGCCCTCCCGAAGATCGTCGAGGGTCGCGTCAACGGCTTCTTCAAGGAGCAGGTCCTGCTCGAGCAGGCCTTCGCCAAGGACAACAAGAAGACCGTCGGCAAGGTGCTCGAGGAGGCCGGCGTGACGCTGAACGGCTTCGTCCGGTTCAAGGTCGGCCAGGCCTAGCGCTAGGTTCGCCCAGACCGAAGAAACGTCGTACGACCGAGGAGGCCGCCACCCGTGAACGACCACAGGGAGGCGGCCTCCTCGCCGTACAAGCGGGTGCTGCTCAAGCTCTCCGGCGAGGTCTTCGGCGGCGGCGCCGTCGGCCTCGACCTCGACGTCGTGGCCGACATCGCGCGGCAGATCCGCGACGTCGTCCGCGAGGGCACGCAGGTCGCGATCGTCGTCGGCGGCGGCAACTTCTTCCGCGGGGCCGAGATCGCCCAGCGCGGGATGGACCGCGCCCGAGCGGACTACATGGGCATGCTCGGCACGGTGATGAACTGCCTGGCGCTGCAGGACCTGCTGGAGCAGCAGGGCGTGGACACCCGGGTGCAGACGGCGATCACGATGGGGCAGGTCGCGGAGCCGTACATCCCGCGCCGGGCCATGCGGCACCTCGACAAGGGCCGGGTCGTCATCTTCGGTGCCGGTGCCGGCATGCCGTTCTTCTCGACCGACACGGTCGCGGCCCAGCGGGCGCTCGAGATCGGCTGCCAGGTGCTGCTGATGGCCAAGTCGATCGACGGCGTCTACGACGACGACCCGCGCAAGAACCCGAGCGCCGTGAAGTTCGACGCGGTGACCTACGCCGAGGTGCTGTCCAGGGACCTCAAGGTCGCCGACGCCGCCGCGTTCAGCCTCTGCATGGAGAACAACCTGCCGATCATCGTGTTCGCCCTGCAGGAGGACGGCAACATCGGCCGGGCGGTCCGCGGTGAGAAGATCGGCACCCTCGTGAGCAACGGAACCGGAGACGCGCAGTGATCGACGAGACCCTCCTCGACGCCGAGGAGAAGATGGAGAAGGCGGTGTCGGTCGCGAAGGAGGACTTCGGCGGCATCCGCACCGGGCGGGCGACGCCGGCGATGTTCAACAAGATCGTCGTGGACTACTACGGCGCGATGACGCCGATCAACCAGCTCTCCTCGCTGACGGTGCCCGAGCCCCGGATGGCGGTCATCAGCCCGTACGACAAGGCGTCCCTGGGCGTGATCGAGCGCGCGATCCGCGACTCCGACCTGGGCGTCAACCCGACCAACGACGGCAGCATCATCCGCATCGTCTTCCCGCAGCTCACCGAGGAGCGCCGCCGCGAGTTCATCAAGGTCGCGCGTGCCAAGGCCGAGGACGCGCGCATCTCGATCCGCAACATCCGCCGCAAGGCGATGGAGGAGCTGAGCAAGCTCGGCAAGGACGGCGACGTCGGCGAGGACGAGGTGTCCCGCGCGGAGAAGGAGCTCGAGAAGACCACGGCGTCGTACGTCCACGCGGTCGACGAGCTGCTCAAGCACAAGGAAGCCGAGCTGCTCGAGGTCTGATGGAGATCCCTCCCATCGAGACCGCGCCCGCCCCTCCCGAGGGCGCGCCCGGCAAGCGCGAGCCCGGCCGGGCAGGTCGCAACCTGCCGGCCGCGATCGCCGTCGGGCTGACGCTCGGCGCGCTGATCGTCGTCCCGCTCTACTCGCCCTACCGCTGGGCGTTCATCGGCGTGCTCGTCGTCGCGGTGACCATCGGGACGTGGGAGATCGTCAAGTCGCTGCGGCTGCTCGGGGCGCTGCCGCCGCTGCCACCACTGCTCATCGGTGGTGCGGCGACGATCGTGCTGGCCTACCGGGAGGGTGCCGAGGCGCTGTTCCTCGGGCTGGTGCTCACCGTGCTCGCCTGCCTGGCCTGGCGGATGGCCGACCCGGCGGAGGGCTTCCTGCGGGACGTCGCGGCGTCGACCTTCACCGCGACGTACGTGCCGTTCCTCGCCGGGTTCTGCGCGCTGCTGGCGATCCCGGCGGACGGGCCGCGGCGGGTGACCGCGTTCATCGCGGTGGTGGTCTGCTCCGACGTCGGCGGCTACGCCGCGGGCGTGCTGTTCGGCAAGCACCCGATGGCGCCGACGGTCTCGCCGAAGAAGTCCTGGGAGGGCTTCGCCGGCTCCGCGCTGGCCTGCGCGCTCTCCGGCGCCATCTTCTTCGTCACGCTCTTCGACCGCTCGCCGGTGCTGGGAGCGGCGTACGGCCTGGCGGTCGTCGTCACGGCCACCCTGGGGGACCTCGGCGAGTCGATGGTCAAGCGCGACATCGGCATCAAGGACATGGGCACGCTGCTGCCCGGCCACGGCGGGCTGATGGACCGGCTCGACTCGCTGCTGCCGACCGCTCCGGTGTCGTGGCTGCTGCTGGCAGCCTTCGTGCCGTACCCCTAGAGGGGCTGGAAGAAGGTCCGCGCCAGCGAGGCCAGCTGCGCCCTCGACGGCGTCGGTGCCAGCTGCGAGCGGTTCGTGCTCGCCCCGCGCTGCCACTGGGCGTAGGTCTCGGCGAAGTCGCCGGCCGGGGTGGCGAAGTCGCTGCACCGGCTGCAGCCGAACCACGGGGTGCTCGCCGGGATGCCCCGAGCGGCCTTCCAGCGGGCCCGCAGGCCGTCGTCCATCCGGATCGCGTCGACCAGGTGGCCGAGCTCGTGGGCGACGACGTGCAGCAGCAGGGCGTCGGACTGCTTGGCGCAGGAGCGCACGTAGACGTCGATCCGGCGGTCGTTGAGGTCGGCCATGCCGAGCACGTCGGAGCGGGCGCCACGGAAGGCGATCGGCACCGCGTGGGCGTCGGACGGGCGGCGCAGCCGGTCGACCGCCGCGGCGCCGCGGCGGGCCTCCCAGCCGGTGCCCGCGCACAGCGGGTTGGCGCGGCGGGCGGCCGCGACCCGGGGCGCGGGGG
>JAKFFB010000234.1:0-34883 GCA_036675425.1 Actinomycetales bacterium | reverse complement strand
GGCCACGGCGGCCCGACCGGCGAAGCCCACCCCGGCCGCCCGCCCCGCGACGACGGCGGCCCCGGCCGCGGGCAAGGCGGCGCGTACCGTCTCCGCACCCACCGCCCAGGCCGATCCGCGCGGCAACAACGGGACCTTCAAGGTCGACGGCCCCGTGCTCGACACCTCCCGAGGCAACGAGCCGCACGTCTCCTGCGCGTTCCGGCTCAGCTTCTTCGGCTACGACGCCGGGCAGCTCGGCCGGATCAGCCTCACCGCGATCGCCCCGACGCCCGGCCCGACCACCCGCGTGGACGGCCTGCCGCTGATCAGCAGCAGCAGCGCGAAGGGCGGCCGGTACGACGGCAGCTACCCGACCGCGGGCACCCTCACGGCCGCGGGCCTCGGGCTGGACCCGGCGGTCGCCCACCACGTCAAGGCGCAGGTCGAGGCGGTCAACGCCGACGGCTCCGAGGTGCCCGGCGGCGCCAAGTCCAAGGTCTTCTGGCTGGAGCCGTGCGCCGTAGCCGCGCCTGCCGCCGTCGCCGCCGTCGAGGTCCCCGTCGCTGCCCAGGTGGACGCGCCCGTCGTCGGGCCACGCGCCGTCGTCGCCGCTGCCCCGGCCGCCGCGCCGGTCGCCGACCCCGCGGGCAGCGCCGTCCTGTCCGGCACCGTCTCCGCGCAGTCCCTCGCCCCGTCGACCGTGGTCGCCGCCCCCGCGCTCTTCCTCCCGCAGGGCGTCGGCGCCGCCACCGCCCGCCCGGCCACGCTGCCCTTCACCGGGTCGCCGCAGACGCTGATCCTGCTGATGGGCGGCGTCATCGCCCTCGCCGGCGGCTCGGCCCTGCTCGTCGCCGTCCGCCGCACCCCCTGAGCGCCCTGCGTCATGCTCAGCCCTGCGTAGGACGCTCCGCTGAGCATGACGCAAGGGGGTGGGCTACAGGCGGTAGCCGGCGAGCTGGCGGGCCTGGACGACGAGGTTGCCGGCGCTGTCCCAGATCTCGCACTCCTCGTCGAGCCAGCCGTCGCGCAGCACCGTCGCGCGCTGGACGACCCGCACCCAGCCGGGAGCGGCTCGCCCGCGCAGCAGCACGGTGAGCTCGAGCGTCGGCACCCAGCCCATCAGCCCCAGGTCGAAGGTGACCGGCGGCATCGCGTCGGCGAAGACCAGCAGGTCGAGCGGGGAGGCGTCGGCGCCGTCGTCGCGGCGCATCCAGCCGCGCACCTCGGCGTGACCGGCCGGCTTGCCGAGCGCCCACTGCGCGGTGGCCATGTCCATCCGCAGGTCGACGTGGTCGAAGTAGCCGACCTTGACGCCGGTCGGCCCGACCGACGGGGTGCGCGGGCAGTCCTCCACGGGCGGCAGGACAGGCGGTACGCGCCCAGACGTCCAGTACGGCTCCGCGTCCGACAGCGTGCCGGCCGAGACGAGGACCTCCGCCCGTACGGCCCCCTCCTGGGCGATCCGCACCCGGGACGACGCCACCCGGCGGCCGGTCCGGAGCCGCTCCACCTCGACGTCGGCGTCGCCGTGGTCGGGGGAGGAGACGTAGTGCGCGCTCACGGCCAACGGGTCGGGGTGCGCCTCGTCGAGCGCCAGGGCGACCGCGGTGCGGAGCAGGAAGCCGCCGTGCGGCTTGCCGCCGACCGACCAGCTCTCGTCGATGTGGACGCTGCTCACGCTGCCGGCTCCTTGTAGCCCGCGAGCTGCCGCGCCTGGGCGACCAGCTGGCCGGCCGAGTCCCAGACCTCGCACTCCTCGTCGAGCCAGCCGCCGTGGATCGACCGCGCGCGCTGGACCACCCGCAGCCAGCCGTCGACCGGCTGGCAGCGCAGCAGGACGGTGAGCTCGATCGTCGGCACCCAGCCCGGGATCCCGAGGTCGAGGGTGACCGGCGGCAGAGCGTCGGCGACCGTCAGCAGGAACAGCGGGTCGACCGCGCGGCCGCGGTCCGAGCGGATCCAGCCGGCGACCTCCGACCCGCCGCCGAAGGACCCGCGCATCCACGACGCGGTCGCGGGATCGAGCCGCACGTCGAGGTTCTCGGTGATCCCGTTGCGGTGGTGCCCGGGCGGCTGCACCTGCCGAGGGCAGTCCTCCGCGGGCGGCATCGACGGCGGAGCGGCGTCCACCAGGAACGGCGCCGTCCCGGCTGCCGGCAGGGTCCCGGCGGTGACCAGCACCTCGACCTTGGGCTTGCCCTCCTGGGACAGCCGCGCCCGCAGCGAGCCGACCGTACGTCCCTCGCGCAGCGGCTCGACCTCGAGGCAGGCCGGGCCGACGCGAGGCGCGGCGACGTAGTGGGCGCTGACGGCGAGCGGGTGCGGGTGCCCGGTGTGCTCCAGCGCCGCCGTCGCGATCGTCTCGAGCAGCCAGCCGCCGTGCAGGACGCCGCGGCCGTACGCCCAGGTGTCGGGAAGCTCGAGCTCTGTCGCGATCGGCGGGGTCACGACGAGCGACAGTAAACGGCGTGGTGCGGCCTCCCTAGACTGGGCCGGTG
This sequence comes from Actinomycetales bacterium, assembly GCA_036675425.1. Classification (GTDB taxonomy): domain Bacteria; phylum Actinomycetota; class Actinomycetes; order Mycobacteriales; family SCTD01; genus SCTD01. The sequence continues at coordinate 32,403 of JAKFFB010000234.1, read as the reverse complement.
ACCGACTCCCGGATGCCCGACAAGCCGACCCTCGACGGCCTGGAGGCGCGCTGGGACGAGGTATGGCAGCGCGACGGGGTCTACCGCTTCGACCGCACCGCCGAGCGCGCCGACGTCTACGCCATCGACACCCCGCCGCCGACGGTGTCCGGCAGCCTGCACGTGGGCCACGTCTTCAGCTACACGCACACCGACCTGCAGGCCCGCTACATGCGCATGCGCGGCAAGCAGGTCTTCTACCCGATGGGCTGGGACGACAACGGCCTGCCGACCGAGCGCCGCGTGCAGAACTACTACGGCGTCCGCTGCGACCCCAGCCACCAGTACGACGCGGCGTACGAGCCGCCCGCCGACGCCGGCGCGCTCAAGAAGGGCCACCAGCAGGTCAGCATCAGCCGGCAGAACTTCGTCGAGCTGTGCCAGCGGCTGACGGTCGAGGACGAGAAGGCCTTCGAGCAGCTCTTCAAGCGGCTCGGCCTGTCGGTCGACTGGTCGCAGACGTACGAGACGATCGGCGACCGGGCGCGGCGGGCCGCCCAGCGGGCGTTCCTGCGCAACCTCGCCCGCGGCGAGGCCTACTCGACCGAGGCGCCGACGCTGTGGGACGTGGACTTCAAGACCGCCGTCGCGCAGGCTGAGCTCACCGACAAGGAGCTGCCCGGCGCCTACCACCGGATCGCGTTCGGACGCAACGGCGCCGAGCCGGTCTTCATCGAGACCACCCGCCCCGAGCTGATCCCGGCGTGCGTCGCCCTGGTGGCGCACCCCGACGACGAGCGCTACCAGCCGCTGTTCGGCACCACCGTGACGACCCCGCTGTTCGGCGTCGAGGTGCCGGTGCACGCGCACGAGCTGGCGGACCCGACCAAGGGCTCGGGCATCGCGATGATCTGCACCTTCGGCGACACCACCGACGTCACGTGGTGGCGCGAGCTCGACCTGCCGGTGCGCAGCATCGTGGGACGGGACGGCCGGGTGCTCACCACGGCGCCGCACGACGTGGCGCCTGAGCCGTACGCCGAGCTCGCCGGGCTCACCGTCAAGCAGGCGCAGAAGCGGATCGTCGAGATGCTCGCCGCCTCAGGCGATCTCGTGGGCGACCCGAAGCCGATCACCCACCCGGTGAAGTTCTACGAGAAGGGCGACCGGCCGCTCGAGATCGTGACGAGCCGCCAGTGGTACCTCCGCAACGGCGGCCGCGACAGCGACCTGCGCGACGAGCTGGTGCAGCGCGGCAAGGAGCTCGTCTGGCACCCGGGCTTCATGCAGAGCCGCTACGAGAACTGGGTCGGTGGGCTCAACGGCGACTGGCTGATCAGCCGGCAGCGCTTCTTCGGCGTGCCGTTCCCGCTCTGGTACCGCCTCGACGCCGACGGCGCACCGATCTACGAGGACCCCGTCCTGCCGGCCGAAGCCGACCTGCCGGTCGACCCGACCAGCGACGTGCCGGCGGGCTACACCGCCGACCAGCGCGACGTGCCGGGTGGCTTCACCGCCGACCCCGACGTCATGGACACCTGGGCGACCTCGTCGCTCAGCCCCCAGATCGCCGGTGGGTGGGAGGACGACCCCGACCTGTTCGCGCGGGTCTTCCCGTACGACCTGCGCCCGCAGGGCCACGACATCATCCGCACCTGGCTGTTCTCGACCGTGGTGCGCGCCCACCACGAGCACGGCTCGCTTCCGTGGACCGACGCCGCGCTGTCCGGCTGGATCCTCGACCCGGACCGCAAGAAGATGGGCAAGAGCACCGGCAACGCGCTGGTGCCGACCGACCTGCTCGAGGCCCACGGCAGCGACGCCGTCCGCTACTGGGCCGCCAACGGCCGGCTCGGCACCGACACCGCCTTCGACGAGGGGCAGATGAAGGTCGGCCGCCGGCTGGCGGTCAAGCTGCTCAACGCGAGCAAGTTCGCGCTGGGCTTCCCGGAGGCCGACGCCGGTGAGGTCACCGAGCCGGTCGACCAGGCTCTTCTCGCCCGCCTGGCCGCGGTGGTGGACGAGGCGACGACCGCCTTCGACTCCTACGACTACACCCGTGCGCTGGAGCGCACCGAGTCGTTCTTCTGGTCCTTCTGCGACGACTACATCGAGCTGGTGAAGGGGCGGGCGTACGGCGAGGACGCCGCGGCCGCAGCGTCCGCCAACCGCGCGCTGCGCCTTGCGCTCGACACGCTGCTGCGCCTGTTCGCGCCGGTGCTGCCCTTCGTGACCGAGGAGGTGTGGTCGTGGTGGAAGGAGGGCTCGGTGCACGCGCAGCCCTGGCCCGACGCCGCTGAGGTGCGCGCGGCCGCCGGTCCCACGAACGGCGGGATCGACCCGCTCGACCTCGCGGCCACGGTGCTCGAGCGGGTGCGCGGCGAGAAGAGCCGGGCCAAGGTGTCGATGAAGACGCCGGTGCTCGTGCTGCACGCGACCGGGTCGGCCGCGGAGCTCGCGACGCTGGCGCAGGTCGAGACCGACCTGCGCAACTCCTGCCTGATCGAGGAGCTGACGACCGAGTCGGCCGACGGCGGCTTCGCGGTGGCCCGCATCGAGCTGGGCGACCCGCCGCCGAAGCAGCCCAAGTGACGATCCAGCGGGTCCTCGCCGAGCTCGCGACCCGCTACCCGGCCGAGGACAAGATGGTCCCGGACCTCGAGCGGATCCGGCTGCTGATGGACCTGCTCGGGTCGCCGCAGAAGGCCTACCCGGCGATCCACCTGACCGGCACCAACGGCAAGAGCAGCACCGCCCGGATGATCGACGCGCTGCTCCAGGGCTTCGGGCTGCGCCCCGGCCGCTACACCAGCCCGCACCTCGACTCGATCACCGAGCGCATCACGATCGACGGCCAGCCGCTGACCGAGGAGCGCTTCGCCGAGGTGTGGGACGAGGTCGCGCCGTTCGTCGAGATCGTCGACTCGCGGATGCCCGAGCGGATGACCTTCTTCGAGGTGCTGACCGGCATGGCGTTCGCCGCCTTCGCCGACGCCCCCGTCGACGTGGCGGTGCTCGAGGTCGGCCTGGGCGGCGCCTGGGACGCGACCAACGTCGTGGAGGCGGCGACCGCGGTGGTGCTGCCGGTCGGCCTCGACCACGTGCCGCTGCTGGGCACGACGCTCGCCGAGATCGCGACCGAGAAGGCGGGGATCATCCACCCCGGCTCGACCGTCGTGCTCGCCCAGCAGGAGCCGGAGGCGGCCGAGGTGCTGCTCCGCCGCTGCGTCGAGGTCGAGGCCACGATCGCCCGTGAGGGGCTGGAGTTCGGCGTGATCAGCCGGACGACGGCGGTCGGCGGTCAGCTGCTCTCGCTGCAGGGGCTCGGCGGCCGCTACGACGACGTCTACCTGCCGCTGCACGGCGCGCACCAGGCCGCCAACGCCGCCGCGGCGCTCGCCGCGGTCGAGGCGTTCCTGGGCGGCGGCGACAAGGGGATGCTCGACGCCGACCTCGTGCGGGAGGGCTTCGCGCGGACCGCCTCACCCGGGCGGCTGGAGGTCGTACGCACCTCGCCGACCGTCCTGCTCGACGCCGCGCACAACGCGCACGGCATGGCGGCCACCGTCGCGGCGCTGGGCGACGCCTTCGCCTTCACCCACCTGGTCGCGGTCGTCGCCGTGCTCGGCGACAAGGACGCGCTCGCCATGCTCGAGGTGCTGGAGCCGGCCGTCGCGTCGATCGTCGTGACCCAGAACGGCTCGCCCCGCGCGATGCCGGTCGACCACCTGGCCGACCTCGCCCGCGACGTCTTCGGCGAGGATCGGGTGCAGATCGAGGACTCCCTCGACGACGCGCTGTCGACGGCCGTCGGGCTGGCCGACGCCGAGGCGGAGTACGGCGGTGCCGGCGTCCTGGTGACCGGCTCGGTCGTCACCGTCGGCGAGGCCCGGACCCTGCTCCACCGCGGGTAGCCTCGGCGCAACCCCGTCTAACCCCAAGGAGAACCCCCGTGCAGCGCACCCTCGTCCTCGTCAAGCCCGACGGCGTCCGCCGCGGCCTCGCCGGCGAGGTCATCTCCCGGCTGGAGCAGAAGGGCCTGACGCTCGTCGCGATGGAGCTGCGCACCCTCGAGCGCGCCACCGCCGAGGAGCACTACGGCGAGCACCGCGAGCGTCCGTTCTTCGGCGAGCTCGTCGACTTCATCACCGGCGGCCCGTTGGTCGCGCTCGTCGTGGAGGGCCCGAACGCCGTCGCCGGCACCCGCCGCCTGATGGGCGTCACCAACCCGGTCGAGGCGACCCCCGGCTCGATCCGCGGCGACTACGCCCTGGAGATCGGCCAGAACCTCGTCCACGGCAGCGACTCGGAGGAGTCGGCCAAGCGCGAGATCGGCATCTTCTTCCCGAACCTCTGACACCCTCAGGGTCATGAGCAGCTCCCTGTCGTTCCTCGGCCGCGACATGGCGGTCGACCTGGGGACCGCCAACACGCTGGTCTACGTGCGCGGCCGCGGCATCGTGCTCAACGAGCCGAGCGTGGTCGCGATCAACACCAAGACCGGCGGGATCGTCGCGGTCGGCACCGAGGCCAAGCGGATGATCGGCCGGACGCCCGGCAACATCGTGGCGATCCGGCCGCTCCGCGACGGCGTCATCGCCGACTTCGACACCACCGAGCGGATGCTGCGCTACTTCATCCAGAAGGTGCACAAGCGCCGGCACTTCGCCAAGCCGCGGATCGTGGTCTGCGTCCCCAGCGGCATCACCGGGGTCGAGCAGCGCGCGGTGAAGGACGCCGGCTACCAGGCCGGGGCGCGACGGGTCTACATCATCGAGGAGCCGATGGCCGCGGCGATCGGCGCCGGCCTGCCGGTGCACGAGCCGACCGGCAACATGGTCGTCGACATCGGCGGCGGCACCACCGAGGTGGCGGTCATCAGCCTCGGCGGCATCGTCACCAGCATCTCGGTGCGCACCGCCGGCGACGAGCTCGACCAGGCGATCATCGCCTACGTCAAGAAGGAGTACTCCCTGATGCTCGGGGAGCGCACCGCCGAGGAGATCAAGATGGCCATCGGGTCGGCCTTCCCGATGCCGGACGAGCCGGTCGCCGAGATCCGCGGCCGCGACCTGGTCTCCGGGCTGCCGAAGACGATCGTCGTCAGCGCCGAGGAGATCCGGAAGGCGATCGAGGAGCCGGTCAACGTCATCCTCGACGCCGTGAAGACCACCCTGGACCGCTGCCCGCCGGAGCTCTCCGGCGACGTGATGGACCGCGGCATCGTGCTCACCGGCGGCGGCGCGCTGCTGCACGGGCTCGACGAGCGGCTGCGGCACGAGACCGGCATGCCGGTGCACGTCGCGGACAACCCGCTGGACTCGGTGGCCATCGGCACCGGCAAGTGCGTCGAGGAGTTCGAGGCGCTGCAGCAGGTCCTCATCTCCGAGCCGCGCCGCTAGCTGTGCGCGGCCCCCGGCTGCTGCTCGTCCTGCTGCTGCTCACCGCCGTCACGCTCACCGCGCTGGACGTGCAGGCCGAGCCGTTCGGCTCCGTGCGCCGCGGCGCCGACGCAGTGCTCGGTCCCGGGCAGCGCGCGGTCGGCCAGGCGGCGCGGGCGGTGGGTGACGTCGTCGACGGACGCTCCGACGACGACGAGGTACGACGGCTGCGCGACGAGATCGCCTCCCTGAAGGCCGATCTCGTCCGGGGCGAGGCTGCCGAGCGCCGGGCCGCCGAGCTCGATCGGCTGCTCGCGCTCAAGGACGCGGGGACGTACACCGTCGTGCCCGCGCAGGTCACGGCTCTCGGCTCGTCGTTCGGCTTCGAGCTCACCGTCACCATCGACGCAGGCAGTCGCGACGGCATCGAGGAGGGGCAGACCGTCGTCAACGGCGACGGGCTCGTGGGGCGGACGACGCGCGTCGGGCCGTTCACCAGCACGGTGCTGCTGGTCACCGACCCGGGGTTCACGGTCGGCGCTCGGCTGACCCGCGCGGGCACCATCGGGTTGGCCACCGGCGACGGCGAGCAGCTCGTCTACGAGCTCGTCGAGGGAGGCCGGATCGCGGTCGACGACGCGCTCCTGACGACCGGCTCGACGACGTTCGTGCCGGGGGTCCCGATCGGCCGCGTCGTCTCCGTCGACCCGGCGGGTGCGCTGGTGACGACGGCGCAGGTCGAGCCGTTCGTGCGCGTGGGCGCGCTGGACGTCGTCGGCGTCGTGACGTCGCCGCCGCGCAGCACCCCTCGGGTGCCGATCCCGCCGAAGAAGTGACCGCCCGCCGCCTGCTCCTCGGCGCCGTCGTCGTCGTGACGGCGCTGCTGCTGCAGACCGCGGTCCTCGCGCGCCTGCCGCTGCCCGGCGGCGTCCCCGACCTGCTGCTGGTGGTCGTGGTCGGCTTCGCGCTGGCCGAGGGTCCGCTCTCCGGCACGCTGACCGGCTTCTTCGCCGGCCTGCTCGCCGACCTCGGCGCCGACCACGAGCTCGGCCGCACCGCCCTGGTCTACGCCCTGGTCGGCTACCTGGCCGGCTTCGCCTTCGACGACCGGCCGCGCTCGGTGCTGCTGCCCTTCGGCGTCGTGGCGCTGTCCGCGGCGGGTGCCGTGACGACCTACGCGCTCGAGGGGCTGATGCTGGCCGACCCGCGCATCGACTGGTCGTCGTACTGGCGGGCGGTCGCCGGCACCACCGCCTTCACCGTCCTGCTGACGCCGTTCGTCGTGCCCCTCGTGGGGGCCCTGGTCCGTAGGCTGGCCCCGGACCGGGACCGGAGGTGGGTGCACTCGTGAGTCGACGGGCCGACCTCCGGCTGTTCGTGCTCCGGGTGGTGGTGCTGGCAGTCCTCGCGACGCTGTTCGGACGGCTGTGGTTCCTGCAGGTCTACGCCGGCGCGGACTACACCGCAGCGGCCAGCCAGAACCGCATCCGCGAGGTCGTCGAGCCCGCTCCGCGCGGCCAGGTCTACGACGCGCGCGGTACCGCGCTGGTGCGCAACCGGACGGCGCTGGTCGTCTCCGTGAGCCGCTACACCGTGCTGCGGCAGAGCGACGGCGGGAAGGCCGTGCTGGAGCGGCTCGGTCGCGTCCTGGGCCGGACCGCCGACGCGATCCGCCAGGAGATCCGGCCGTGCGGCGGGGGAGTGGAGCCGCCCTGCTGGCGCGGCTCGCCGTACCAGCCCGTGCCCGTCGCGGAGTTCGACGCGAGCGACCGCGCGGGCCTCAGCAAGGTTCTCGAGATCGAGGAGCACCGTGAGGACTTCCCCGGTGTGACAGCGCAGTTCGCGGCGGTGCGCGACTACCCGCGCGACACGCTCGCCGCCCACGTGCTGGGCTACCTCGGGCCGATCAGCCCGGAGGAGGTCGGCACCCCGGAGTACGACGGCGTGCAGCCGAGCGCGCTCGTCGGCCGGGCCGGCGTCGAGGCGACGTACGACGCCCAGCTGCGCGGCCGCGACGGCGTCAAGCGGCTGCTCGTCGACCACGTCGGGGCGGTGCAGGGCGTCGACGGCACCACCCCGCCGGCTCCGGGGGCGACGCTCGTGCTGTCCCTCGACGCGAGGATCCAGGCGGTCGCCGAGCAGGCCCTGCAGGCGGGGATCGACGCGGCCCGGCAGCGCAAGGCGCGCGGCAGCGGCGTGCCGCTGGTGGCCGACTCCGGGTCCGTCGTCGTGATGGAGGCCAAGACCGGGCGGGTCGTCGCGCTCGCGAGCTACCCGTCGTACGACCCCGCCGTCTTCGTCGGTGGCGCCTCACCGCAGGAGTACGCCGCGCTGGTCGACGAGAAGCGCGGCGCACCGCTGGTCTTCCGCGCGATCCAGGGGGCGTACGCGCCGGCCTCGACCTTCAAGGTGATCTCGGCGGCGGCGGCCGTGCACAGCGGCGACTACCCGCTGCGCGGGCGCTACCCGTGCCCCGGCGTCTACGGCCCGACCGGGCAGCGGAACTTCGACTCGGCCGCGCTCGGCACGATCGACCTGCGCACCGCGCTGGTGAAGTCCTGCGACACCGTCTTCTACAAGTTCGCCTACGAGCAGTGGCTGCGGGACGGCGGCAACCGGCCGGTCGCGAAGCCGCGCGACCCGATGATCCGGATGGCGCAGGCGTTCGGCCTGGGGCAGCGCACCGGCATCGACCTGCCCAGCGAGCGGCGCGGCACGATCGCCGACCGCGAGTTCAAGCAGCAGTACTGGGAGGACACCCGCGAGAACCGCTGCAAGGGCGCGACGAACCCGAAGCTGTCGGACGAGCGGCGGCGCGCCAACCGGGAGTTCTGCGAGGACGGCAACCGGTTCCGCGGCGGCGACGCGACGAACTTCGCGATCGGCCAGGGCGACACCCTGGTGACGCCCCTGCAGCTCGCGACCGTCTACGCCGCGATCGCCAACGGCGGCAAGGTGCTCGAGCCGCACGTCGCCCGGGCGCTGCTCTCGCCGGACGGGACCGTGCGCGAGGTGAAGCCCAAGGTGCGGTCGACGCTGCCGCTGTCTGCCGAGCTGCTCGGCTTCCTCCGGGACGCGCTCGCCGGCGTGACGCAGCCCGGGGGCACCGCCTCGCGCGCCTTCGCGGGTGCTCCTGTCGCCGTCGCCGGCAAGACCGGCACCGGCGAGGTCGCGAACAAGCAGGACACCGCGTGGTTCGCCTCCTACGCGCCGGTCGCCGATCCCGAGCTCGTCGTCGTCGGGATGGTGTCGCAGGGCGGCACCGGCGGCACCGTCGCGGCGCCGATGGTGCGGGCGGTCTACGACGGCATCTACGGCCCGGGCGGCGCGCGGCCGGTGAGCGGCATCCCGTCGCTGCGCCCCGACGGATCCGTGGCGCCGCCGCGATGAGCCTCTACCCGTCGACGCTGTCCATCGGCCGCCGCGACGCCGGGCTGCGCGAGCGGGCGATGGGCCACGACTCGCCGCTGCGCCGGCTCGACTGGTTCCTGCTGCTCGCGGTCGTCGGCCTGGTCGGGCTCGGCTCGCTGCTGGTCTGGTCGGCGACCCGGCAGCGGATGCTCGACGCCGGACTGCCCCCCACGACCTTCTTCCAGCGGCACCTGCTCAACGCCGCGATCGGCGCCGCGCTCGGGTCCCTCGCGGCGCTGGTCGACTACCGCTCGCTTCGCGCGTACGCCCCTGTCGTCTACGTCCTCTCGGTCCTCGGGCTGGTCGCCGTCCTCACCCCGCTCGGCAAGACGATCAACGGCGCGCACTCCTGGATCGTCGTCGGCGGCGGCTTCCAGGTGCAGCCCTCCGAGCTGGCGAAGGTGGCCCTGGTCGTCGGGCTGGCGATGCTGCTGGCCGAGAAGCGCGACATGGAGGACGGGCCGCGCGACGGCGACGTGGTGCTGGTGCTGCTCGTCGCCGCGGTGCCCCTCGGGCTGGTGATGCTGCAGCCCGACCTCGGCACCGTGCTGGTGCTGGTCGTCATCGTGCTGGGGGTGCTGGCCATGGCCGGCGCGCCGGCACGCTGGATCGGCGGGCTGGTGCTGGCCGGGGTCGTCGTCTGCGTCGGGGCCGTGCAGCTCGGGGTGCTCGACGACTACCAGGTCGACCGCTTCGCCGCCTTCGCCAACCCCGCGCTCGACCCGCGCGGCGTCGGCTACAACACCAACCAGGCGCGCATCGCGATCGGCTCCGGCGGGCTGCTCGGCAAGGGGCTCTTCGAGGGCACGCAGACCAACGGCCGCTTCATCCCCGAGCAGCAGACCGACTTCATCTTCACCGTCGCGGGGGAGGAGCTCGGGCTCGTCGGAGCGACCGGCCTGCTGGCGCTGCTCGGGGTGGTGCTGTGGCGCGGGCTGCGGATCGCCGCGCGGGCCAAGGACCCGTTCGGCCGGCTCGTCGCGGCGGGGGTCGTCTGCTGGTTCGCCTTCCAGAGCTTCGTCAACGTCGGGATGACGCTCGGGATCATGCCGGTCACGGGGCTGCCGCTGCCGTTCGTCTCCTACGGCGGCTCGGCGATGTTCGCGTCGCTCGCCGCGGTGGGGCTGCTCCAGAACGTCCACCTGCGGAGTCGGGACCTCTAGGCCCCGCCCCCCGTACGCCCTCCGCGCCGAGTGGAGCGTTGTCCGTACGACACGGCGGTGCGTCGTACGGACAACGCTCCATTCGCCGGTTGGACACCCCGCGGGCTGGGCCGACGTAGCCTTGACGCATGCCTGTCGAGAGCCTGTTCCCGCGCCTCGAGCCGCTGCTGCCGACGGTGCAGAAGCCGATCCAGTACGTCGGCGGCGAGCTCAACAGCACGATCAAGCCGTGGGACGACTGCGACGTGCGGTGGGCGCTGATGTACCCCGACGCGTACGAGGTCGGGCTCCCCAACCAGGGCGTCATGATCCTGTACGAGGTGCTCAACGAGCAGCCGGGCGTCCTCGCCGAGCGGACGTACGCCGTGTGGCCGGACCTGGCCGAGAAGATGCGCGCGAACGGCGTCCCGCAGTTCACCGTCGACGGGCACCGCCCGGTGCGGGCGTTCGACGTCCTCGGGGTCAGCTTCTCCACCGAGCTCGGCTACACCAACATGATCGAGGCGCTCGACCTCGCCGGGATCCCGCTGCACGCCAAGGACCGCACCGAGCAGGACCCGATCGTGCTGGCCGGCGGCCACGCGGCGTTCAACCCGGAGCCGATCGCCGACTTCATCGACGCCGCCGTTCTCGGCGACGGCGAGCAGGCCGTTCTCGAGATGACCGCCGTCATCCGGCAGGCGAAGAAGGACGGGGCCGACCGCGAGGAGACGCTGCTGCGCCTCGCGAAGGCCGGCGGGGTCTACGTCCCCCGCTTCTACGACGTCGAGTACCTCCCGGACGGCCGCATCGCCCGCGTCGTCCCGAACCGTCCGGACGTGCCGTTCCGCGTGCACAAGCGGACCGTCATGGACCTCGACGAGTGGCCCTACCCCAAGCAGCCGCTCGTGCCGCTCGCCGAGACCGTGCACGAGCGGATGAGCGTCGAGATCTTCCGCGGCTGCACCCGCGGCTGCCGCTTCTGCCAGGCCGGCATGATCACCCGCCCGGTCCGCGAGCGCTCCCTCACCGGCATCGGCGAGATGGTGAAGGCCGGTCTGGACGCGACCGGCTACGAGGAGGTCGGGCTGCTCAGCCTGAGCTCCGCCGACCACTCCGAGATCGGCGAGGTCGCCAAGGGGCTGGCCGACCGCTACGAGGGCACCCAGACCAGCCTGTCCCTGCCGTCCACCCGGGTCGACGCCTTCAACATCGACCTGGCGCAGGAGCTGTCCCGCAACGGACGCCGCAGCGGCCTGACCTTCGCGCCCGAGGGCGGGTCCGAGCGGCTGCGCAAGGTCATCAACAAGATGGTCAGCAAGCAGGACCTCATCGACACCGTGACGACGGCGTACGGCGCGGGCTGGCGCCAGGTGAAGCTCTACTTCATGGTCGGCCTGCCCACGGAGACCGACGAGGACGTCCTCGAGATCGCCGACATGGCAAGGGAAGTCATCCGCGCAGGGCGGCAGATCACCGGCACGCGCGACGTCCGCTGCACCGTGTCCATCGGCGGCTTCGTGCCGAAGGCGCACACGCCGTTCCAGTGGGCCGCGCAGCTCGACCACGAGACGACCGACCGCCGGCTCAAGCTGCTGCGCAACGCCATCCAGGCCGACAAGAGCACCGCCAAGGCGATCGGCTACCGCTACCACGACGGCAAGCCCGGCATCGTCGAGGGACTGCTCAGCCGCGGCGACCGCCGCGTCGGCAAGGTGCTCGAGCAGGTGTGGCGCGACGGCGGGAAGTTCGACGGCTGGAGCGAGCACTTCTCCTACGACCGCTGGATGGCCGCGGCCGAGAAGGTCGGCGTCGACGTCGGCTGGTACACCACCCGCGAGAAGGAGGAGAGCGAGGTCCTGCCCTGGGACCACCTCGACTCCGGACTCGACAAGGAGTGGCTGTGGAACGACTGGCAGGACGCGCTCGCTGAGCAGGACCTCGACGACTGCCGCTGGATCCCGTGCTTCGACTGCGGCGTCTGCCCGCAGATGGGCACCGACATCCAGATCGGCCCGACCGGCAAGACCCTGCTGCCCCTGACGGTCGTCAAGAACCCGCTCGGCGTGAGCTAGTGGCCAAGTCGCCCACCGGCCCGCCCCCGCCGCCGCCGGTCCAGAAGCTCCGCCTGCGCTACACCAAGCGCGGCCGGCTCCGCTTCACCAGCCACCGCGACATCGCCCGCGCCTTCGAGCGGGCGTTGCGCCGCGCGCAGGTGCCGATGGCCTACTCCGCGGGCTTCTCCCCGCACCCGAAGATCAGCTGGGTGGGTGCGGCGCCGACCGGCGTCGCGAGCGAGGCGGAGTACGTCGAGATCTCCGTGGCGGAGCGGGTCGACCTGGGCAAGCTGCAGGCCGCCCTCGACGAGAGCCTGCCCGCCGGCATCGACATCACCGAGGTGGTCGAGGCCCCCGTGGGCACCAGCCTGCCGGACCGGATCGAGGCCAGCCACTGGTCGATCCTGCTGCCCGGGATCTCCCGGGACGCGGCCCTCCAGGCGGTCGGGCTCTTCCTCGCCGCGGAGGCGATCCCGGTCGAGCGGCTGATGAAGCAGGGCCTGCGCACGCTCGACGCGCGGGCGGCGGTTGTCCGCATGAGCGCGGCCGGGGAGGTGGGCTGTGCGACACTCGACGTGGTCGTACGGCACGTGACGCCTGCTGTCCGACCCGACGACGTCCTCTCCGGACTTCGGTCCGTGGCCGACCTCGCGCCGCCGATGCCCCCTCAGGCAACCCGGCTGGCGCAGGGGCCGCTCACCGAGACCGGCGAGGTCGGCGATCCGCTCGCACCCGACCGCAACCCGGACGGGGCAACGCGAGCAGGCGCAGACCTCGAGCAGGCAGTCGCCGGCTCTCCGACCTAGGGGAGCAACACAGACTTCTCCCGGCGTCGGCCACACCGGTCGGCGACGGTACGACCCCCAGCTGGTCGGTGCGGCAGCGTCACGCAGCGACCGGATCCGGAGAACCGGTGCTCGACGAGCCCACTCAGAACGACGACAGCACGACCGCCGCAACGGACGAGACCGCCCCGCCGGCCAAGGCCCCGCGCCGCCGCCGCGCCACCAAGGCGACCGCCGCGCCCGAGCCGGCCGCGGACGGCACGACCGAGCCGGCCGAGGGCACCGCCCCCGATGCTGCTCCCGAGGACGCCCCCGCGCCCAAGAAGGCCGCCAAGAAGGCGCCGGCCAAGAAGGCCGCCGCCCCGCGCAAGAAGCCGGCCAAGAAGGTCGCCGAGCCGGCTGCCGAGGAGCCGCCCGCGGAGGAGGTCCCCCTCACCGAGGAGGAGCTCGCCGCGCAGGCCGCGCTGCTCGAGGCCGAGCCCGTGGTCGAGCCGGTCGAGGAGACCCCCGCGCCCGCCAAGCGCACCCGCGCCCGCCGCGCGACCTCCGTGACCTTCCAGGCCCCCGAGCCGGTGGCCGAGGAGCCCGCAGCCGAGGAGACGCCAGAGACCGACGAGGCCCCCGCGCCCCGTCGTCGCCGCCGCGCCGGCACCGCGGGCGCCGTGTCGCCGAGCGCCCTGATCCCCGAGCTGATCGAGCCCGTCACCGAGCCGACGAGCGAGGACGAGGCGGGCGAGTCCGACGAGGACGACGACTCCGAGGGCGGCGACCGGCCGCGCCGGCGCCGTCGTGGCCGCCGCGGGCGCGGTGCCCGCCGCCCCGAGGGCGAGGGCGGCGAGGAGACCGACGCCGAGGACGAGACCGGCGAGGCGACCTCGGACGAGCCGTCCGACGACGCCGAGTCCGGTGACGAGGACGGCGAGACCGCCAGCGGCACCCGCCGCCGTCGGCGCCGGAGCCGGAGCCGCAGCGGCGGGGGAGGCCTCGCCACCGACGACGACGCGCCGACCGAGCCCCGCGAGCCGCGCACCCGCAACCGCTCCGGCTCGGGCGCGACCAGCGCCGACGAGGACGGCGTGCGCGGCATCACCGGCTCGACCCGCATGGCCGCCAAGCGCGTCCGCCGCCAGGAGGGCCGCGACTCCGGCCGGGGCCGCAAGCCGATCCTGAGCGAGGCGGAGTTCCTCGCCCGCCGCGAGGCCGTCGACCGCACGATGGTCGTGCGCCAGAAGGGCGACCGCACCCAGATCGCGGTGCTCGAGGACGGGATCCTCGTCGAGCACTACGTCACCAAGGCCAGCGCGCAGTCCTACGCCGGCAACGTCTACCTCGGCCGGGTGCAGAACGTGCTCCCGAGCATGGAGGCGGCGTTCGTCGACATCGGCAAGAGCCGCAACGCCGTCCTGTACGCGGGCGAGGTCAACTACAACGCGGCTGCCGGCGGCAAGAACCGCAGCATCGAGTCGGTCCTGAAGTCCGGCCAGGAGGTCCTGGTCCAGGTCAGCAAGGACCCGATCGGCCACAAGGGCGCACGCCTCACCGGCCAGGTCAGCCTGCCCGGCCGCTACCTCGTCTACGTGCCCGAGGGCACCATGACCGGCATCAGCCGCAAGCTGCCCGAGAACGAGCGCGACCGCCTCAAGAAGATCCTCAAGAAGGTCGTCCCCGAGGGCGCCGGCGTCATCATCCGCACCGCCGCGGAAGGCGCGTCCGAGGAGGAGCTGGCGGCAGACGTACGACGCCTGCAGGCCCAGTGGGAGGTCATCCAGACCAAGGCCGCCAAGGGCGGGGCCCCGGTGCTGCTGCACGCGGAGCCCGACCTCGTCATCCGGGTCGTGCGTGACGTCTTCAACGAGGACTTCACCAAGCTCGTCGTCCAGGGCGACAGCGAGTGGGACACCATCCGCGACTACGTCGAGTTCGTCGCGCCGGACCTCGCGCCCCGCCTGTCCCGGCACACGTCCGAGAAGGACGTCTTCGCCGAGCACCGGATCGACGAGCAGCTGCTCAAGGCGCTGGACCGCAAGGTCTACCTGCCGTCCGGCGGCTCGCTGGTCATCGACCGCACCGAGGCGATGGTCGTCATCGACGTCAACACCGGCAAGTTCGTCGGCAAGGGCGGCAACCTCGAGGAGACCGTCACCCGGAACAACCTCGAGGCCGCCGAGGAGATCGCCCGCCAGCTCCGGCTGCGCGACGTCGGCGGGATCATCGTCGTCGACTTCATCGACATGGTCCTGGAGTCCAACCGCGACCTGGTCGTGCGCCGCCTCGTCGAGTGCCTCGGCCGCGACCGCACCAAGCACCAGGTCGCCGAGGTGACCTCGCTCGGGCTGGTCCAGATGACGCGCAAGCGCGTCGGCCAGGGCCTGCTCGAGTCCTTCAGCGAGCCGTGCGACGCGTGCAACGGCCGTGGCGTGCACGTGCACAGCGAGCCCGTGGACGAGCGTCGCGGCGGTGGCGGTGGCGAGGACGGTCGGCGCGAGCGCGCTCCCAAGCGCAAGCCGATCCCGGCCGACGCCCCCAGGCCGCGTGCGCAGACCGAGCCGGCGGCTGCCGACTCCGACGCGCCTGCCGACGCGCCAGCCGACGACGACACCCCCGCGGCGCCGCGCCGCCGCCGTCGTGGCGGTCGGGGTGCCGGATCGGCCACGGTGCGTCCCGAGGACGAGATGGCCGAGCTGCTGGCCGCTCCCGCCGAGCCGTCCGACGGCGAGGCGACCGCTGCGGAGACCGAGGAGGTCGACGCGCTCGCGCGGGCGGCCGACCCGGCGACCGAGGTCGTCCCCGACGTCACGCCCGAGCCCGAGCCCGAGCCCGCTCCGGCTGTCGAGCCCGAGCCCGAGCCCGCTCCGGCCGCCGAGCCCGAGCCCGCTCCGGCCGCCGAGCCCGCTCCCAAGCGCCGCCGGCGCGCCACCAGCCGTCCGGCCGGCCCGCCCACGATCTGACCGGCCGTACGCTCACGCGACGAAGATCATCCGCAGGATCCCCGCCCACAGCACGCCGCGCGGCCTCCTGAGGGCGGCGATCCTGCGGATGATCAGCAAGATCGACAGAAGGATCCACCTCCTCCGCGCCGCCGCACCCCGCTGTGCGCACCGATCCTTCTGTGGATCATGAAAACCGAGCGTTCGACGGCCGCCGGAGCCGTCCGGTAGTCTGGAACCCGTCGCGTCCTCGACGCGCCCTTCTGCTGCGCCCACGGCGCGGCACCCGAACTCAGGCAGGAGCTCCTCGTGTACGCCATCGTCAAGACCGGCGGCAAGCAGTACAAGGTCGCCGTCGGTGACGTCGTCACGGTCGAGAAGGTCTCCGGCGGCCCCGGCGACAGCGTCGCGCTGCCGGCCCTGCTCGTCGTCGACGGCACCGCGGTGACCTCCGACGCCGACGCACTGGCCAAGGTGAGCGTGAGCGGCGAGGTCGTCGCCCACACCAAGGGCCCGAAGATCAACATCCTGCGCTACAAGAACAAGACCGGCTACAAGCGCCGGATGGGCCACCGCCAGTCGCTGACGCAGGTGCGCGTCACGGCCATCGACACCGCGAAGTAGGGGACACGCCATGGCTCACAAGAAGGGCGCGAGCTCCTCGCGCAACGGTCGCGACTCCAACGCGCAGTACCTCGGCGTGAAGCGCTTCGGCGGCCAGGTCGTCAAGGCCGGCGAGATCATCGTCCGCCAGCGCGGCACCCACTTCCACCCGGGCGACAACGTCGGCCGCGGCAAGGACGACACCCTGTTCGCGCTCGAGCCGGGCGCCGTGAAGTTCGGCCTCAAGCGCGGCCGCAAGACCGTCAACGTCCTCCCGGTCGGCTGACCGACCGCACACGCACTTCCTCGAGGGCGGGCCGGCTTGCCGGACCCGCCCTCGTTCCATTCTGAGAGGCAACCGTGGCCACCTTCGTCGACCGCGCCGTGCTCCACGTCGCCGCCGGTGACGGGGGCAACGGCTGCGCCAGCGTCCGGCGCGAGAAGTTCAAGCCGCTGGGCGGCCCCGACGGCGCCGACGGCGGTGACGGTGGTGACGTCGTCGTGGTCGTACGAGCCCATGTCGCCTCGCTGCTGGACTACCACTACCACCCGCACCAGAAGGCGACCTCCGGCAAGCAGGGCTCCGGCTCGATGCGCACCGGGGCCAAGGGGCAGGACGTCGAGGTGCCCGTCCCGAACGGCACCGTCGTCTACGACATGGACGGCAACCAGCTGGCCGACCTCGTCGGCGAGGGCGCGAGCTTCGTCGTCGCCAAGGGCGGCAAGGGCGGCCTCGGCAACGCCAGCCTGGCCAGCGCCAAGCGCAAGGCGCCGGGCTTCGCGCTGCTCGGTGAGCCGGGCGAGGCCAAGGACGTGGTCCTGGAGCTCAAGACGGTCGCGGACGTCGCGCTCGTCGGCTTCCCGAGCGCGGGCAAGTCCAGCCTGATCGCCGCGATGTCGGCTGCCCGGCCGAAGATCGCCGACTACCCGTTCACGACCCTGGTGCCGAACCTCGGCGTCGTCGAGTCCGCCGGCACGACCTTCACGGTCGCGGACGTCCCGGGCCTGATCCCCGGAGCCTCCGAGGGCAAGGGCCTGGGGCTGGAGTTCCTGCGTCACGTCGAGCGCTGCGCGGTGCTGGTGCACGTCCTGGACTGCGCCACCCTCGAGCCGGGCCGCGACCCGATCAGCGACCTCGACGTGCTCGAGCAGGAGCTCAGCCTCTACAAGGACGACGTCGCCCGGCTGACCGAGCGGCCGCGGCTGGTCGTCCTCAACAAGGTCGACGTCCCCGAGGGCCGCGAGCTGGCCGACCTGGTCCGTCCGGAGCTCGAGGCCCGCGGGCTGCAGGTCTTCGAGATCAGCGCGGTGAGCCGGGAGGGCCTGCCTGCCCTGACGTACGCCCTCGCCGGCGTCGTGCAGGCCGACCGCGAGGCGCGCCCGCTCGAGCAGGCGACCCGGATCGTGCTGCGACCCAAGGCCGTCGACGACCTGGGCTTCACCGTCGAGCGTGACGGCGAGGGCTTCGTGGTGCGCGGCAGCAAGCCCGAGCGCTGGATCACCCAGACCGACTTCGCGAACGAGGAGGCCATCGGCTTCCTGGCCGACCGGCTGGCCAAGCTCGGCGTCGAGAAGGCGCTCGCCGCCGCGGGCGCGACGCCCGGCGCCGAGGTCACCATCGGCGACGTCAGCTTCGACTGGCAGCCCACCGAGCTCGAGCAGTTCTCGTCCGGCATGCGCGGTCAGGACGCCCGCTTCGAGGACCGCAGCCGGATGGGCGCGGAGGAGCGGCGGCTGCAGAAGGACCTGCGTCGGGCCGAGCGGATGGGCCTCGACAAGGAGGCCCTGCTGGCCGAGCTCGAGAAGGTCGCCCCGCGACGGGACGTCGACGAGTGAGCCGTACGACGATCGCCTCGGCGGCGAGGCTGGTCGTCAAGGTGGGGTCGTCGTCGCTGACGACCGCCGCCGGCGGCCTCGACGTCGCGCGCCTCGACGCCCTGGTCGACGCGCTCGCCGAGCGCGACGGCCAGCTGGTGCTGGTCTCGTCCGGCGCCATCGCCGCCGGCCTGGCCCCGCTCGGCCTCAAGCGCCGGCCGCGCGACCTCGCGACCCAGCAGGCGGCGGCGTCGGTGGGGCAGATGCTGCTGGTGCAGCGCTACGCGAGCGCCTTCGCGCGGCACGGCCGCACCGTCGGGCAGGTGCTGCTCACGGCCGACGACGTGGTACGCCGCGCGCACTACCGCAACGCGCAGACCACGTTGGACCGGCTGCTCTCGCTCGGTGTGGTGCCGGTCGTCAACGAGAACGACGCCGTCGCCACCGAGGAGATCCGCTTCGGCGACAACGACCGGCTCGCGGCGCTCGTCGCCCACCTGGTCCGCGCCGACGCGCTGGTGCTGCTGTCGGACGTGGACGGCCTGTACGACGGCGACCCGCGCAAGGCCGGTACGCGCCTGGTCTCCGAGGTGCGCGGTCCGCATGACCTGCACGGGGTGGTCATCGGAGGGACCGGCAGCGCCGGCCTCGGGCGCGGGGGGATGGCCAGCAAGGTCGACGCCGCCGCCCTCGCGACGGGCGCGGGGGTTCCGGTGCTGCTGGCCGCGACCGCCGACGTGCGGGACGCGCTCAAGGGCGAGGGCGGCACGTTCTTCGCCCCCACCGGCACGCGCGCGCCCGGCCGGCTGCTGTGGCTGGCGCACGCGACGACGCCGCGCGGGCGGCTGCTGCTCGACGCGGGCGCCGTGCACGCCGTCGTCGAGCGGCGGCTGTCCCTGCTGCCCGCGGGCGTCACTGCCGTCGAGGGCGAGTTCGCCGCAGGTGACCCGGTGGAGCTGGCCGGGCCGGACGGTCTCGCGGTGGCGCGGGGTCTGGTCGCCTACGACGCCGCGGAGCTTCCCGCCCTGCTCGGCCGCTCCACCCGGGAGCTCGGCCTGCGAGAGGTCGTCCACCGGGACGACCTGGTGCTGGTCTAGGGCTGCTGCGGGATCCCCGCCAGGTGCGCGTCGGCCGCCGCCTGGTCGTAGGCCAGCGTGGTGGTCGCCGTGGCCAGGCCGTCGGCGTTGATCTCCTGCACGAAGCAGAACCGCATGGTGCGGGTCTGCCCGGCGACGGTCGACGTGGCGTCGTAGATCGCGACGGCGCGGGCGTCGTCGGCGAGGCAGGACAGCAGGTTCATGCTGAACGTGCCGCCCGTGGCCTCGAAGAGCTTCCCGAACATCTCAGCGATGGCGTCCCAGCCGACGTAGGTGCCGGCCAGCACCGAGCTGCCCGCGTTGGTCCACGTGGCGTCGTCCGTCATCTCCCGGCGGACGTGCTCGAGGTCGCCGCGACCGAAGGCGGCGAAGCCCTCGCGCAGTCGGGCGGCGTTCGGGTGCTCGGTCCTGGTGATGCTGAGGTCAGGCGTGATCTGCGTGGTGGCCATCTGCCCCCCTGGGCGTTCCGGGTCGCGCCGTGGCCCGTCGCGGCCTCGGCATCCGAGAGTGGACCTGCTGCCGCCGCTGTCAAGAGGACGAACCTGGCGAAAGCCGCTCAGCCGCAAGCGATCCCAGGGCTCGCCACGGGCCCGCTGCCTGCCGGGTTCGCTCCCGTCACCTCTGCCCCGGCCACCGTCCAGGCGCGGCGTACGGTCTCCGCGCCCGTCGTCACCGCCTCCTCGACGATCCCTCGCGGACGGCACGTCAGCGCGGCGCCGGGCCCGGTCGCGAACTCCCACGGGCGGTCGTTCACGGCCAGCGCCAGCCGCACGAGCCGGCAGTCGTCCAGCGCGAACGCGCCGCCGGTCGTCGCACCGGTCGAGGCGAGCACCTCCTCGCGGCCGTCGCCGTCGAGGTCGGCGGCGGACAGCAGCTCGCCGGAGAACAGCGCCTCGGGCGCGGCGTTCTCGCCGGTCGCGAGCCAGGCCTGCGCGACGCGCTCGCCGTCGCGGAGCCACGACACGACCTCGTCGGTGCGGCCGTCGCCGTCGAGGTCGCCCTGCAGCCGCTGCTCCTGCGACCCGTCCGGCGGCTGGGAGCGCTCCGCCGCGCACGGGCCGGTCGGGCCGGGCCGCGGGCCGGCGACGGGATCGGGACTGCACGCGGCCAGCGCGAGCAGGACCAGGGCGATCGGTGCGCTTCGCATGGGCGGCAGTCTTCCGTACCCTCGATGACATGAGCGAGGTCGTCGAGGTCGCGAAGCGGGCACGGGTGGCAGCGGCCGGGTTGGCACCGCTCCCGCGCCGGGACAAGGACGCGGCCCTGCTCGCCATGGCCGACGCGCTGGTGGCCTCGTCCGACCGGATCCTGGCGGCCAACGCCGAG
Source organism: Actinomycetales bacterium (assembly GCA_036675425.1). Lineage (GTDB taxonomy): Bacteria > Actinomycetota > Actinomycetes > Mycobacteriales > SCTD01 > SCTD01. The sequence continues at coordinate 11,880 of JAKFFB010000234.1, read as the reverse complement.
GACGTCGACGCCGGTCGCGAGAGCGGCACCAGCGAGGCGATGCTCGACCGGCTCGCCCTGAACCCCGGCCGGATCGAGGCGATGGCCGACGGCCTGCGCCACGTCGCGACGCTGCCCGACCCGGTCGGCGAGGTCGTCCGCGGCAGCAGCCTGCCGAACGGCCTGGAGCTGCGGCAGGTCCGCGTCCCGCTGGGCGTCGTCGGGATCGTCTACGAGGCGCGGCCCAACGTCACCGCCGACGCCGCCGGCCTGTGCTTGAAGAGCGGCAACGCGGTGCTGCTGCGGGGGAGCGCCAGCGCCTACCGGAGCAACTCGGTGCTCGTCGACGTGCTGGCTGCGGCGGCCACGAAGGCGGGCATGCCGGTCGACAGCATCCAGCTCGTCCCCGGAACCGACCGCGCCAGCGTCAAGGAGCTCATGCAGGCGCGCGGCCTGGTCGACGTGCTCATCCCGCGCGGCGGCGCCGGACTCATCGAGGCGGTCGTCACGGAGTCGCAGGTGCCGGTCATCGAGACGGGCGTCGGCAACTGCACCGTCTACGTCGACGCGCACGCCGACCTCGAGATGGCCGTCGCCATCACGGTGAACAGCAAGACGCACCGGCCGAGCGTGTGCAACGCGGCAGAGACGCTGCTCGTGCACGCCGACGTCGCCGAGGCGTTCCTGCCGATGGTCGTGACCGCCCTGAAGGCCGAGGGCGTGACGCTCCACGCCGACGAGCGCGCCCGGCCGTACGACGACACCGCCCTGCCGGTGACCGACGAGGACTGGGCCGCGGAGTACCTCTCGCTCGACCTCGCCGTCGGCGTCGTCGACTCCCTCGACGACGCGGTCGCGCACATCCGGCGCTGGGGGAGCGGCCACACGGAGGCGATCGTCACGAAGGACCTGGCCGAGGCCCGCCGCTTCATCCGGTCGCTCGACAGCGCTGCCGTCATGGTCAACGCGAGCACCCGCTTCACCGACGGCGGGGAGTTCGGCTTCGGCGCGGAGATCGGGATCTCGACGCAGAAGCTGCACGCCCGCGGGCCGATGGGGCTGCCCGAGCTGACCAGCACCACCTACGTCGTCACGGGTGACGGGCACATTCGGTAGTCCGGCTGAATTCCGCTGCAACCGGCGTCATCCTGGAGCCATGCTCCGCCGCACCGCCCTCGCCCTGCTCGCGCTCGCCGCGCCGCTGCTGACCGTCGCGCCCGCGCAGGCGGCGTCGTACGCCGATGTCGCGGCGGTGGAGCGCCCGTCCGCAGCGGTCGTCGAGCCGCGGCCGGGGGTGCTCGAGGTGTTCACCCGGGGCGCCGACGGCGCGCCGATGTGGCAGGTCAAGGACGCCGAGGGGCGCTGGTCGCGGGTGACCTCGCTGGGCGGGCAGATCACCGCCAAGCCCGCCGCGGTGTCGATGAGCCCCGGCCGGGTCGACGTCTTCGCGCGCGGCGGCTCGGGGCAGCTGCTGCAGAAGTACGCGATCGACGGGCGGTGGTCGTCCTGGGTCCACCTGGGCGGGTCCTTCAGCGGTGCGCCTACGGTCGTCTCCTGGGCGCCGGGACGGCTCGACGTCTTCGCCCGCGGCAACGACGGGCGGCTGCTGCACAAGTGGTTCGCGGCCGGACGCTGGTTCGCGTGGGAGAGCCTCGGCGGGGCGCTGTCCTCCTCGCCGTCGGCGGTCTCGATGACCGTGGGTCGGCTGGACGTCTTCGCCCGGGGCATGGACGGCGCGCTCAAGCACCTCTACTTCCCCGGCGGCCGCTGGTCGCCCTGGGCCTCGCTCGGCGGCACGCTGCACTCCGAGCCCGCCGCCGTGTCGAGCGCCGACGGGCAGCTCGACGTCCTGGTGCGCGGCGGCGACGGGGCGCTGCGGCTCAAGTCCTACCGCCGTGGCGCCGGGTGGTCCGGCTACTCGCTCGTCGGCGGCGTGCTGTCCTCGGGGCCGGGAGCGGTGGTCACGGACGCCGGTGACCTGGTGCTGGTCGCCCGTGACGCGGGCGGCCGCTACGTGACGCGCAGCCGAGCCGCGGCCGGCGGCTGGTCCCCGTGGCGGGCCCTCGGTGGTGTGGCGGTCTTCTCCGGGCTCGGCGCCTGGGTCGACCTCTACGACTACCAGGAGCCGGGCGCCTCGCTGAACCTCTCGACCGCGCTCGACGACCTGCGCAGTCGCGGGGTCCGCACGGTCTACCTGCAGACGTCGCGCTTCACCCTGCCGTACGACATGGCGTCCCGGGCCGCCCAGTGGGTCGACGGCGCGCACGCCCGCGGCATGCGCGTCGTCGGCTGGTACCTGCCCGGCTACGGCGACATGGCCCGCGACCTGCGCCGCACGATGGCCGTCGCGGACCTGGTCACCCCCGGCGGCGGGCGGTTCGACGCGGTCGGCATCGACATGGAGGCGCACACCGGGATCGGGACGACCAACGAGGTCAGCCGCACCACGATGAACGCCCGTGCAGTGGAGCACCTGCGCGCGGTGCGCTCCCGTACGAACGCCCCGCTCGCCTCCATCACGCCGCAGCCCACCGCGACGGACGACCCCGGCGAGACCTGGGAGGGCTTCCCCTGGAAGGGGATCGCGCCGTACTCCGACGTCGTGCTGCCGATGTCCTACTGGCCGCGCACGTGCCGCGACGCGTGCGTGCGCGACTACACCCTCACCAACGCGCGCTACGCCGCGTCCTGGACCGGTGGGCTCCCGGTGCACATCGCCGGCCGCGGCTACCCGGCGCCGGACGGCACGCAGGTCAGCGACAGCGACATCCGCGCGTTCGTCGACGGCGCGGTGGCCGCCGGCGTGGTCGGCGGGAGCGTGTACGACTACGCGTCCACGCGGACCCGTACGACGTGGTGGTCGATCCTGAGCCGGCTGAACTCCCTCTAGGCCTCGTCGGCCAGGAAGGCGCTCAGCGCGGCGTAGTCCTCGCCGGCATGGCTGCCCAGGGCGGCCCGGGCGGCGTCCAGGCAGGCGGCGGTCACCGGGAGCTCGCCGCCGGCGGACACCGCCAGGTCGAGGTCCTTGGCCATCAGGTCGAGCGAGAAGGTCGTCGCGCTGAAGTCGCCGCTGTCGAGCATCGGCCGCTTCTGCCCGAGGTACCAGCCGTAGGCCGTCATCGACAGCACGTCGAGCAGCGCGGAGCGGTCCAGGCCCAGCTGCCGGCCCAGCCGGAGCGACTCGCCCAGCCCGGCCGCCATGACGCCGAGACCCTGGTTGACGCACAGCTTGAGCGCGCTGCCGGCGCCGACCTCGCCGACCCGGCGGACATTCTCCGGCGCGCCCCAGAGGTGGAGCAGCGGCAGCGCGTCGTCGTAGTCCCGCTGGGACCCGCCGACCAGCACGCCGAGGGTGCCCTCGGCGGCCGGGCCGGTGGAGCCGGCGACCGGTGCGTCGACGTAGCGCAGGCCGGAACCGGCTGCCAGCTCTGCGAACTCGCGCGCCGCCGACGGGCCGATGGTCGTGCCGTCGATGATCAGCGCCCCGGCGGGCGCGGCGCCGGCGACCTGCGGCAGCACGTCACGGACGCTGTCCGGGCCGAAGAGCATCAGCACGACGCGCTCGGCGTCGCGCACCGCCTCGGCTGGGGTCTCGGCCTCGCTCGCGCCTCGGGCCACGAGCTCGGAGGCCCGACCCGGGGTGCGGTTCCAGACGACGAGGTCGTGGCCGGCGGACAGGACGTGGCCGGCCATGAGGGCGCCCATGCGCCCGAGACCGAGGAAGGCGACTCGCATGGGCAGAACCTATGCGGGCGGCTTCAGGTCGAGCAGCCCGAAGACCGCGCCGTGGGGGTCCTGCACCACGCAGAAGCGGCCGCCGGGGAAGTCCATCATCGGCGCCACGACGGTGCCGCCCAGCTCCTCGGCCTTCGCGCCCTGGGCCGCCGGGTCGCCGGCCGCGAAGTACGGCATCCAGTAGCCCGGCACCTCCGCGGGGACGTTCGGCGGCACGTCCATGCAGCCGGCGACCGAGGTGCCGTCCTGCGTGAACTCGGTGTAGTCCGGCGAGGACTGCGCCCCCCAGCCGAAGACCGCGTTGTAGAAGGCGTGCGCCTTCGGCTGGTCGCGTGTGCCCAGCTCGATCCAGGTCATGGTGCCCTCGGAGTCGATGAGCTCCGCACCGAGGTGCTGGGCCGGCTGCCAGACGCCGAAGAAGACACCGGCGGGGTCGGTGTAGACCGCCATCGTGCCCAGGTCGCCGACCTGCATCGACCCCTGGATGACGGTCCCGCCCGCCGACTCGACGAGCTCGGAGGTCTTGCCGGCGTCGGCGCTGCAGACGTAGCAGCTCCACGCCGGCGGCTGCCCCGGCGCCATGAGCGGCATGAGACCCGCGACCTTGTGACCGTCCAGCTCGAAGCTGGTGTAGCCGCCGAACTCCTCGTCGCCTGGCGGGGCCGTCCAGCCGAAGAGCCCGCCGTAGAACGCGCGGCTGGCCTCCAGATCGGGACTGCCGAGGTCCACCCAGATGGGCTCGCCGGGGGCGTAGGAGGTCTTGACGGTCATGGCGGTCTCCGCTCGTTCGGATGGATGCGTCTCGCCCGTACGACGACGTCGGACGCTAGACCTCATCGGTCCCGGTCGCGAGGCTGCCGCGGGGGTGCGACAGAATGGCGTTCGGTTTCGAGGAGGATCCTTCGTGCTCACCCCCCAGTTCGCGTCCGTCGCCGACGTCACCGAGCGGCTGTCCGCCGCCGGCTACCTCACCGACGACGCCATCGCCACGACGGTCTTCCTGGCCGACCGGCTCGGCAAGCCGCTGCTCGTGGAGGGCCCGGCCGGCGTCGGCAAGACCGAGCTGGCCAAGGCCGTCGCGCAGGCGACCGGCTCGGAGCTGATCCGGTTGCAGTGCTACGAGGGGCTCGACGAGGCCCGCGCGCTCTACGAGTGGAACTACAAGAAGCAGCTGCTGCGCATCCAGGCGTCCAAGGACGACGACTCGTGGGACGAGATCCACGACGACGTCTTCGCCGAGGAGTTCCTGCTCTCCCGGCCACTGCTCACCGCGATCCGTCGCGAGGACCCGACCGTCCTGCTCATCGACGAGACCGACAAGGCCGACGTCGAGGTCGAGGGCCTGCTGCTCGAGGTCCTGTCGGACTTCCAGATCACCATCCCGGAGCTCGGCACCATCACGGCCACCCGCCGGCCGCTGGTCTTCCTGACCTCCAACGCGACCCGCGAGCTCTCGGAAGCGCTCAAGCGGCGCTGCCTCTACCTGCACCTGGACTACCCGAGCGCCGAGCGCGAGAAGGCCATCGTGCTGTCCCGCGTGCCGGAGATCGCCGAGCAGCTGGCCGAGCAGCTCGTACGCACCGTGCGGGCGCTGCGGTCGATGGAGCTGAAGAAGTCCCCCTCGATCTCGGAGTCGATCGACTGGGCGCGCACCCTGCTCGCGCTCGGCCTCGACACCCTCGACGAGGCAGCCGTCAACGACACCCTCGGGGTCGTCCTCAAGCACGCCAGCGACCACGAGCGCGCCGCCACGCAGCTGAAGCTGAACTGACCGTGAGCGGCGGGCTGCTCGAGCGCGAGATCGGGTTCTTCCACGCCCTGCGCGAGGCGGGGCTCAACATCTCGCTGGCCGAGGTGCTCGACGCGACCCGCGCGCTGGGCGTCGTCGACCTGCTCGACCGCGAGCACCTGCGCGCCGCCTACGCCGCCACCGTCCTCAAGCGGCCCGCGCACCGGCGTGCCTTCGACACGCTCTTCGACCTGTGGTTCCCGCCGGTCACCGGCGAGCCGTCGGCGCGCGAGATGTCCGACGGGGAGATCGATCTCGACGAGCTCGACGGCGACGGCCCGCCCGACACCGAGGCGCTCCGGGCGATGCTCAAGGACCTGCTGCTCGACGGCGACGAGGACGCGATGCGCGCCTTCGCGCGGCGGACCGTCAGCGAGCTCGGCCGCGCAGACACCCAGCCCGGCCGGCAGGCGTGGTTCTCCTACCGGGTGCTCCGCGGGCTGTCGCCCGAGACGCTGATGGCCTCCCTGCTCGAGGCGCTGCTCGCCGGCCAGGAGCGCGGCGGGATGGCCGAGAAGGTCGCCCGGCAGACCATCACCGAGCGGATCCGCCAGTTCCAGGAGATGGTCGAGTCCGAGGTGCGCCGCAGGCTCGCCGAGGACCGCGGCCCGGAGGCGCTGAGCAAGAACGTGGTGCAGCCGCTGGCCGAGCAGGTCGACTTCCTGCGCGCCAGCCGCAACGACATGGCCGAGCTGCGCCGCCAGGTCTTCCCGCTGGCCCGGCGGCTCGCCACCCGGCTGACCGCCAAGCGCCGGCTCGGCCGGTCCGGCCGCCTCGACTTCCGGCGCACCGTACGGGCGTCGCTGGCCACCGGCGGCGTCCCGCTGGTCACCCACCACAAGCCGCACAAGCCGCACAAGCCCGAGCTCACCGTGATCTGCGACGTGTCCGGGTCCGTCGCGGGGTTCGCCCACTTCACGCTGATGCTCGCGTACGCCCTGTCCGAGCAGTTCACCAAGGTGCGGGCGTTCGCGTTCATCGACACGGTGGACGAGGTGTCGCGCTTCTTCACCCCGGGCGGCGACGTCGCGGACGCGCTCGCGCGGATGTCGGCCGAGGCGAACCTCGTGTGGTTCGACGGGCACAGCGACTACGGCAACTCCATCGAGAAGTTCGCCGAGAACTACCCCGACGCGGTCGGGCCGCGCACGTCGCTGCTGATCCTCGGCGACGCGCGCAACAACTACCGGGCGACCGGGCTCGCGACGCTGCGGGGGCTGGTGCAGAAGTCGCGGCACGCCTACTGGCTCAACCCCGAGCCCGCGGCCTACTGGGGGAGCGGCGACAGCGCGACCGCGCAGTACTCCGACGTCATCGAGATGGTCGAGTGCCGCAACGCGGTCCAGCTCGAGGAGTTCGTCCAGCGCCTCCTCCCGACGTAGGGCCGCTGCCGGCGGTCCGCTTCGCACACAGCCTGATCCACTTCTCGCGCTCCGCACGCTCAGTGCCCGGCCGGGACGGTCGGTGTGGATCACGTCGTGTGCGGCGGGGCGCGCTCGCGAACCGATTTACCCCTCCTCGCGTCTGTAGGTCGTGGAGGCTGACGGGATGGACGACGGCGAGCTCGACGCGTGGCTGGCGCGGGACTACGCGACCGCGTACCGGACGGCCTGCCTCGTGCTGCGCGACGCGTACGACGCCGAGGACGCGGTCCAGGAGGCGTTCCTGCGGGTGTGGCGGTTCCGGGGGTCGATCCCGGCCGGGGACGGCCGCAAGGCCTGGCTCTACCGGGTGGTCGTCAACGCCTGCATGAGCCGGGCGCGCTCGACGACCTCGCGCTCCGGCAAGGACGTCGGACCGGCCGGCCTGGAGGCGCTGCCGGACCTGGCGCCCGAGCCGGAGCAGCGGGCCGAGCAGAGCCAGCTCGCCGGTGACGTGCTGGCCGCCCTGGCCGAGCTGCCCGAGCACCTGCGGGTGCCGCTGGTCCTCCGCTTCTACGCCGGGCTGAGCGAGAAGGAGATCGCCACCGCGATCGACCGCCGCCCCGGCACCGTGAAGAGCCGCCTGCACGAGGCACGGCAGCGGCTCGCCCTCGACCCGCGCCTGTCGGCCTGGGTCCGCGACGACGAGCTGGAGAACGTGTGATGGGGACGCTCACCGACGAGGACCTGACCTCGCTGCTCGGCGAGGCCGCGGCGTCGTTCGACGTGCCGGAGGACGGTCCGGACGAGGTACGGGCGGAGCTCGCCGACGAGGCCGCCGTCGTGCCGCTGCGCCGGCGGCGCTGGGTGCAGGTGCCGGCGGCGGCCGCGGTCGTGACCGGCGCGCTGCTGGCCGGATCGGTCTGGGGTGGCGGCGGGGGCACCGACACGAAGCTCGCCCGCCTGCCCGGCCTGAGCCTGAGCGGTGACACGGCGTCGACCGACGGCTCCGGCGCCGTGGGCGGCGGGGCTGGCGAGAGCGGGGGCACGCTCGATCGTCGGATCGCCGACCAGCTGGCCTTCGCCCCGCAGTCCGGTCGCCAGACCGGCACGGCGCCGGCGCCACAGCCGGCCGCGGCTCCCGGCAACAGCGCCGCGCAGCCGCCCACCGCGGTCGTGCCCGACGGCGCCCGGGTCGTGAAGACCGGTGCCATCGCGCTCATCGTCGACGACGGCGAGGTCACGCCGACGCTCACCGCGCTGCAGGGCTTCGCGACCGCGGCCGGTGGCGTGGTCGCCAACGCCAAGACGCAGGAGTCCGGTCCGACCCCGTCCGGGTCGGTGACGCTGCGCGTCCCGGTCGACTCCTTCGAGGAGGTCGTCACCCGGGTCCGCAGCATGGGGGCGGAGGTGCGCAGCGCGACGACGAGCGGTCAGGACGTGACGGCGCAGTACGCCGACCTCGAGGCGCAGCTGGTCAGCCTGAAGGCGGCGCGCGAGCGGTTCCTGGAGATCCTGTCCAACGCCCGCACCATCGGTGACGTGCTCGCCGTGCAGCAGCGGGTCGACGACGTCACCGTCAGGATCGACCGGCTCGAGGGGCAGCGCCGGGTGCTGGCGGCGCAGAGCGACACCGCGACGCTGGAGGTCACGGTCACCGAGGACGACGACCCGCTGCTCAGCAAGCAGGAGAAGCCCGACGACGGCATCGGCAAGGCGTTCTCCGACGCGTGGGACGGCTTCACCAGCGGGATCGAGGGGCTGATCCGGCACAGCGGGCGCGCGCTGGTGGTGCTGCTCGTGGTCGCGGCCGCCTGGGCGGTGCTCCGACTCGGCTGGCGCGCGTCCCGGCGGCGCCTGGTCTGACCACTAGGCTCCCGCTGCGTGGGGAGGCGCATCGGGGTCATGGGCGGGACGTTCGATCCCGTGCACCACGGCCACCTGTCCGCGGCCAACGAGGTCGCGTCCGAGTTCGCCCTCGACGAGGTCGTCTTCGTGCCGACCGGCAACCCGTGGCAGAAGGCCGATCGCGAGGTCAGCCCCGCCGAGGACCGCTACCTGATGACGGTCATCGCGACGGCGAGCAACCCCCGGTTCTCCGTCAGCCGGATCGAGGTGGACCGGACCGGCGCGACGTACACCATCGACACGCTGCGCGAGCTGCGCCGGACCTACGGCGACGCCGAGCTGTTCTTCATCACCGGCGCGGACGCTCTCGCGCAGATCCTCGGCTGGCGCGACGCCGACGAGCTGTTCTCGCTGGCGCACTTCGTCGGCGTGACGCGGCCGGGCTACGAGAACGTGGACCTGGCGACCTTCCCCGAGGGCGCCGTCACCCTGCTCGAGGTGCCCGCTCTCGCGATCTCCTCGAGCGACGTCCGCGCGCGGGTCGGCCGGGGGCACCCGATCTGGTACCTCGTGCCGGACGGCGTCGTGCAGTACATCGACAAGCGCCACCTCTACGCCGGCAGCGCTGCGTGACCGAGACCGAGGGCAGCCGGAGCGGCCGGCTGGAGCTCCGTCGCAAGCGGCGCCGTCGCCGGCGGCAGCTGACCGGGGTGCTGGTCGTCGTGCTCGCTCTGCTGGCAGCGGCTTTCGCCGTCTACCTGGCCAAGGACGCGCCCGACGCACCGCCGACGACGCAGGAGCCGCAGCGCACCCAGCGCACGCTGCTCTTCCAGGTGCAGGGCGAGAACGGCTCGGCCGTCGCCAGCGCGCTGCTCGCTCGCGACCCCGAGGAGAACACCGGCGCGGCGCTGCTCATCCCGCCGCAGGTGCTCGTCACCGTGCCAGGGACAGGGTCGCTGCCGTTCGGACGGGCGCTGAGCAGCGTGCCGCCGGAGGGATCCCGCAACGCGCTCTCCGACCTCGTCGGGGTGACCGTCGACGACGGGTGGGTCGTCACGACGACGGTCCTCGCCCAGCTCATCGACGCGCTCGGTGGCGTGCCGGTCGACGTCGACGTCCCGGTCGTGCGGGGGACCAGCGTGCTCATCAACGCCGGGCCGCAGAACCTCGACGGCGCCCGCGCGGTGGAGTTCCTGCTCTTCCTCGCACCGGAGGAGCAGGAGCAGGCGCGGCTAGCCCGGCTGCAGGAGGTGCTCGACGGGCTCATCAACGTCCTGCCCAAGGAGGCCAGCGAGCTCACGGCACAGCTCGAGGTGCTCGGCCCGCGGTCGGTCACGACGATGGAGCTGCCTGCGCTGGCCGACTTCGTGCTTGGGATGGCGGTCGCCGACGAGGCCGGTCTCATGCAGTACGACTCCCTGCCCGTCATCGCGATCGACCCCGGGGGCGGCGTCCAGGCGTTCCGCGTGGACCCGCCGAAGCTGACGACGGTGGTCGACCGGCTGATGGCCGACTCGGTGCCGCCGGGGGTGCGCGAGGGCGGCAACCGCGTGCTGGTGCTCAACGGCGTCGGCACGCCCGGGCTGGGCGAGAAGGTGCGCGACAAGCTCGTGCCGGCCGGCTTCGTCTTCGTCGACTCGCGCAACGCGCCGAGCTTCGGCTACGCCAAGACGCAGGTCTTCGTGCCGGAGGCCACGACCGACGCGCAGGCGCTGGGGGAGCGGGTGGCCAAGGCCATCGGGCTGCCCGACGCGCAGATCGTGACGCAGGACTTCGGCACCGTCGCCGACGTGGTCGTCCTGGTCGGGGCCGACTTCACGCCCTAGCCGCGACGTACCCTGGACATCCCGATACGTCCGACGAGAGAAGAGACCGTGCCCGCCTCCGAGCGCGCCGTCGAGCTGGGGCTGGCGGCCGCACAGGCCGCCGCCGACAAGCTCGCCAGCGACATCCTGCTGCTCGACGTCAGCGAGCAGCTGGTGATCACCGACGTCTTCCTGCTGGCCTCCGCCCCGAACGACCGGCAGGTCAAGGCCGTCGTCGACGAGATCGAGGACCGGCTGCGCGAGCTGGGCGCCAAGCCCGTGCGCCGCGAGGGGACGACGGAGGCGCGCTGGGTCCTGCTCGACTTCATCGACATCGTGGTCCACGTGCAGCACGAGGAGGAGCGCGTCTTCTACGCCCTCGAGCGGCTCTGGAAGGACTGCCCGGTGATCCCGTTCGTCGACGCGGACGTCGAGCGGGCGGCCGGTCGGAAGACCTCCTGACCGCCTCCCGCCGGCTGGTCCTGCTGCGGCACGGCCGCACCGGCGACAACGCCTCCGGTCGGATCCAGGGGCAGCTCGACACCCCGCTCGACGACGTCGGCCGCGCGCAGGCCGCTGCCGTGGCGCCGGTGCTGGCCTCCGCCGATCCGGCGCTGGTCGTGACCAGCGACCTGGCCCGGGCGCTCGACACGGCGGCGCCGCTGGCTGCGGCCGCTGGTCTGACCCCGGTGCTCGACCCGCGGCTGCGCGAGCTCGACCTCGGCGCCTGGCAGGGGCTCACCAGCGACGAGGCCCGGCAGCTCTTCCCCGACGAGCACGCGGCCTGGCGGCGGGGCGAGGACGTCCCGCGTGGCAAGGGCGAGACGTACGCCGAGGCCGGCCGGCGCGCGGCGGCCTCCCTGGCCGAGCACGTCGCCGGGGTGCCCGCGGGCGGAACGCTCATCGCGGTCACCCACGGCGGCACCGCGCGCGCCGCCCTGGGGGTGCTGCTGGACCTGCCGGCCGCGACCTGGCCACGGCTGGCGCCGCTCGGCAACACCTGCTGGACGGTGCTCGTCGAGGGCGACGTCGGGTGGCGGCTGGAGCGGCACAACACCGGCCTCGGGCCGCTCGTCGGAGCCGCGACGGGCGCCCACGACCTGGGCAGCACACCCGTCGGAGGCGCCACCGCGAGCCCGGACGTCGAGCCTGTAAGGTGAATGACCGCACGACCGCGGGGCTGTGGCGCAGCTGGTAGCGCACCACACTGGCAGTGTGGGGGTCAGGGGTTCGAGTCCCCTCAGCTCCACCCGTGTGACCTGGGACGATGACTGACAGTCATCGTCCCAGAGTCGGTTCTCGGGCTGTCGTCCGCCACGACCCCGAGCGACCGTCGGGCCTGGCGCTGCCGGTCCAGCGCGCC
>JAKFFB010000254.1:0-7731 GCA_036675425.1 Actinomycetales bacterium | reverse complement strand
AGGGTGATGCTCTGCTGCTGGGTGGTGCTCCAGACGCCGATGATGCCGCTGCCGTCACCGCCCTCGGTGACCGCGGAGATCGGCAGCTTCAGGGCGATGCTGTTCACGTTGTAGCCGTTGAGCGTGTCGTTGCCGACCTCGGACAGGTCCCCGCCGTAGAGCAGGTCGAAGACCCGCAGGTCGAGGAAGAACGGGTCGTCGGCCTGGCCGACGAAGCTGCTGCCACCGTCCACGCCGTCCAGCGGCGAGATCGCCTCGTCGCGGAGCGACGCGTAGTTCGGCATCGACGCCTCGCCCACGTTGGACGGTGCGACCTTGCCGCCGTCCACGAGGGTCGTGGACGCGCCGTCGGCGTCGAGCACCTCGAGCTTGTACGTCTGCTTGAACAGCAGCGTCGCGTCGTCGAGGGAGTTCACCGGGCCGTTGTTGTAGAGGAAGGTGCTGTCGCCGCGCTTGTCGTCGTTGGTGAACGTCCACCGGTAGGTCTTGTTCGGCATCGCGTCGCCGTCGCTGTCGACCTTGATGTCGTACTGGTAGCCGGCAGCGCCCCACGGGTAGAAGTTGGGGCCGCCCGACGGGTCCTGGAAGCCGGTCCAGTTCGCGATGAGCGTCACGGTGTCCGGGTCGTCCGGGCTCACGAAGGCGTACGTGTCGGTGTTGTCGACGAGCGGGTTGCCGGCTGTCAGCGGTGCCTCGCGGTGGCTGGACGCCCCGCTCAGGCCGGGACCGAGCAGCAGCCCGGTGCCGGTGACGGCGAGACCGGACGCGACGAGCGCGGTGCCCGTGCGCCGGAGCCTGTCTCGACGGAGTGGACGGGTCATGGTGTCCTCCAGGACGACGATCAGTCGCCAGCGCACCGGTTGGCGCCCTCGCCCGACGTGATCCTCACGAGACGTCCGTCGCAGAGGCCGTCGCGGTTCGACTTGTCCCGGAAGTTCTTGGTTCGGACGGGTTCAGAGCAGCCCGCGGCCGGTCGCGAGGCCGCGCAGGACCAGCCCGGCGCCGACGAGGACGACGACGGCTGCGGTGCCGAGCGGCAGGAGGCGTACGGCCGAGGCGGCCCGGCCGCCGGTCCACCCGCGACGGTCGAGCACGGCGCGCGCCCGCAGCAGGAGAAGGCCGGCCGCGGTGAGGGTCACCGCCATCCCGACGCCGTAGGCCACGACGAGCAGCACGCCGAAGACCGGCCGGCCGAGAGCGGCCGCGCTGAGCAGCACCAGCAGCGCGCTCGGGCTGGGGACGAGGCCACCGGCGACACCCATGCCGGCGAGCGCCTTCCACGACAGCGGTCCGTCGGGCAGTGGCGCGTGCGAGTGCGCCCGGCCGCCGTGGGAGTGGGTGACCGGCCGGGCTGCAACGGCGAGACCGCCTGTCCCCGAGCCGATCTCGGCGCCGCCTGCTGCCGGGTGGAGCGGCGCGGCGGCACCGAGATCGGAGTGCGGGTGCGGGTGGTCGTGGTGGTCGTGGTCGTGGTCGTGGTCGTGGTCGTGCGGGTGGTCGTGGTCGTGACCCGCGGCGCGCAACCGGCGGACGGCCAGCACGGCGAGGTAGCCGCCGACGAGCGCCAGCAGGACTCCGGACAGCACCTCGGTGACGGGCACGACGAGCTCGGGGGCGGCGAGCGCGCCCGCTGCCAGCACCGCGCCCAGGGCGAGCACCGACGCGGTGTGCGTGAAGGTCACGACCGCGCCGAGCTGCAGGGCCTGCCGCCGGGTACCGCGCTGGCCGACGAGGTAGGCGGCCATGACGGTCTTGCCGTGGCCGGGGGCCATCGCGTGCAGCACGCCGAAGAGCACCGCTGCGCCGAGCGAGAGCAGCGCGAAGGGCAGGGTCAGGTCGGGGCGCGACAGGAAGTCGGTGAACGACCGGGTGAGCCCGTCGATCCCGCGGGGAGCGACCTCGTCCTCGGACACCTCGCCGAGGGAGGCAGCCGAGCACGCCGCCCCGGACCGCACCGAGAAGGCAGCCGTCGTCACGTCGACGGGGGAGGACAGCAGGTCCTCCGGGTAGGCCGCGAGCAGCCCGCTGGGGCTCTCCGCCGGCACGTCGGAGCCCAGCACCGGACCGCACTGCGATGCGGCGGTGACCTCGCGCCAGCCGTTGCGGTCCAGGGCGACCGGGTCGCTGAAGGTCACGGTGGAGGACGGCCGGACCGGTGCCAGCAGCGTGCAGGTCAGCCGCGTCGTCGCGAGACCCGCTGTCCCTGGCCGACTCTCGCCGGCCGAGGACACGACCCGCAACGGCACCGCCGCGCCGTCGACGTCCACCGCCAGCAGCGGGGCGACCCGGGCGCACTCGCGGCCCGCGTGCGCGGTCAGCTCGCCGCCCGACAGCACTCCGTCGCGGTCGGTGTCGACGCCGGCCCGCTGCTGGGTCAGCTGCACGGTGGGGATCTCGGCGAGGTCGACGACGTGCGTGATCGCGACGCCCTCGGCCGTGACGACCAGCCGGTCGGCGGTGTTGACGGTGAAGTTGCCGAGCGGGTGGGCCGACGCCGCTCCGGCCGGCACCAGCGCCAGGCCGAGCGCAGCGACGACGACCGCCAGCGCGCGCCTCATCGCAGCGACTCGAGCAGCTCGGCAGCCCGCGGGGCGTGCAACGGCGAGAACACCGGGTTCAGCGCGAGCGCCTGCTCGAGAAGTCGCCGCGCCGCAGCGGGATCGCCCGCCGCCGCTTCGATCGTCCCCACCCGGGCGAGCATCGCCGGGTTGCGCCAGCCGAGCCGCAGCGCGTCGCGCGCCACCGGCAGCGCCTCGGCGGAGCGGCCGGCCCGGTGCAGCGCCCAGGCGTAGGCGTCCTGCGTGACGACGCTCCGCGGCCGCTTGGCGTAGGCCTTCTCCGCCGATGCGACGGCCGCCGCGGGGGTGCCGTGGTCGGCCTCGAACAGGGCCAGCTCGGTGTCGACGTCCTGACCGCTCGCGGCGAAGAGCTGCTGGGTCGCGCGGACGACGTCGTACTGCTCACGTGCTGCGTCCAGCTGGCCGGTGGCCTCGAGCAGCTCGCCGTACGCGACCAGGTGCTGCGGCGCGGGCAGTCTCTCGACCACCGCGCGCAGGTCTGCCAGGGCAGCCTCGGTGTCGCCCTCCGCAGCCAGCACGCGGGCTCGGCCGCTGACGAGCTGCGGGTCGTCAGGGAGGGCAGCCAGGCCGGTGTCGTAAGCAGCCCGGGCAGCGGCCAGATCGCCTGTGTTGAAGGCGATCTCGCCGAGGTAGTAGCGGGCGAAGGCCTCGTCCTGCGGTGACGCCGCCGCCTCGGCGGCCTGCTCCAGCAGGGAGCGCGCGCCCGCGACGTCGCCGTTGAGCTCGAGGACGTACGAGCCGCGCGTCAGGGCGTCCAGGCCGCCGGGGGACAGGTCCAGGAGTCGCTGGGCCGCGCCCTCCGCCTCGTCGTACCGACCCAGCTCCACGAGCGCGTCGACGCGGACGGCGTAGGTCGTGGCGCTGAAGTCGTTGATCGCCAGGCTGCGGTCGGTCAGGGCGAGGGCGGCGGCGAAGTCGTGGCGCGCTGCGGCGAGGGAGGCCTGCCCCGTCAGCGCCAGGTCGTTGTCCTCCGGGCGCTCCTCGAGCGAGCGGGTGAAGGCGCCCTCGGCCTTGGCGTAGAAGGAGGGGTCCGAGGTGACCCGGGCCTGCTCGAGGTAGGCGAACCCCAGCTCGTTCCACCCCGTGTAGCGGCCGGGCGTGCGGGCCAGGTCGGTCTGCAGCTGGGCGATGCGCGCGACCCGAGGGTCAGCGGGCGCCGTCGCCACCGGTGCGTCGGTCGTCGACGGCGGCGAGCCGGCGGCGGCGCCGACGGCGAGCAGTCCCGCGGCGAGCGCGACGACGACGCCGCCGGAGAGCGCGGTGCGGGCCCAGCGCTGCATGCGGTCTCCTCGGCGGTCGGTCGGGGCGTACGAGAGGCGTTCGTGCCAGGACCCGTTGCGGTTGTGTCCCATCCGGGAGGCGCCCGGAGGCGAACGGACTGCGGGTGAACGACTGCCCGACCCTTCCGATCCGTAGGAGATCCATGACACCGATCCCGAGGCGGAGCGCGCGACGTCGTGCCCTCGCCATCCTCACCGCCACGGCGACAGCCGCCGGCGGTGCCGCCCTGCTCGGTCCGGGCACCTCGTCGGCGTCGAGCCACCGCGAGGCGCCGTACATCCAGACCGACCCGGGTGCGGACAACACCGACACCTACGCCTTCGTGTCGCCCGACGACCCGAGCAGCGTGACGCTCATCGCCAACTGGCTGCCCTTCCAGGAGCCGGGCGGCGGTCCCAACTTCTTCCCGTGGGACACCAGCGCTCGCTACGAGATCCACGTCGACAACGACGGCGACGCCAAGCCGGACCTGACCTACCGGTGGGTCTTCGAGGACATCGACAACCGCGGCACGGCCGAGCGCGGCGAGAACGACGGCACGTTCCTCTACAACGACGGCCCGGTGACGTCCTACGACGACGCCACGCTGAAGTTCAAGCAGAGCTACACCCTGCAGACGGTGACCTACAAGGACGACGGCACCGAGAACCCGGCCGTGCCGATCGTCGTCGACGGCAAGGTCGCGCCGAGCAACGTCGGCGTCGCGTCCATGCCCGACTACGTGAAGCTGCGCAACGAGGCCATCACGCCGACCACCGTCGGCGGCAAGTCCTACGTCGGCCAGGCGGACGACCCGTTCTACCTGGACCTGCGCATCTTCGACCTGCTCTACGGCGGCGACCTGTCCGAGGTCGGCTTCGACACCCTGGCCGGCTACAACGTCAACACCGTGGCGCTGCAGCTGCCCAAGGAGCTCCTCGTCGCGAACGGCGACGCGGCGGCCAACCCGGTCATCGGCGTCTGGTCGACGACGTCGCGGGCCAAGACCCGCGTCTTCGCCGACAACAACGCCGCTCCCGGCACCAGCACCACGGACAGCAGCGACACCACCACCGACTCCGGCGACTTCGTCCAGGTCTCGCGCCTGGGCAACCCGCTGGTGAACGAGGCGGTCGTCCCGGCCAACCTCAAGGACTTCTTCAACCGGTCCACCCCGGACACGGATGCGAAGTTCCTCGCCAAGGTGCAGGACCCGGAGGTGCCGATCCTGGTCGAGAGCGTCTACGGCATCCCGAACCCGAACAAGCTCGAGGGCAACGAGGCCGCAGCCAAGCGCAACGACCTGGTCGCGGCGTTCCTCACCGGCTTCTCCAAGGACGTCTTCTCCGGTGCCACCTTCGGCGGCCTCGGCAAGGGCGTGCTGGACGCCGACCTCAACTCCCTCGACCTCAACGCGGTCAGCCCGAACCCGGCCCCGGCCGAGTACCTCCGGCTGAACGTCAACGTCCCGCCGCTGAAGCCGGGCGACTCCGGCTACAGCCGGCTCGGCGCTGTCGGTGGTGACCTCTCGGGCTTCCCGAACGGCCGCCGCCTGCAGGACGACGTCGTCGACATCGCGCTGCAGGTGCTCGAGGGCGTGCTCGTGCGCCCGAACGGCGACCTGAAGACCGCCGTGGCCGGCCTCGGTGACGCGGTGGACGCCAACGAGCGGGAGCGCCCGCTGCTGTCGACGTTCCCGTACGTCGCCGACCCGCACACCGGCTCCGACCCGCGCAAGGGCCAGACCCCGGTGAGCTTCGTGCAGAGCTTCACCAGCGCGAACGGCACGGTCACGGCGCAGGCGCGCAACATCACGCCGGCGGCCAAGGGCGGCTTCGCCCAGCTCTACCGGATCAACCCGGACGGCTCGGCGACCGGGCTGGGCTCCTCGCAGATCAGCGAGGACGGCACCGCGACGGTCACCAAGACCTTCCGCGTCGCCCCGGGCACCCGCATCACGCTGAACTGGCGCGTCTTCCCGGCGCGCGGCTCGGCTGCTCAGGAGAACCGCGGCGTCCCCACGACGATCACGGTTCGCTAGACCCGCGTCGACCCGGGGCGGCTCACCGCGAGCCGCCCCGGGCCGACGCCCCCTACTTCTGCAGGAGCCCCCCGTGTCACGACTGCCGTACGCCCTCGCCGCCCTGGCGCTCGCCGGCCTGGTCGGCTGCTCGTCGAGCGGACCCGACGTCCCGGACGAGAGCGCCTTCGCCGAGGGCACCTGCCGTACGGCTGCCGCGGACGTGCGCGCGGTCGGGCAGTCGCTGCCCGAGCTCGGGGACGGCGGTGCGGTCGACGGCGACGTGCGGGCCGGGCTGCGCGAGGCGCACGACCGGCTCCGCGCGCTGGCCGACGGCGCCGAGCCGGCGCTGCAGCCGGTGCTGGCCGAGCTGAACGAGAAGATCGGCATCGTCCGGATCCGCGCCGACGGCAACACCTACGAGCCCCAGCTGGGCGAGCTGCTGACGACGTCGTACGAGCGGGTGCTCGAGGCC
This sequence comes from Actinomycetales bacterium, assembly GCA_036675425.1. Taxonomy (GTDB): domain Bacteria; phylum Actinomycetota; class Actinomycetes; order Mycobacteriales; family SCTD01; genus SCTD01. Next base: position 1,397 of record JAKFFB010000254.1, on the reverse strand, counting down.
TGCACGACTCGCTAGGCTCGCCGGGTGCCCGTGCCGCAGCCCGACGACGCCTCCCGCTGGCGCTGCACCGTCTGCGGCAACCTGACCCGGTTCGACGTGACCCGGTCGACCCGGGCGCAGGAGTACGTCCACGTCGACCTCGCCGGGCGTCAGGTGGTGGAGACCCGCGAGCTGCTCGCGGACACCGTGGAGCACGTCGTCTGCCGCTGGTGCAAGGCCGTGGACGCGGTCGAGGTGGTCGCCCGACCCGGTCTTGTCGGACCTCCCTCCTAGCGTCCGCCGGGCCCGGCACCCTCGCCGGGAACGACTTCCCCGGAGGATGCTGTGCTCATCGACTGCGACGGCTGCGCCGTCCGCGACCTGGCCTGTGGCGACTGCGTGGTGACCGTGCTCCTGGGGCCACCGGGCGCGCTCGAGGTGGACGACAGCGAGCAGCAGGCGCTCGCCGTGCTGGCCGACAGCGGGCTGGTCCCGCGGCTCCAGCTGGTGCCGCTGGGACTGCCGGGACAGGACGGACGGCCGGCGAGCGCCGCCTCCTGATCGGTCGGGTTTGCCCGAGTCGCTTGTGATCCGGCGCGCGACCCGCGAGACTCCCCGCACACCGGGTGCCAGATCCCGGGTGCGGACGGAGGAACGGTGCGCGAGCTGCACGTCGTCGCCACGAGCGAGGACGGCCGACACGTCGTGCTGGCCACCAGTCGAGGCGCCGCCAAGGGCGACTTCCGGGTGGCCATCGACGACCGGCTGTCGGCCGCCGTGCGCGGCGACCTGCCCCGGCCGGGTGAGACCGAGCCGGTCGTCGTCACGCCCAAGGAGATCCAGGCACGCCTGCGCGCCGGCGAGACGCAGGAGGAGATCGCCGCGTCCGCCGGCGTCCCGCTGACCAAGATCGAGCGCTACGCCGGGCCGGTGCTGTCCGAGATCGAGCGGGTGCTGAACCAGGCCCGCGCCGGCTTCGTCTCCCGCAGCCGGCTGGGGGAGTCCGCGCTGCCGCTCGGCGAGGCCGTCGACCGGCACCTCGCCGACACCGTCGGGGTGCGGCTCGAGACCGTCGAGTGGTCCGCCCGCCGCGAGGAGGTCGGCACCTGGCTGGTCGAGCTGTCCTACGTCTCGCAGGCCCGTCGCCGCAGCGCGACGTGGCGGTACGACGTGGCGCACCGCGAGGTCACCCCCACCGACGCCAACTCCGCCGCGCTGGCGCACGTCGAGCCGGGCAACCGCCGCTCCCGCGTCGCCGCCGACACCGACCTGGTGGCCGCTGCGCCGGCTAGGCGCGCTGCCCCGCGGGCGGCGGCGCCGGTCAAGGCGCGCAAGGCTCCCGCGAAGGCATCCCGGCCGGCGAAGGCTGCGAAGGTCACGACGGTACGAGCGGCTCCTGTGCCGGTGCGCAGCGTCTC
>JAKFFB010000257.1:0-7754 GCA_036675425.1 Actinomycetales bacterium | reverse complement strand
CGCACGTCGACGCTGCTCGGCTGGACCATCGCCTCGTCGTAGGGCGCGAGGCCCATCCGGCCCGACGCCAGGGCGGCCTTGAGGTCGCGGTCGCTCAGCAGCATGGCGGCGACCCTATCGGCCGTCCTCCGCCCGCGGCGGAGGCGCCGTACGCTCCAGCGCCAGGCGCTCCACCCCGCTGCACCCGAACGGGTGAACGCAGAACGTCTCGTTCTGCCGATCTTACGACTCAGCGCCCATCTGCGACCTGGCGCCCGAGGAGCCGACGTGAGTCACGACCTGGAAGCGATCGCAGCCGCGCTGCGCGCGTTGCCCGGTGTCAACGACGCCGCGGTGCACCCCGACGACGCCGGCGGCGTGGACAGCCTGCGGCTGGACCTCGCCCCGGGGGCGGACGGCCTGGAGGTCGCCGGGGCGGCCAGCCGGCTGATCCGCGAGCGCTTCGGCACCGAGGTCGACACCGCCCAGGTGCACGTCGTCGACGCGCAGAGCCCGGCGCAGAACGGCTCCGACCCGAAGGTGCCGAGCCAGCGGGCGGCCCGGCCGGAGATCGTCCGCACCGACCTGGTCACCGCCGGCCACGACTTCTCCGCGACGGTGGTCCTGAGCTCCCGCTCCCGCGCCGCCACCGGGGACGCGCACGGCACGATCACCCCTCAGGGCATGCAGCGCGCGGTCGGCCAGGCCACGCTCCGCGCGATCGAGCGGCTCGCGCGAGACAGCGCCCGGATCGAGCTCGACACCGTCGTCATCACGCAGGCGGGCGACCAGCGCACCGCGCTGGTGACCCTGACGATGCTGTCCGCGCAGGGGACCGAGCGGCTGACCGGCTCGGCCGTGGTCCGCGAGGACGAGAGCCGGGCGGTCGTCCGCGCCACCCTGGACGCCCTGAACCGCCGGCTCGAGGCCCTGCTCGCCTGACGGTCCTGTCCGCCGACCGGCCGCAGATCCGACCGAACGGATGACGCGGCGGGAGCTTCCGGACGCGATCCTGGCTCCAGCGCTCCCCTGACCCGGCCGGCGTGTGTACGGTCCGCCTGGAAAGGGACGGGAGGGACGCAGCATCACTACCGCACCGGAAGCGGGCATCCGTCCGCCCGACCTCGCGCTGGCCGCCGACAGCGGCCTGGCCGTCGCTGTGCGCCGCGTCCTCGTCGGCACGCTGGCCTCCGCCGGGCTGACCACCCTCGAGCTGCAGGTCGTCGGCATGCCCGAGGTGAGCCTGCTGGTCCGCTCCGGCACCTCGCGCGGCCTGCCGGAGCTGGCCGTCTGGCCGACCGTCCTCCCGCCCTGCCCCTGGTACGACGGGCTGCTGCTGATCGCCACCGCGCGCAGCGCCGACGCGGCCCGGCGGGCAGCGGTGCACGACGCCGCCGCCCTGATCAGCGAGCTGGTCGTGGCCGAACGACGCCGGGTCGAGGCCGAGGCGCTCGCCGAGCGCGCGGTCGAGCTCGCCGGCATCGACGCGCTCACCTCCCTCGGCAACCGGCGCACCTGGCGGCGGGCACTGGAGGAGGAGGCGACGCGCGCCACCCGCTACCCGCGCTGCACCTCCATCGTGGTCGTCGACCTCGACGGGCTGAAGCGCATCAACGACGAGCAGGGCCACGCCGCCGGCGACGCCCACCTGCAGCGCGCGGGCGCCGCGGTGAGCGCCGCCTCACGCGCCGTCGACGTCGTCTGCCGCCTGGGCGGGGACGAGTTCGGCGTGCTGGCCCCCGAGACGGGGGTCGAGGGCGCCAGCAAGCTGGCCGCCCGGCTGCGCGCCGAGCTGGACGACGCGGGTGTCCCGGCCAGCATCGGCGTCGCGACCACCTCCGATGCCGACCTCGAGGGCGCCTGGCACCTCGCCGACGGCGAGATGTACCGGCACAAGCGCCAGCGCCACTAGACCCCTGCGTGGGTCCGGATGAAGTCGCGGATGCCGGTCTCGTTCACCTCGGCGTAGACACCGGGGAAGGTCGGCACGCCGCAGCCCAGGCCGTATGACACCACGCCCACCTGGATCCGCCGTCCGCCGCTGGTCGCGAACAGCGGGCCACCGCTGTCGCCCTGGCAGCTGTCCTTGAGGAAGGCCGCCGCGCACACGCCGGTCGCGGCGTCGAAGCCGCCGTTGGCGTCGCCGCACTCCTCGTCGCCGACGATCGACAGGTCGACCTCGCGCAGCCGGTTCGTGGTGAGCAGGCCCCCGCCGGCGAGCGGCGTCTGGTCACCCCAGCCGGTGACCGTCACCGGCGCGCCGTCCGCCTCGAGCGCGTCGTCCGCCGCGGTCGCGAGCGCGATCGGGGCCACCGAGGTCGGCGTGGCGAGCCGCAGCAGGGCGACGTCGGAGGTCGAGGCGTCGGCGTCGTACGCCGGGTGCACCAGCACCTCCGCGACCGCGCGGCGCTCCCCCGAGCCGTTGCTGTTGTCCACGGTGCCGACCACCACCGACAGTCCGGAGGCCTTGCCGTCCGGCACGCAGTGGGCGGCGGTGAGCACCCACTGCGCCGCGATGACGCTGCCGCCGCAGAACGCGAAGTCGCCGTCCTGCAGCGACGCGGTGAAGTCGTACGCGCCGGCGGGAGCGGCGGTGCCGCCGACCACGGCGGAGGCAGGCGACGCGGTCAGGCCGAGGGCGGCACCGGCCGCGAGGGCGCCGGAGAGCAGGGTGATCAGGCGGGTGGTGCGCACGGGGGGCTCCAGGGGGTCAGGGGGACTCGTCCGGTTCAACGTCGCTCTGGCCGTTTCCTCGCGGGAAGCGGCCGGATCGGCGAGGCTGGTGGGTGACCCGCCCGGGGTCGAGCGGCGAGGACGGAGCGCAGGTGCAGGCGAAGGTCGTGGCAGGGCTGACGGCCGCGGCGCTCGGCACCGCGCTCGTCGTCGGGGCCGGAGCGGTCGTCCTGCGCAGCGCCGAGGAGGCCCTGCCCGGCACGACCGTCGCGGGCACGCCTGTCGGCGGGTTCGACCGCGACGCGCTGGGCGAGGCCGTCGAGCGGCTGGCCGCGGCCCGCACCACCGGCACGCTGTCCGTCACCGCCGGCGAGGTCTCCAGCGAGGTCGCCCGCTCCCTGGTCGTCGTCGACGTCGACGGCACCGTCGAGGCCGCCCTCGACGCGGGGCGGGACGGCCTGGTGGCCCGGCTGCTCGGCCCGCTGCTGGGCGCGGCCGGCGGCGACACCGGCCGCCCCGTGGAGCTGGTCGCCGCCGTCGACCCGACCGCTCTGGACCAGCGGATCGAGGCCGTCGCCGGCATCGTCGACGCGGCGCCGGACCCGGGTGGCATCGAGGTGCGCGGCCTGACCGTCGAGCCGGTCGCCCCCCGGACCGGCCAGGTGCTCGACCAGCCCGCCGCCGCGACCGCCGTGGCCGAGGCTCTCCTCGCCGGTCGCGCCCAGCCGCTGCCGCTGCCGCTGGTCGAGCAGCGCCCGCCGACGACCCCGGCCGACGTCGACCGCGTCGTACGCCAGGCTCGTCGGGCACTCGCCGGCTCCTACGCCTTGACCGGTCCCGAGGACGAGCTGCGGGTCACCGCGCTCGAGGTCTCCGAGCTGCTCCGCAGCGTCCTGGTCGACGGCCGGCTGGAGCTGCGCGTCGACCTGCCCGGCCTGAACGCGCTGGTGGCCCGCAAGGCGAAGGAGATCGACTCGCCGCCGGTCGAGGCCGGCTTCGCCGTCGCGGGCGAGCCCGCGCAGGTCACCGACCAGGACGACTACACGTGGACCCCGCAGCCGGCGGTCGTGCGGGTCACCCCCGGCGCGAGCGGCAAGGGGGTCGACGTCGACCCGGCGACCGCGCGCCTGTCGGAGCTGATCCTGGCGGGTGAGCGCACCCTGCGCCGCGAGCTGCCGATGACCGTCCTCGAGCCCGAGCTGAGCACCGAGCGGGCCCAGGCGGCCGGCGTCCGCAGCCTGCTCGGCACCTTCACCACGTTCTTTCCGGCAGGCCAGCCACGTGCCACGAACATCCGGCGGATCGCCGAGATCGTCGACGGCAGCTACGTCCCGCCGGGGGAGACCTTCTCCCTGAACGGCACCGCCGGTGCGCGCACGACGGCGCGCGGGTTCGTCGCCGACGGCGCCATCGTCGACGGGGTGCTCACCGACGAGGTCGGCGGCGGGGTCTCGCAGTTCGCGACCACGCTGTTCAACGCGGCGTTCTTCGCGGGACTCGACATCAAGGAGCACCAGCCGCACAGCTGGTACATCAGCCGCTACCCCGCCGGTCGCGAGTCGACGGTCTACTTCGGCCAGATCGACGTGAAGGTCCTCAACGACACCCGCCACGGCATCGTCGTGGAGACGTCCTCGACTCCCGGCTCGGTCACCGTCTCCCTCTACGGCGACAACGGCGGCCGGCAGGTCGTCGCGCAGCACGGTCCACGCGAGCCGCGCGGCGACGGCGGCTTCCGCATCTCGGTCACCCGCACCACGACCGGGGGGGACGGCGTGGGTGGCCGGCGCGTCTTCCGCACGTCGTACGACCCCGTGCCCGAGGACTGACTTCCCAAGAGGGACGACCTGCGCGAGGCTGTCGGCTCCACCTGTCCCTGGAGACCACCATGCCGCTGACGACGTCGGTGCTGTACGACGACGCGGTCACCCTCGTCGCCCTCGACGGCGAGCTCGACCTCTCGGTCGGGCCGCAGCTCGACGCCGTCGTCGACGGGGTCCTGGCCGACGGCCGACGGCTCCTGCTGGTCGACCTCGGCGCGCTGCGCTTCTGCGACTCGAGCGGGCTCGGCGCGCTGCTCCGCGCGAACCGGGTCGTCAGCGAGGCGGGCGGCAGCCTCGTCGTGGCCGGCGCCTCGGGTGCGGTGCAGCGGCTGCTGGTCCTCACGAGCATGTCCAAGCTCCTGCGGATCGAGACGGACGTGCAGCCCGCCCTCGTGCGGCTCCGGCGCAGCGCCTCGGAGACGCCCTCCGGCGGCTGAGCTCAGACCACGGCCCGGGAGACGACCAGCCCGATCGCGGTGAGCGCGAGGCCGGCGACGACGTGCAGGGCGAGCAGCGTGACACCCGCCTGCCGCGAGCGGCTGCCGACGGCGATCACGTCCCAGGCCAGCGTCGAAGCGGTCGTGAACGAGCCCAGGAAGCCCAGGCCGACCAGGCGCACCGTCGCCGTCGAGGGCTCCGCACCGGCCAGCACGCCGACGGCGAGGCAGCCGAGGAGGTTGACCGCGAGGATGCCGAGCGGCAGCCGGCTCCGGCTCCGCCGCGACACGGCCGCGTCGAGCAGGTAGCGGGCCGGGGCCCCCACCGCCGCGCCGAGGGCCACTGCCAGGGCGAGGCTCACCGGAGCACCGCCCGGGCCGCGAGCCGGCCGAGCAGTCCCGCCGCCAGCAGGGTGACCAGGCTGACGAGGACGTACGCCGTCGCGACCGCCGGGCGGCCCGCGTCGGCGAGCAGCACCGCGTCGAGGGCGAAGCCCGAGAAGGTCGTGAAGGAGCCGAGCAGGCCGGTGGCGAGCGCGAGCCGGGTCGCCGCCGTCCGGATGAGCGGGAGCAGCAGGCAGAGGGCGAAGGCACCGGCAGCGTTGACGGCCACGGTCGACCAGGCCCAGCTGTCGGGCTCGTGCGGGAGCGCCTCGCCGACGCCGACCCGGGCGAGCGCTCCGACGACGCCGCCGAGCGCGACGAGCAGGACCGGGGGCACCGCGCCGGTCAGCGGCGCGGGGTGCCGGTGAGCACGAGCTGCGCCACCCGGCGCGGGATCCAGTCGAAGACGAGCACCGGGGTCATGCGCCGCGGGGGCACGACGTGCTCGCGGTCGGCCTCGACGCCGTCGAGCACCTGCTGCGCGACCTCCTGCGGCGTCATCAGCCGGGTCAGCCGGAGCTTCAGGAAGCGGTCCATCACGGCGCTGGCCAGCCCGTCGGCCTCGATGTCGTCGTACATCTCGGTCCGCACCGGGCCGGGCTCGACCAGCGTGGTCCGCACGCCGGTGCCCTGCAGCTCCAGCCGGACGCCGGCGTGGAAGTGGGACAGGCCGGCCTTGCTGCTGGCGTAGGGCGTCATGCCGGCGCCGATCACGGTCGAGAAGCCGGACGAGACGGTGACCAGGTGGCCGCGGCGCCGGGCGACCATGCCCGGCAGCGCCTGCCGGACCAGCTCGGCCGGGGCGAGCAGGTTGACCTCGTAGAGGCGGCGCATCGCCTCGGCCGTGACGTCGAGCATCCCGTCGACGCCGTCCACCCCGGCGCAGTTGACGAGCACGTCGACCGGCCGGCCGGCGTCCTGCTCGGCTCGGGCCAGCAGGTCGGCACGCTGCCCGGGGTCGGCCAGGTCGCACGGCAGCTCGCGCGCGTCGAGCGCCTTGGCGCGGAGGGTGAGCGCGTCGGACGGCCGGGCGACCAGGGTCAGGTCGGCGCCGAGGGCCGCGGCGCCGTCGGCGATGCACGCGCCGATCCCGCGGGACGCGCCGGTGACGAGGACATGGGCACCGGAGAGCTTCATGGCGGAAGGATGCCCCACCCCGGGCGTGCGACGCGCCGGGTCAGCTCTGCAGCTGGGCGAGCAGGCGGCGGAGGTAGGACTGCCGCGCGTCGGAGAGCTCGGACGGCGCGGGCGTGGTGAGCAGCTGGCCGGCCCGGCTGAGCCGGTCGGCCTCGTCCACGGCGTGGGAGAAGTCGCGGACCAGCTCGGCGTCGTCGCGCTGGATGGTCAGCGTGAGGTCGACCAGCGGCTGGCCGGCCGAGACGGCGACCGCCAGCTGGTGCTTCAGGTCGGCGCGCACCGCGTCCATGCCGACCGCGGCCTGCAGCACGGAGCGGGCCACCCGGGCGATGTCGTCCGGGACGTCGTCGCCCAGGGTGGAGAGCTCGCGCAGCAGTCCCTCGACGTGGGCCTCGGCCCGGGCCACCAGGGCGGTGTCGAGGTCGGTCAGGACGACGCGCACCTGCTCGAGCGCGGGGTCGCCGGCCAGGTCGTCGCCCCACGCCGCGAGCAGCGCGTCGACGTCGGCCTCGACCTCCTCCTCCGGACCCTCCTGGAGGAGCTCGAACCAGACCTGCTTGCCGTGCGGCTCGGGCTCGACGCCCCAGCGGTCGGAGGCGGCGCTGATGAGCATCAGCCCTCGGCCGGTGACGGCGGTGGGGTCCAGCATGCTGAATGACGGGCTGATCGGGCTGCCGTCGTGCACCTCGACCCGCAGGAGCTCGCTCGTGAGGGCGAAGCGGACCGTGATCGGCTCCCGCCCGTGCAGGACGGCGTTGGTGACGAGCTCGGAGACGGCCAGCTGGCCGTCGTCGAGCCGGTCCGCGAGCGGCGTGTCGCGGAGCAGGTCGCGGAGGGCGGCGCGGGCCTGGGGGGCGGCGTCCGGGACGGCGCGCAGCGCGAGCTCGCGCTCGGCGACGACGTCCGCCCGGTCGATCACTGCCACTCCATCCTTCATGCCGGAGACACACCAGGGTGCCACGCCTGCTGGCTGCAGGGAGCAGAACCCCGCCGGTCCGTGTACCCAGCGCAGCGCGAATGATGCCTCCCGATCAGGTAGCTGCTGTGACGTCCATCTCCCAGACGAGCACCTCGGCAGCTGCGCGGGCGGTCAGCAGGAGCGCCCCGCCGTCCGTGCTGCGGAGGGAGTCGCCCGCGGCGAGCAGATCGCCGTCGACCTCGACCTGGCCGCGGCCGACGAAGACGTGCTCGAGGCGGGCGCCGCGGGTGCGCACGGTGCTGCCGGTGCGCAGCCGCCCCACCCGCAGGGCGGCGCCGCGCGTCGCGAGGGGCAGCCCGCCCGGGCCGGCCACCGTCACCAGCCGGTCGGCCAGCTCGGGGT
>JAKFFB010000113.1:0-35148 GCA_036675425.1 Actinomycetales bacterium | reverse complement strand
CGGCTGGCGACTGCAACGCCTGCCCGACGGCAGCAGCGTCTGGCACAGCCCCCTCCGGCAGACCTACCACCGACCAGGACCCTGGCCCGCCCCACCGAAAGTCGACCTGTACTCCCAGCCACCACCCCGAGCGCCGAAGGCCCACAATCCGCCCCCGGCGGAGACCGACGACGACATCCCGCTCAGCCAGCGGATCCGACCACCCGAACCGCCGAAACCGCCTGCACCGAAGCAGACCTGGGACTGGGACGACGACAACCCGCCGTTCTAGGTCGTGCTGGCTGTCACTCAGTGATCCTGTGCCGACACGCCCCACAGCGAGGCGACGTGCGTTGCGTCGGTTCCGCAGCACCCGCCCAGCGTGGCGATCGACGGGAGCTGCCGCAGGAGCTGCTCGGTCGAGGACGTGAGCAGCGACCGATCGCCCTCGTCGAGCACCTCCATCGCGTCGAGCTCCTCGTGAGTCATCGTCGACGCGTTCGGACGGAGAACCTGCAGACGTGACTGCCATGCCTCGCCGTCGAGCGCCTCCGCGACGTGCAGCGGGTGGGCGCAGTTCACGCCGTACCAGTCCGGCGCGGCCGCCGCGTCGACCTGGTCGATCGCCCCGCGCAGCGTCGTGCCGTCCGGCAGCCGACCGTCCGTCTCGACGGTGAAGGAGATCCCGACAGGTACGCCCACCGACCGTGCCGCACGGACCACACCGATCGCCTCGGCCGGCTCGTTCAGGGTCATGGCGTGAACGACGTCGACGCCCGCGGCGGCGAGCGCCGCAACCTGCGGGTAGTGGTACTCCGCAGTCTCGTCTGCCTGACGGCCAGCAGCGACATAGCCGTCGCCACGCGGGCCGACGACGCCGCTGATGCGCATGCGGTCCAGCCCGGCGCCGGCACGCCGTACGAGATCGACCGCAGCCGCGTTCGCCCGAGCCAGCCCCGCGCTGTCGTAGCCCAGGAGCGCCCCCCAGTCCGGGTTGGCCCGCCAGGTCGGTGTCTCGAGCACCAACCCCGCACCTGCGCGCCCGGCTATCGCTGCGTACTCCGCGTAGTAGTCGATCAGCAGCTGCGCTGTGCTCTCCCGCTCCACAAGGGGGAACGCCGCGAACTCCGGCAGCTCAAGGCCCTTGTGGAAGATGAGGTCCGTTTCCAGCCCTCCGTCGGTCACCCATTCCAGCACTTCGGCCCCCCTGGCAGATCCCCGAGCACGGACGCTAACGCTGGCGAGAAGCTAGGGCTAGAAGCGACTGTCGATCATCGACCGAAGAACTCCAGCGCCCTCTCGAGCACCAGCGCCGAGGTGTCCGGCCGGAAGTCCGGCAGGCTGCGGTCGGTGAACAGGTGCGTGTCCCCCGGGTAGAGGAAGACCTCCGCCTGCGGCACCTCAGCGGCGAGCTGCCGCGCCACGTCGGCGTCGCCCCACGCGTCGTCCTCAGCGGTGTGCACCTGCAGCGGCAGCCCCGCCGGCCAGTCACCCTCGAGGTCGGACGGCAGCAGCGCGGCGTGCAGCATCAGAGCCCCGCGCGCACCCGGCCGTGACTGCACGAGCTGCTGCGCGGGCATCACGCCGAAGGACATGCCCGCGTAGAAGACCTCCTCCGGCAGCTCGGCTGCCAAGGCGATCCCGTGCGCCGTGACCTCGTCGAAGCCGCGGTCGCGCAGGTAGGCCATGCCGTCGTCGAGGATCGGGAAGGTCTGCCCGTCGTACATGTCGGGGGTGTGCACGACGTGCCCCGCGGCGCGCAGGTCGTCGGCGAACGCGCGCACCCCGTCGGTCAGTCCCTGGGCATGGTGGAACAGCACGATCTCGGCCATGGCGCGGACCCTAGACCGGCTCGGTCAGCCTGGCGGTTGGCCACGCCGCTTGGCGGCGTACATCGCCAGGTCGGCCCGGTGCAGGGCCTCGGCGGGATCCTCCCCGGGCACGGCCATGCAGGCACCGACGCTCGCGCCCACGGTGATGAGGTCGCCGTGGACGAGGTACGGCTGCGCGAGCGACTGGTGGACCCGGTCGGCCATGGCCGCGAGCTGCTCCGCAGTCGTCCGCGTCGTCACCACGCAGAACTCGTCACCGCCGACCCGGGCGACGGTGTCCTGCGGGCGGACCAGGTCGCGCAGCCGGGCGGCCACCGTCTGGAGCACCTCGTCGCCCGCCGCGTGGCCGTACGTGTCGTTGACCGGCTTGAAGCGGTCGAGGTCCAGGTAGAGAACGCCGACGTCGCCCCGCGGCGGTCGTCCCGATCGCGGTGTCAGGGCAGACCTCAGCCGCCGGTCCAGCCAGGCGCGGTTGGCCAGGCCTGTCAGCGGGTCGTGCGACGCCTTGCGCTCCAGATCGAGCTGGGCCAGCTTCTGCCGCGTGATGTTGGTGTGCGAGACGAGCACGTGGCGGGCCCAGCCGTCGATGCGCGTGACGCGCAGGGCGAACCACCGGTCGACCGTCGACGATGAGCACGCGTACTCCGAGACCGACTCCAGGGTGCGGCCGAGCAGGACTGCGCGGATCCCCGCCAGGGCCTCCGCGGCGTCCGCACACCCGACTGCTGCGGAGCGGCTGCAGACCTGCAGGTAGTTGGTGCCCACACCGGTCTGACCGACGGTGCCTTCGTTGTCGTGCGTGAACGCGCGCCACATCCGGTTGACGGCGATGATCGTGCCGGTGCCGTCCAGGACAGCGACGGCGTCCGGCATCGCGTCGAGGAGCTGGGTGAAGGTGATGTCAGGCTGGGCGCCGATGTCGCCGTCGAGACCGGACAGCTCGGCGGATGTCACGAGTCGATCGTCGCACGACTTCGAGAAGGCGACCTGTTCGCGCGCGACAGCGAGGGGCTGATGTCGCTGCATGTCAGGGCTTTTCAGGTCAGAGCTCGTCAGAGCCAGTAGTCCCCGCCGATGCCCTCGACCAGCCGGTCGAGCGCGCCGGGTGGCCACGACGCCGGCTGCGGCACGTCCTGCCGCGCCTTGCGGCGTCGCGTCGCGACGTCCTGCGGGAAGAGCGCCGCGCTCGCCTGCCGCGCCGTCTCGGCGACGAAGGGCGACAGCCGGTTCAGGTCCATCCGCGAGGCCTCGCCGGACAGCGAGATCGCCGCCACCGCACGGGCGCTGCCCCGCAGCGGCGCGGCCACGCAGGCGACGCCTGGCGAGGACTCCTCGCGGTCGTACGCCAGGCCGCCACGGGCGCGCACCTTCGCCAGCTCCTGCTCCAGCGCTTCCATGGTCGGCAGCGTCCGCGGGGTGCGGCTGACGAGCTTGCCGCGGAAGGTCGCGTCGACCTGGCGCGGATCGGTCCAGGCCAGGATCGCCTTGCCCGACGCGGTCGCGTGCGCAGGAGTACGGCCGCCCACGCGGGTGGGGAGCGCGATCCCGCTGCGGCCCGAGAGCTTGTCCAGGCACACCACGTCGAGCCGGTCGAGGACGGACAGGTGCACCGTGACACCGGTCCGCACGTGCAGGTCGTGCAGCAGCGGAGCGGTCGCCTCGCGCAGCGAGTTGTGCGCCACGGCGAGGCCGCCGAGCTCCAGCGCGCGCATGCCGAGGCCGTAGTCGCCACCCCGGTGGTCGAGCCAGCGCAGCCGCACCAGCGAGTCCAGGATCCGGTGCACCGTCGACCGCGGCAGGCCGCTCCGCTCGACGATGTCCTGCAGCGTCAGCCGCGCGCTCGCCCCGTCGAACGCGTCGAGGACGAGCGTCATCCGCTCGATCATCGAGACGGGCGGGGAAGGGCTGCTCACCGGGCCTCCGGCGCTTGACGACTGGAACGTGTTCTACCAGTATCGCCCCTGTGGACAAGGCGCCGAAGGACCTGTCGGATAACGACGTCGTGGTCGTCGGCTCGGGCGCGGGTGGGCTGGTAGCGGCCCTGACCGCCGCGGTCCGCGGGCTGCGTGTGACGCTGGTCGAGAAGGCCCCGTACTTCGGCGGTACGACCGCCCTCTCCGGCGCCGGGCTCTGGGCTCCGGCCAACCTCCACGTGCTCGCCGCCGGCCAGCCGGACAGCCTCGACCTGGCCCGCGAGTACATGAAGCACACCGTCGGCGACCGCACCCCGAGCTCGATGCAGGACGCCTTCCTGGAGTCCGCCGCTGAGGTCATCGCGTGGCTCGAGGCGCAAGGGGTCCGCTTCTCGTACATGACGGGCTATCCCGACTACCACCCCGGTCTCCCGGGTGGCCTGCTCACCGGTCGCGCGATCACGCCGAAGGCGATGCGCGGCCCGGACTTCGCCGCCGGCCAGCACCCCGTGCACCCGCCGATGCCGATGGGCGCCGGCGGTCCGCCGATCCCCGAGGTCGGGCCCGAGGGTCCCGTGTGGGGCGGGCAGTCCCTCATCTCCATGCTGCTCACCGCGTGCGAGAACGCCGGCGTGACGCTGCTCGCCGACACCGCCTTCACCGACCTCGTCGTCGAGGACGGCCGGGTCTCCGGGATCCGCGCCGGCGAGCTGACCATCCCGGCGCGCGCCGGGGTCGTGCTGGCCGCGGGCGGCTTCGAGCGCAACGCGGAGATGCGCGAGAAGGCCGGGCAGGGCGTGGTCGCGCGCAGCGACTGGTCGCTCGGCGTCGTCGAGAACACCGGTGACGCGATCCGTGCCGGCGTGGCTCTCGGGGCCGCGACCGACCTGCTCGAGGACTGCTGGTGGGCACCGGGTTTCGTGAAGCCCGACGGCACACCGTCCTTCATCCTCTGGGAGCGGGTCGCCCCCGGCGGGATCATCGTCGACCGCGACGGACGGCGCTGGATCAACGAGGGCACCGACTACAACACCTTCGGCCACGTCATGCTCGCGGCGCACGCGGAGGGCCGCCCGGTCATCCCGTCGTGGTTCGTGATGAGCCAGCACTTCCTCGACACCGCGGGCTTCGCCGGGCTGCGACCCGGGGCGGACCCGACCCCCTGGGTGGAGGCCGGCGCGCTGATCCGTGCCGAGTCGATCGAGGAGCTGGCCGGGAGCATCGGCGCGCCGGACCTCGCGGCGACGGTCGAGCGCTGGAACACCGCAGCAGAAGCAGGTGTCGACGACGAGCTCGGTCGCGGCGAGCCGGACAGCCACGAGCGGCAGCTGCTCGCGGTCTTCCAGCGCTACCCCGGCATCGCCGGTCCGCACGAGCACCCGAACCCCTCCCTCGCGCCGATCTCGACCGGTCCGTTCTACGCCGCCCAGCTCGTGCTGTCCGACCTCGGCACCAAGGGCGGGCTGGTCTGCGACGAGGCCGGCCGCGTGCTGCGCGAGGACCGCACCGCGATCCCCGGCCTGTTCGCCTGCGGCAACACGATGGCCTCGATGATGGGCCACAGCTACCCCGGACCGGGCGCGTGCATCACGCCCGCCATGGCCTTCGGCCACCTCGCCGTGACCGCCATCGCCGACGAGCTGGCCGGAGCGACTCGCTGACTGCCGACCTCGCCGGTCGCGTCGTCCTCGTCACCGGCGGCACCCGCGGCCTCGGTCGGGGCATCGCCGACGCCTATCGCGCGGCCGGCGCCGCGGTCGTCACCTGCGGTCGCACGCCACCCGAGGAGCACGCTGACGACTTCGTCGCCTGCGACGTACGGGACGCCGCGTCCGTCGCCGAGCTCGTCCGCGAGGTCGTCGTGCGCCACGGCCGGCTCGACGTCGCCGTCAACAACGCCGGCGGCAGCCCGTCCGGCGACGCCGCCACGGTGAGCCCGCGCTTCGTCGAGAAGGTCGTCGGCCTCAACCTGCTCGCGCCGTTCTACGTCGCCCAGGCCGCGAACGCCGTCATGCAGGACTCGCCCGACGGCGGCGTCATCCTCAACATCGGCAGCGTCGCTGCGTTCCGGCCTGCCCCCGGCACCTCGGCGTACGCCGCGGCCAAGGCGGGGCTGGCCGTCCTCACGCGCGGTCTCGCTCTCGAGTGGGCACCCAAGGTGCGTGTGAACACCGTGTCCCCCGGTCTGGTGCGCACCGAGAGCGCGACCTACGGCGACGACCCGTCGATCGTCGAGCGGACCATCCCGATGGGACGCCTCGCCGAGCCGAGCGACATCGCCGCGGCCTGCCTGTTCCTGTCCCGTCCGGAGGCGGCGTTCATCACCGGTGCCGACCTCGTCGTCGACGGCGGCGGCGAGATCCCCGCGTTCCACGCAGCCTTGACCCAAGGAGCCCCCCATGCCTGAGGCCTACCTCGTCGAGGCCGTCCGCTCACCCGTCTGCCGCAAGGGGACCGCGCTCGCGGAGGTGCACCCCGCCGACCTCGGCGCGCACGTCCTCAACGCTCTCGTCACCCGGTCCGGCATCGACCCCTCCGCGGTCGACGACGTCGTCTTCGGCTGCGTCGACACGATCGGCCCGCAGGCCGGCGACATCGCCCGAACCGCCTGGCTGGCAGCAGGTCTGCCCGAGGAGGTCCCCGGCACCACGGTCGACCGCCAGTGCGGCTCGTCGCAGCAGGCGGTCCACTTCGCGGCGCAAGCCGTGATGAGCGGAACCGCCGATCTTGTCGTCGCCGGCGGCGTGCAGAGCATGAGCCTGATCCCGATCTCTTCGGCGATGACGGCCGGCGAGCAGTACGGCTTCACCGACCCGTTCACGCAGTCGAAGGGCTGGGTGGCGCGCTACGGCAGCGCGCAGCTGTCGCAGTTCAGCTCGGCCGACGAGATCGCGAAGCGCTGGGACATCTCGCGCGAGGAGATGGAGCAGTTCGCGTACGAGAGCCACCAGCGCGCGGGCCGCGCCATCGACCAGGGCCGCTTCACGAAGGAGATCGCGGCGTACGGCGACGTCGCCGAGGACATCGGCCCGCGGCGCGACACGACGCTGGAGAAGATGGCCGGGCTGAAGACGCTGCAGGAGGGCGGTCGGGTCACCGCCGCTGTCGCGTCGCAGCTCACCGACGGCGCGGCCGCGCTGCTGGTCGCCTCCGAGGAGGCGGTGCGCGTGCACGGGCTGACGCCGCGCGCGCGCATCCACCACCTCTCGGTCCGCGGCGACGACCCGGTGCTGATGCTCACGGCGCCGATCCCGGCCACGGCGCACGCGCTCAAGAAGACCGGGATGTCGCTGGACGACATCGACCTGATCGAGATCAACGAGGCCTTCGCCTCGGTCGTGCTCGCCTGGCAGCGCGAGACCGGTGCCGACCTGTCGAAGGTGAACGTCAACGGCGGCGGCATCGCGCTCGGGCACCCGCTCGGGGCGACTGGCGCGCGGCTGATGACGACGCTGCTGCACGAGCTCGAGCGCAGCGGTGGCCGCTTCGGCCTGCAGACGATGTGCGAGGGCGGCGGCCAGGCCAACGTCACCATCATCGAGCGCCTCTAGTCGGTGAACACCGGCGCGCGGTCCTGCTTGCGCGCGATGATCGCCTCCTCGAAGTTCTTGGTGAGCAGCCGGACGTAGAGCTGCGCCAGCCCCTCGTGCTCCATGTGGACGGCGAAGCCGGTCTCCTGCCCCGAGCGCAGCGTCTGCTTCGTGAGCTGCACGCCGACGTGGCTGAACGCCGCGATGCGGTCGCCGAGGTCGTAGCACTCCTCCAGCAGCTTCTCCTCGTCGACGACGCGCGACACCAGGCCGTACGACGAGGCCTCCTTGGCCGAGACGTCCCGGCCGGTGAGCAGCACCTCGGCCGCCCGCGAGGTGCCGATCGCCCGCGGCAGCAGCCAGGACAGGCCCAGCTCCGAGGCGGTCAGCCCGTTGTTGATCCCGGCCGCTCGGAAGTACGCCCCGGTCGAGGCGATCCGGATGTCGGCCGCGAGCGCCAGGCAGAAGCCGCCCCCGATGGCCGGGCCGTTGACGGCGGCGATGACCGGCTGCGGCATCCCTCGTACGGTCGTGATGACGTCCTCGAGCAGCTGCATCGACCGGCGAGCGATCGAGGGCAGCGCCAGGCCGTCGATGTTCGGCGGGAACCCGGCGTCGACCAGGTCGGCGCCGGCGCAGAACGCGCGACCCGCACCGGTGAGCACGACGGCGCGGACGTCGTTGGTGCGCCCGACCTCCTCGAGCGCCTCGCGCAGCGGCACCATGACGTCGAACGCCATCGCGTTCATCCGCTCCGGGCGGTCGAGGGTGACCAGCGCGATCGACTCGCGCGGCCGCTCGACCCGGACGAAGCTCACTTCTTGGCGGCCGCGTCGCGCATGGAGCGCGCGTCCTGCCCGGCGAGCGAGTCGCTGCCGACCTCGGCGTTGTGCGCGTGCGCGAGGTGGTGCAGGCCGAAGACGGAGTCCATCCCGTCCCGCATCCCCATCAGGTCCTCGCACTGGTTGACGGCCTTCTTCGTGAGCATCAGGCCGAAGGCCGGCATCTCGGCGATCTTCTCCGCCACGGCGAAGGTCTCGGTCTCGAGCTGGTCGCGCGGGACGACCCGGTTGACCATGCCGAGCTCGCGGGCGCGCTCGGCGCCGACCCGCTCGCCGAGGAAGAGGAACTCCTTGGCGAAGCGCGGCGGCATCTGCCACGGGTGGGCGAAGTACTCGACGCCGGGGATCCCCATGCGCACGACCGGGTCGGCGAAGAACGCGTCGTCGGAGGCGATCACGAGGTCGCACGACCAGGCGAGCATCAGGCCGCCGGCGATGCAGGCGCCCTGCACCATCGCGATGGTCGGCTTCGGGATCTCCCGCCAGCGTCGGCACATCCCGACGTAGACCTCGGCCTCGCGCGCCATCCGGCTCGCGCCACCGGCCTTGTTGGTGTGGTCCCAGTGCAGGACCGCGCGGCGGTCGAAGCTCTGGTCGATGTCGCGACCGGGCGTGCCGATGTCGTGCCCTGCGGAGAAGTGCTTGCCCTCGCCGGCGAGCACGATGACCTTGACGTCGTCGTCCGAGACCGCCTTGTAGTAGGCGTCGTCCAGCGCGTAGGTCATCTTGCTGTTCTGCGCGTTGCGGTAGTCCGGGCGGTCCATCGTGACGACCGCGACAGGGCCGCGGACCTCGTACCGGACGGGGGCGTCCTCGCTCATGTCGTACTCCTCGGGTTCAGGTCGAGCAGGGTCGCGAGCTCGGTGCGCAGCTGCGCGGGGGAGCCCCAGTCGGCGGCGAGCGCCCAGGTGCGCTTGCCGAACAGGTGCAGGTCGTACTCCGTCGTGTAGCCGATCGCGCCGTGCGCCTGCAGGCAGACGCGGCTGACGCGGTAGGCCGACTCGGCCGCGAGCAGCTTGGCCATCGCGACGTGCAGCGCGGCGTCCGGATCGCCGTCGGCGACGGACTGCGCCGCGCGGAGCACGACGGGCCAGGCGAACTCGGTCCCGACGACGGCGTCGGCCAGTGGGTGCTTGAGCGCCTGGAAGGTGCCGACGGCGACACCGAACTGCTTGCGGTCCTTGACGTAGGCGACGGTCAGGTCGACCTGGCGCCGGGCCAACCCGAGCAGGAAGGCAGCCGTGCCGAGCCGTGCGAGCAGCAGGTCCGCCTGCGCGTCCAGCGGCGCCCCCTCGCCGACGACCGTGGCGAGCGCCCGGGATCCGTCGACCGTCGCGATCGGCTCGAGCTTGGCGTCGTCGCGGGACAGCAGCCGCACCCCTTCGCCGAGCTGCAGCACGGCGTCTGCCGAGGCGGCGTACGGCACCGCGTCGGCACCGACCGAGACCGCGACCCGGGCGCGCCCGGCGAGGACCTCCGGGAGCAGCTCGTGCCCAGCCGCGGCCAGCACCGGAGCGACCACGGTGACCGTCTCGACCAGCGGGCCGGGCACGCCGGCGTAGCCGGCCTCCTCGAGCGCGGCGACCGCGACGAGCGGGCCGAGGTCGAGACCGCCGTCCTGCTCGGGGACCAGCAGCCCGAGCAGGCCGAGCTCCCCGAGAGCGCCCCAGAGGCGGTCCACCTGTGAGGCGTCGCCCTCGGGCCACGCCGCTCGTACGGTCGCGGGCGTGCAGGCTCCCGCCAGCACGTCGCGCACGCCGTCGCGCAGCTCGCGCGCCTCGTCGCTGAGTCCGAAGTGCATCCGCCCTACTTCCGCGGCAGGCCGAGCAGGCGCTCGGCCACGATGTTGCGCTGCACCTCGTTGGTGCCGGCGTAGATCGGACCGGACAGCGAGAACTGGAAGCCCTTGCTCCACGGGCCCTCTCGCTCCGCTTCCGGGCCGAGGAGGTCCTGCGCGGTCTCGTGCAGGCGGATGTCGAGCTCGCTCCAGAAGAGCTTGTTGAGGCTGGACTCGCCCATCCGGGTGCGGCCCGCCTGCTCGTCGCTGACCTGCCGGAGGGTGAAGAGGCGGTACGCCTCGGCGTCCACGTAGGCCTGCACGACCCGGTCGCGGAGCGACCCG
Source organism: Actinomycetales bacterium (assembly GCA_036675425.1). Classification (GTDB taxonomy): domain Bacteria; phylum Actinomycetota; class Actinomycetes; order Mycobacteriales; family SCTD01; genus SCTD01. Next base: position 24,930 of record JAKFFB010000113.1, on the reverse strand, counting down.
TCGAGGAGCTCGGTGTGGGCGCGGGCGAGGTCGAGCAGTCGGTCGGCGGCGGCGGTGTAGCGGCCGGGGGAGCGCAGGGTGAGCCCGCGCTCGGAGCCGGTGGTCGCCATCGCGACGCTCCACCCCTTGCCGACGCCGCCGAGGACGGCGTCGTCGGGGACGAGCACGTCGTCGAACCACACCTCGGCGAAGCCCTGGTCGCCGTCCAGCCGGCTGAAGCCGCGAACCGTGACGCCCTCGGCGTCGAGCGGCACGAGGAAGTAGGTGAGGCCGTGGTGGCGCTCCGACTCGGGATCGGTGCGGAACAGCCCGAACAGGTGCGTGCAGAAGGCCCCGCGGGTGGTCCAGGTCTTCTGCCCGTTGAGCCGCCAGCCGCCCGCGGCCTCGTCGCGGGTGGCCCGGCTGGTCAGCGATGCGAGGTCGCTGCCGGCTCCCGGCTCCGACCAGCCCTGGCACCAGAGGTCCTGCGCCGCGGCCATTCTCGGCAGGAGGGTGTCCTGCTGCTCCTGCGTGCCGAAGCCGAAGAGCGTGGGGGCGAGCAGGAAGATGCCGTTCTGGGTGACGCGCTGGGGGCCGCCGGCCCGGTAGTACTCCTCCTCGAAGGCCAGCCACTGCCACACGGAGGCGTCCCGTCCGCCGTACTCCTCGGGCCACGACACGACCGCCCAGCGGTCCTCGAAGAGCTTCCTCTCCCACTCGAGGTGCAGCGCGAAGCCCTCACGGGTGTCGCCGGACGGCAGGCCGCGGGGGACGTTCTCGGTCAGCCAGGAGCGCGCGGCCGCGCGGAACTCCGCCTCCTCGGCGGTCTCGCGCAGGTCCATGCCGCATCCCCTGTCGGTGGTACGTTCAACTGGAACACGTTCTACCAGAGAAGGTGGCATGCGGACCATCCCCGACGTGCTCCGCGAGGCAGCCCGGCAGTGGCCCGAGCGCGAGGCGCTGGTGACCGCGGACGGACGCCGCACCTTCGGCGAGCTGCGCGACGCGGCGCTCGCCGTGACGCGCGCGCTGCTGTGCGCCGGGGTCGAGCCGGGCGACCGGGTCGCCGTCTGGGCGCCGAACGGCGAGCGCTGGGTGGTCAGCGCGCTGGGAGCGCTCGGCGCCGGCGCGATCCTCGTACCGGTCAACACGCGCTTCAAGGCGGAGGAGGCGCACCACGTCCTCGCCACCACCCGCGCGCGGCTGCTCGTGGTGGCCGACGGCTTCGTCTCGGGGGTCGTCGGCGGGTCGCCGACGGAGATGCTGGCCGGCGTCGGCGAGCTGCCGTCGCTGAGGACGGTCGTCGACGACGCGGGCTGGCCGGCGTTCCTGGCGAAGGGCGCGCTGGTCTCGCTGGCGGACGCCGACTCGGCCTGGTCCGCGGTGCGACCCGAGGACCCGTGCGACCTGGTCTTCACCTCGGGCACGACGGGGCGGCCCAAGGGCGTCGTCGCGACGCACGGGGTGTCCACGCGGCTGTTCGCGTCGTGGGCGGACACCGCCGGTCTCGGTCCCGACGACCGGATGCTCATCGTGGCGCCGTTCTTCCACACCTTCGGCTACAAGGCCGGCATCCTCGCCTGCCTGCTGCGCGGCGCCACCGCCGTGCCGATGCCCGTCTTCGACGTGGACGCTGCGCTGCAGCTGATCTCGTCGGAGCGGATCAGCGTCGTGCCGGGTCCGCCGACCCTCTACAGCAGCCTGCTCGAGCACCCGGACCTCGCGACCGCGGACCTGTCGTCGCTCCGGATCGCGGTCACCGGGGCGTCGGTGGTGCCGACGGAGCTGATCCGGCGGATGCGCGACGAGCTCGGCTTCGCCGCGGTGCTCACGGCCTACGGCCTGACCGAGTGCACCGGCTACGCCACCGGCTGCCGGCTCGGCGACCCCGACGAGGTCGTGTCGCTGACCAGCGGCCGCGCCGTCGACGACGTGGAGGTGGCGGTCGTGACGCCCGACGGCAAGCCCGTGCCGGCGGGGGAGCCGGGCGAGGTGGTCGTCCGCGGCTACAACGTGATGCCCGGCTACTGGGAGGACCCGGAGGGCACGGCCGCGGCGATCGATGCCGACGGCTGGCTGCACACCGGCGACGTCGGGGTGCTCGACGAGGCCGGCAACCTGCGGATCACCGACCGGCTCAAGGACATGTTCATCGTCGGCGGCTTCAACGCCTACCCCGCCGAGATCGAGCAGGTGCTGGTCCGGCACGCCGGGGTGTCCGAGGCGGCTGTGGTCGGCGTCCCGGACGAGCGGATGGGCGAGGTCGGTCGGGCGTACGTCGTGCCGCGGTCCGGAACCGCGCTGTCCGAGGACGAGCTCGCTGCGTGGTGCCGCGAGCGGCTGGCGGGCTACAAGGTGCCGCGGTCCGTGGTGGTCGTCGACGCGCTGCCCCGCAACGCGACCGGCAAGGTCGACAAGAAGCAGCTCCGCTAGGCCCTCTCGGCTGCCGCGGCGAGCCGCCTCGCGAAGTCCTGCACCATGAGCCGGAAGGCCGGCTCCAGGACCGCTGCGAGGCCGGGGACCGGACTGGACAGCCGTCCCGTCCAGCAGATCCGCGTACCGCCCGACTCGTCCCGCGACAGCTCCACGTCCGCGCGGTAGCCGTGCCAGCGCACCGCCGTGAGCAGGACGTACGAGAAGGCGTCCCCGGGCCGGTGCTCCACCACCAGCTCCCGCACCGTCAGCGGTCCGAGGCCGAGCCGTCGTACCGCACCTCGACCGCCCCGGGTGCCCGGCTCCCACCGCGCCTTCGGCACGAGCGGGCCGGCCCACTCCTGCCACGCCGGGGCATCGGCCAGCAGCGCGAAGACGGCCTCTGGCAGTGCCGCCGACCGGGCCGTGACGACGAACGACGCAGAGCTCATGACAGGAGTGTCTCCACAGGCGCACGATGGCGGCATGACCAGCCCGTACGCCCGCCCGCTGACGGAGCTCGACGCGGTCCACGTCGCGCCGGAGGACCAGGTCGAGGAGCAGGACGTCGACACGCCTCGGGACTTCGTCGAGCCGGAGGACCTCGACCGCGCGCGGCTGCTGTCGATCGAGCACGGCGGCCGGTTGCGCGTCCGGTAGTGCACCCTGGACGCATGACGACAGCAGCACGCCCCCGCGTCGGTCTCGTCCTCGGCGCCGGCGGCGTGCTCGGCGGCGCCTGGCTCGTCGGCGCGCTCGCCGCGCTGGTCGAGGCGACCGGCTGGGACCCCATGGACGCCGACGTCATCGTGGGCACCAGCGCCGGCTCGATGGTCGGCGCGCTGCTGGCCGGGAACGTGCCGCCGTGGTTCATGGTGGCTCACTCCGCCGGGGACAGCTTCCCGGGCCTGCTCGACGCGAACGGCAACCCGACCGACGAGGCGGACCGCTCCGCGGGCGGCGTGCTGGTCCGCAAGCGCGGCGTGCCCGACCTGCGCCCGCACTCCCTCCGGTACGGCCTGCAGACCATCCGCAGCCCCCGCCGCCACCGGTTCGGCGCTGCCGCAGCAGCTTTCGCGCCGCGCGGCGTCATGTCCACCCGCCCGCTGCGCGAGACGGTGATGAAGGTCTGCCCGTCCGGCTGGCCGGACCACCCGGCGCTCTGGATCTGCGCGACCGACACCACGACCGGCAAGCGCGTGGTCTTCGGTCGCGACGACGCGCCGCGGGCCGACCTGGCCGAGGCGGTCGCGGCGTCCTGCGCGGTGCCCAGCGTCTACCGCCCTGTCCGCATCGGCGACCGGCTCTACGTCGACGGCGGCGCCTGGTCGCCCTCGAACCTCGACTGCGTCGGCCGCGCCGACCTCGACCTGGTGATCTGCCTCAACCCGCTGTCCAGCCTCCCGGAGGAGGTCGCCCGCGCCGGCAAGGGCGGCGTCAGCAAGCGGATGCGCTCCACCCTCGGTCGTCGGCTCGGCAGCGAGAAGAAGAAGCTCGAGGAGCGGGGTACGAAGGTCGTGCTGCTCCAGCCCGTCGCCGGGGACCTCGACGTCCTGGGCGGCAACCTCATGAGCAACGCCCGCCGCCACGTCGTCCTCGAGACAGCGCAGCGCACGATGGCCGAGCAGCTCGAGAACGGCGAGCTGACAGCACTTCTCGCCGGCCAGCCGCGCGTCGCGCAGCATCGCCTCCGCCGGCCGGACGGTCCGGTGCACACCTGGCCGGTCGAGGCGCTCCCCGCCGGCACGAGCGTTGCCCAGGCGGCCGCCGAGCCCGCCTAGCTCTTGCCGAAGTCCTCGCGGACGCGGTCGGCGACGCCGAGCAGGTTGAGCTCGAAGGTGAACCCCTGCTCGAAGCGGTAGCTCCGCTTCGGATCCCACGGGTCGATCCCGTTGAGGGCCTCCTTGGCGGCCCGGATCACCGTCGGGTCCTTCGCAGCGATCGAGGAGGCGATCTCGAGTGCGGCCGCGCGCAGCTCCTCCTTCGGCACGACGCGACGCACCGACCCGAAGGCGAGCAGCTCGGCGGCGGTCGCCGTGGCGGAGGTGAAGAACATGGCACGCATCGTGTGCTGCGGAACGAGGCGCGCCAGATGGGTGGCTGCGCCGAGCGCGCCGCGGTCCACCTCGGGCAGGCCGAAGGTCGCGTCGTCGCTGGCGATGAGCACGTCGCTGTTGCCTGCCAGCCCGATGCCGCCGCCGAGGCAGAAGCCGTTCACGGCCGTCACCACCGGGACCGGGCAGTCGTACACCGCGGCGAAAGCGGCGTAGCAGCCGCGGTTCGCGCCCACGAGCGCCGCGTGCGTCGTGTCTCGCTGGAACTCCTTGATGTCGACGCCGGCGTTGAAGCCGCGACCCTCGGCCCGCAGCACGACGGCGCGGGTGGCCTCGTCACGTCCGGCGTCGGTGATCGCGTCCGCGAGATCGAACCAGCCCTGCACCGGCAGCGCGTTCACGGGCGGGTGGTCGACGACGACCTCGACGACGCCGTCGTCGTGCCGGGTGGACGTGATCACGCTTCTCCTAGGGATGCTGGCTGCTGACGGAGACGACCTCGCCGGTCATGTACGACGAGTAGTCGCTGGCGAGGAAGACGATGACGTTGGCGACCTCCCACGGCTCGGCCGGGCGGCCGAACGCCTCCTTCGCCGAGAGCTCCGCGAGCAGCTCGTCCGTGGTGACCTTCGCCAGGAAGGGGTGCATCGCGATGGAGGGCGAGACGGCGTTGACCCGCACGCCGAAGGCGGCGCCCTCGACGCCGGCAGTGCGGGTCAGCGCGTTCACGCCCGCCTTGGCCGCGGCGTAGTGGGCCTGCCCCTGCTGGGCGCGCCAGGCGATCACGGAGGAGTTGTTGACGATGACGCCGGAGCCCTGCCTCTTCATCTGCTGCAGCGCCGCGCGGGTGCAGCGGAAGGTGCCGTTGAGGGTCACGTCGAGCACCCGGAGCCACTGCTCGTCGGTCATGTCGACCAGGTCCGCCGTGCCGCCGAGGCCGGCGTTGTTGACCAGCACGTCGATCCGGCCGTGGGTGTCGACGACGGAGTCGATCAGGTTGTCGACCTGGTCCTGCACCGTGACGTCGCAGACGATCCCCTCGACGCCGAGCTGCTCCGCAGCCTCGCCGAGGCGTCGCTCGTGCCAGTCGGACACGACGACGGTCGCGCCCTCCTCGACGGCACGCTTCGCGGTGGCGAAGCCGATGCCGGTCCCCGCGGCCGCTGTGACGACCACGACCTTGCCGGCGAGCAGGCCGTGACCCTCGACGTACGAGGGGATCTCAGGCACCGGGACCGCCCAGGCGCGTCAACGTCGCGCCGGCCTCCGCGATGATGCGGTCGAGCAGCTCGGCGCAGGACGGAAGGTCCTCCAGCAGCCCGACCACCTGGCCGCTCGCCATCACGCCGAGGTCCGGCCGGCCGTCGACCATCGCGGCCTTGAGCATCATCGGCGTGTTCGCCGCCATGATCACCTGGGTCCAGGTCATCTCGCTGCTCCTCTTCATCGCCAGGCCCTCTCGCGCCATCGCGGTCAGCGGCGTGCCGCTCAGCTTGGAGTAGGCGAGCGCCGCGCGCACCGAGCGGACCAGCGCCCGCGGGGCACTCCCGCTCTCGAGCGCCTCGACCAGGTCGGTGCGCAGCACCCGGTGCGGCATCCCGTCGACCTGGCGGCTGACGACGGTGCCGTCGACGCCCTTGCCGAGGTAGACGGACTTCACCTCGTCGCCGACCGCGCTGTCGCTGGTCAGCAGGAAGCGGGTGCCCATCGCGATGCCCTCGGCGCCGTAGGCCAGCGCCGCGACGAGCCCGCGCCCGTCGAAGAAGCCGCCCGCCGCGATGACCGGGATGTCGACCGCGTCGACCACCTGCGGCAGCAGGACCGTGGTCGGCACGGCGCCGGTGTGACCGCCGCCCTCGCCGCCCTGCACGATGACCGCGTCCACGCCCCAGGCGGCGACCTTCTCCGCGTGCCGCTTCGCGCCGATCGACGGCATCACGACGAGGCCGGCGTCCTTGCAGCGCTTGATGAGGTCCTGCTTCGGCGCGAGCGCGAAGGACGCGACCCGCACCCCCTCACGGGCCAGCAGGTCGATCCGCTGCGCGGCATCGGGTGCGTCCGCGCGCAGGTTCACGCCGAACGGCTGCGTCGTCCGTGCCTTCGTCTCGCGGATCGCGACCTCGAGCTCGTCGTACGACATCGTGGCCGAGGCGAGGATCCCCAGCCCGCCGGCGTTCGCGGTGGCGCTGGTCAGGCGCGGGCCGGACACCCAGCCCATCCCCGTCTGCACCACGGGGTAGCGCACGCCGAACAGCTCGGTGGCGCGGGTCTTCAGAGCCGGATGGACATCCACGGTCGTCACGATGACGGCACCTCGCGATCGCGCAAGCCCTTCGGGTCGAGCACCTCGCGGATCAGCCGTAGCTCGTCGTCGGTCGGCGTACGTGTCTCCTCCACGTCGGAGACCTCCAGCTCGAACCCGGTCGCCTCCTGCACCTCCTGCACGGTCACGCCCGGGTGCACCGACCGCAGCCGCATCGACCCGTCCGGCGTCTGGAAGTCCATGACGCCGAGGTCGCTGACGACGACGCGCAGGTCGTGGAAGCGCCCGGCCTCGCCGTCGCGCCGGTCGTTGCCGACGCCGGACACCATGTCGACCGTCGGCACGAAGACGCGGGTCGAGTGCTTGGGCACCCAGTAGCTCGTCGTGTGGCAGACCGTGTTGCCCGGCGCGCCGCGCACCCCGAGCAGCTGCCGGTCGGGCTTGGAGAAGTCCCCGCCGATGCAGCTGATGTTCTGGTTGCCGAAGCGGTCCACCTGGCTGGCACCCATCATCACGTGCCGCCGACCCGCCCACACCAGGTCGAAGATCGAGCGGAACGGCACCCACGCCTCGACCGTCTCCGGCGGCTTCCCGCCGAGCGGCCAGGGACCGGCGACGTACGACGCCTCGCCGTCGGAGAGCAGCAGGTCCGGCTCGAAGGTCTCGCGGGCGAGCCGCGCCCCGAGCGACGGCACCAGCGCCATGGGGCTGATCAGGATCTCGCCGTCGCCGCGGAACGCCTCGGCGCAGGCGATCGCGCACACCTCGGCCCGCGTGACGGCCTGCGTCGTGGTCATGCCCGCTCCTTCACAGCAGCCTGGTAGGCCGCCTCGTCCGCGACCTCGAGGTAGCGGGCCGAGAACGCCTGCCAGGCAGCCGGATCCTTGGCCGCCGTGACGTACTCCTTCTGGAACCGCTCGTCGCGGTCGTAGTCCGGCACGCACGACGTGAAGTGCGCGCCGCCGGGTGCCTCGACCACGCCGTGCACCATCCAGCGGGCGATGCGCCGGCGGGTCAGCTCGACCTCGCCGAGCTCCTCGGTCGTGACGATCCGCTCGCAGGACAGGTAGGCCTTCTCGGCCGCCTGGCAGAACAGGTCGTCGAAGTAGAGGTCCGGCCCGAGGAAGGCCGCGTTGCCCCGGGCGTCCGCGACGTTGAGGTGCACCAGCGCCGCGTCGAGGTGCAGCGCGGGGACGGCCAGCAGCTCCTCACCGCCGTAGGGCGAAGCCACCGTGCGCAGGTCCGGGTTGACCCGCACGACGTCGGACCCGAGACCCGCGCGGGTCGGCAGGAACGGCAGCCGGATCGACGCGGCGTAGAGCCCCCACTGGACCATCCCCTCGTCCCACTCGGCGACCTCGACCGCACCCGCCGTGCGCGCGGCCTGGAAGTGCGGCTCGAGCGGGATGGAGTCGAGCGAGACGAAGCCGTAGAGCAGCTTCTTCACCTTGCCGGCGGCGCAGAGCAGCCCGACGTCCGGACCGCCGTACGACACGACGGTCAGGTCCTGCAGGTCACTGCGCAGGATCGCGCGCACCAGGGACATCGGCTTGCGCCGCGACCCCCAGCCGCCGATGCCGATCGTCATGCCGGAGCGCAGCTCGGCGACGACCTGCTCCTCCGTCATCCGCTTGTCAGGCAAGGAGGTCTCCTCCGGTCAGCACCCCGGCGCGGGTGGCGGCGAGGTGCCGCAGCGTGCGGGGCTCGCCGTGCAGCAGCGCAGTGGTCCAGGCGCGCTTGAAGTAGAGGTGGGCGTCGTGCTCCCAGGTGAAGCCGATGCCGCCGTGCAGCTGGATGCTCTCGCCGGCGATGGTGCGGAAGGCGTCGGCGCACGTCGCCAGCGCGAGCGGCGCCACGACGGGCAGGTCGTCGGACAGCCCGGCCGCGGCACGCGCGGCGTACCAGGCGGTGGAGCGCGCGCCTTCCAGCAGCACCGTCAGGTCGGCGACCCGGTGGCGCAGGGCCTGGAAGGAGCCGAGCGGGCGGCCGAACTGCTCGCGCACCTTCAGGTGCTCGACGGCCATCTCGATGCAGCGCTCGGCCGCGCCCGCGGACTCGCAGGCCAGCGCGACGTGCAGCAGGTCGCGCGCGTGGGACGCGGCAGCGGCGTCACCGACGACGCGAGCCGGCGCCGACGCGAGCTGCACCCGCGCCTGCGGCCGGGTGCCGTCGAGCGGGGCGAGCGGCGTGACGGTGACGCCCTCGCCGTCGCGGGGCACGACGTGCAGCCCGTCGTCGGTGGCCACCAGCAGCAGCGCCGCCTCCGCGGCGTCGACCACCTGGTCCACCGTCCCGGTCAGCCGCCCGGCGGAGCTGCGGACCGACCCGGCCAGCGCGAGCGCCGCCGGTGCCGAGCCGTCGGCCAGGGAGGGGAGCAGGTCGTCGACGTCCTTCAGCGCCAGCGCTGCGACGACGGTGGAGAGGTACGGCGCGCGCAGCAGCGCGCGGCCGGTCTCCTCCAGGACCACCGCCAGCTCGACGAAGGACGCTCCCGCTCCGCCGGACTCCTCGGCCACCGGCAGCGCGGTGAGGCCGAGCTCCTCGGTCAGCCGCTTCCACGTCGTGGCGTCCGGGGACAGCTGCGCGCGGGGAGCAGCGTGCTGCTCCAGGAAGCCGCGCACCGCGCTGCGCAGCTCGCGCAGCTCCTCCGGGGTCGACGTCACGACCGGCTCCAGCTGTCGCGTGGCAGCCCCCAGCGGCGCTCCGCGATGATGTTGCGCTGCACCTCGTTGCTGCCGCCGTAGATCGTGTCGGAGCGGGTGAAGAGGAACAGGTTCTGCAGCGGCGACAGGTCCTCGCCGTCGACCAGCGTCGATGCCGGGCCCTGCACGGCCATGGCCAGCTCGCCGAGCTGCTGGTGCCACGGCGCCCACAGCAGCTTGCTCACCGACGCCTCGACGCCGGTGCTGCTCGCGGCGTCGTTGTCGAGGGTGCGCAGCGCGGTGTGCCGGAGCACCTGGAGACCGGCCCACGCGTCGACCAGCCGGTCAGCGACGAGCGGGTCCTCGACGCTCCCGTTCTGCTGCGCGAGCCGCAGCACGTCCTCGAGCTCGTGCGCGAAGCCGACCTGCTGGCCGAGCGTCGAGACGCCGCGCTCGAAGGCGAGCGTCCCCATCGCCACGCGCCAGCCCTCTCCGGGCTCGCCGACGACGTTGTCGGCTGCGGTCACGGCGTCGTCGAAGAAGACCTCGTTGAACTCCGACGTGCCGGTCAGCTGCACGATCGGCCGCACCTCGATGCCCGGCTGGTCCATCGGCACGAGCAGGTAGGAGAGGCCCTTGTGCCTCGACGATCCCGGGTCGGTGCGCGCGATGACGAAGCACCAGTCGGCCAGGTGGGCGAGGGAGGTCCAGACCTTCTGCCCGTCGACGTGCCAGCCGTCCTCGCGCAGCTCGGCGCGGGTGCGCACACCGGCGAGGTCGGACCCGGCGCCAGGCTCGGAGTAGCCCTGGCACCACAGCTCGGTGCCGGCCAGGATCCCCGGCAGGAAGCGGTCCTTCTGCTCCTGCGTCCCGAAGGTCGCGATGGTGGGCCCGGCGAGCTGCTCGCCCATGTGGCCGATCCGGGCGGGAGCGCCGGCGCGGGCGTACTCCTCGTGGAAGACGACCTGCTGCTCGACGGTCGCGCCGCGACCACCGGCTGCCACCGGCCAGCCCAGGCCGATCCAGCCGCCGCTGCCGAGCTCGCGCTCCCAGGCGGTCCGCAGCTCGACGTGCTCGTGCTCTCGGCCGGGGCCGCCGCTGCCGACCAGCGCGGCGAAGTCGCCGACCAGGTGCTCGGCCAGCCAGGTCCGGACCTGCTCGCGGAACTCCCCGATGTCCGAGGGCAGCGCGGTGGTCATGCGCCGTACGGCCGGACCTGCTCCGGCGCCTCCTTCATCAGCCGGCGCACCACGTCGCCGACCTCGTACGGCTCCCAGCGAGCGCCCTTGTCCGCCGACGGGCCGTGCTGCCAGCCGTCGGCGGCGCGGATGATGCCGGCCTCGACCTCGAAGACGCGGCCGGTCACGTCGCCGCTCTCGGCGCTCGCGAGCCAGACGACGAGCGGCGAGACGTTCTCCGGCGCCATGGGGTCGAAGCCGCTCTCCGGCTTGGCCATCGTCTCGGCGAAGACCCTCTCGGTCATGGGCGTACGAGCCGCCGGCGCGATCGCGTTGACCGTGATCCCGTAGCGCACCAGCTCGGCGGCGGCCACCTGCGTCAGCCCGACGACACCCGCCTTCGCGGCGGAGTAGTTGCCCTGCCCGACGCTGCCCATCAGGCCCGCGCCCGAGGAGGTGTTGACCACCCGCGCCTCGATCGGGTCGCCGGCCTTCGCGGCGTCGCGCCAGTAGGCCGCGGCGTGCCGCAGCGGGCAGAAGTGGCCCTTGAGGTCGACCTTGAGGACCAGGTCCCACTCCTCCTCGCTCATGTTGACGAGCATCCGGTCGCGGACCAGGCCGGCGTTGTTGACCAGCGCGTCGAGCCGGCCGAAGGAGTCGACCGCCGTGCGCACCAGGCGCGCGGCGTCGTGCCAGTCGGAGACGTCTGCCCGGCAGGCCACGGCGGTGCCACCGGAGGCGAGGATCTCGTCGGTGACGACGTCCGCGGCGTCCCCCACGTCGTTGACCACGACGCGGGCCCCGTCGGCGGCGAAGGCGAGCGCGTGGGCGCGCCCGATCCCCTGCCCGGCACCGGTGACGACGACCACTCGTCCGTCCGAGATCGACATGACCGGAAGGTAGCACCGGTGGTAGAACGTGTTCCAGTCTTGCCCAGAAGGGAGCTCAGGTGAAGCGTCCCGCTCTCGTCGCCGGCGGCACCGGCGGGCTCGGTCGCGAGATCGTCCGCGCCCTGGCCGCAGACGGCTCCCCGGTCGCCTTCACCTACCGCTCCGCGGCCCACGTCGCGCGGGAGCTCGAGGCGAGCGTCCCCGTAGCCCGCGGCTACGCCCTCGACCTGCGCGACCTCGACGCCACGGCTGCCGTCGTGGCGCAGGTCGTCGCCGACCTCGGCGGGCTGACGACGCTCGTCTACGCCGCCGGCCCGCACGTCCCGATGCGCCACCTCAGCGCCGTGCCGCCGGCGCAGATGCGCGACCAGCTCGACGCCGACGCCGCCGCCTTCTTCGCCCTGGTGCACGCCGCGCTGCCGGCGCTGCGCGACGGTGGCGGCAGCGTGGTGGCGGTGACGACGGCGGCGACGACCCGCTTCGCCGTACGGGACGGGCTCTCCGTGGCGCCCAAGGCCGCGGTGGAGGCGCTCGCCCGGGGGCTGGCCGCCGAGGAGGGCCGCTTCGGCATCAGGGTCAACTGCGTCGGCCCCGGCATGCTGAGCGACGGGATGGCCCAGCGGCTGATCGCGTCGGGTGACCTCGACGAGGCCGCGCTCGAGGCCGCCCGCCGCAGCACCCCGCTGCGCCGCTTCGGCACGGCCGCCGACGTCGCCGCCGCGGTGGCCTTCCTGGCGTCCGACGCGGCCGGCTTCATCAGCGGTCAGAAGCTGGACGTCGACGGCGGCTACGGTGCCTGATCCGGACAGACCCTTGCGTACTGCATGCATCCGGGTGCAGGATGGCCGGGTGCCGGACACCCACCTGAGCGAGCTCGCCACGGCGCTCAACGCGCTGACCCGGCTGGCCAGCTCCGCGCGCTTCCACGACGAGACGGTCCGCGCCACCGGCGTGCGCGTCTCGCGCAGCGGGCTGCGCTTCCTGTCGCTCGTCGCCGACGCCGGGCCGCTCTCGGGATCCCAGCTCGCCGAGGCGCTCGACCTCAGCCAGCCGACCGCCAGCCGCACGCTGCAGTCGTTGGAGGGAGAGGGCCTGGTCACCCGGCAGCCCTCGGCGAGCGACGGCCGGGTCTCCTACTACGTCGTCACGTCCAAGGGCCGCAAGGCCCTGGACAAGGTGCACGCCTTCCACGTGCGCCAGCTCGCGGCCGGTCTCGGCGAGGTCGCCGCCGACCGGCGGGCCGAGCTCGCCGACGCCGTCACGGAGCTGGTCGATCTGCTGCACCGCTCCAGCCCCAGCGCTACCGCCGTACCGCCGAGGAGGACCGCATGACCGCAGTCGACGAGATCCGGTCGATCGAGGCCGGCAGCGCGCCGACCCGCTTCGCCCGCGGCTGGCACTGCGTCGGGCTGGCCTCCGCCTACCGCGACGGGAAGCCGCACGGGCTCGAGGCCTTCGGCACGAAGATCGTCATCTGGGCCGGCGCCGACGGCGAGCTGCACGCGCTCGACGGCTACTGCCGGCACATGGGCGGCGACCTGTCCAAGGGCTCGGTCGCCGGCGACAACGTCGCCTGCCCGTTCCACAGCTGGCGCTGGGGTGGCGACGGCAAGTGCAAGGAGATCCCGTACGCGCGACGCGTCCCGCCGCGGGCGCGCACGAGGTCGTGGCCGGTCCTCGAGCGCAACGGCCACGTGTTCGTCTGGCACGACCCCGAGGGCAACCCGCCGCCGGACGACGTGACGATCCCGGAGTTCGAGGGCTACGGCAGCGGCGAGTGGACCGAGTGGACCTGGAGCGAGCTCCTGGTCGAGAACAGCCACAGTCGCGAGATCATCGACAACATGGTCGACATGGCCCACTTCTTCTACATCCACAAGGGCCTGCCGACCTACTTCAAGAACGTCTTCGACGGCCACCTCGCGACCCAGTACTACGCCGGCACCTCGCACGAGGAGGCCGCCACCGGCGCGCCGATCGACATCGGCCAGTTCGAGGGGCAGAGCACGAAGTCCGAGGCGACCTACTTCGGGCCGAGCTACCTCGTCGACTGGCTCGACAACAGCTACGGCTCGATGACCGTCTCGTCCATCCTCATCACCACGCACTACCCGGTCAGCGCGACGAGCTTCATGCTGCAGTACGGGATGATCGTCAAGCGGATCCCCGGCCTCGACGACGAGACCATGGCGACGGTCGCGAAGAAGATGACCGCGATGATCGGCGAGGGCTTCCTCGGCGACGTCGAGATCTGGAAGCACAAGTCGCGCATCGACAACCCGCTGCTCTGCGACGAGGACGGGCCGGTCTACCAGCTGCGCCGGTGGTACGAGCAGTTCTACGTCGACGTCGCCGACGTCACGCCGGAGATGACGCAGCGCTTCGAGTTCGAGATCGACACCACGCGCGCTGTCGAGTCCTGGCAGTCCGAGCTGGTCGCCAAGGCGCAGGCCGGGAGCTGACGTGCCCCTCCCCGCCGGGCGCATCACGCCCGACGACGACCGCCTCATGGAGGAGCTCGCCTGCCGGCGCTGCGCCACGACCGTGCTCGTGCGCAAGAACACGCTGACCCAGACGAGCATCCAGTGGCTGGCCGACGCCGGCGAGACGTGCACCGAGCTCGCCGAGCAGCGCGCGGTCGGGAAGCCGACCGGGCTGGTGTCGGGGTGCACCGCGCTGCGCGAGTCGATCGACGACGCGGTCCGCGAGGGCCGCCTGTCGGTGCTGGACGAGGTCCGATGAGCGACCACGCGCCGCGCCAGCTCACGGTCAAGGAGGTCGTGCGGGAGACCCCCGACGCGCACTCGCTCGTCTTCGAGGGGCCGGCACTGCCGTACAAGCCCGGGCAGTTCCTCACCCTGCGCATCCCGAGCGAGCAGGAGCCGACCGCGCGCTGCTACTCGCTGTCGAGCTCTCCGCACGTCGACGACCTGCTCAAGGTCACCGTCAAGCGGACCACGGGCGGCTACGGCAGCAACTGGGTGTGCGACAGCGTCGAGCCCGGCACCGTGCTGGACGTCCTGCCACCGGCCGGCCACTTCACGCCGAAGGACCTCACCGCCGACCTGCTGCTGTGCGCCGCGGGCAGCGGCATCACGCCGGTGATCTCGATCCTCAAGAGCGCGCTGGCGCAGGGCAGCGGGCCGGTGACGCTGCTCTACGCCAACCGCGACGAGGCCTCGGTCATCTTCGCGGCCGAGCTGCGCGAGCTGGTCGACGAGCACCCCGAGCGGCTCGTCGTCCTGCACTGGCTGGAGACCGTGTCCGGGCTGCCGTCGGTGCCGGCGATGCGCGAGCTGCTCCGGCCGTACGCCGGGCGCGAGGCCTTCGTCTGCGGGCCCGCGCCGTTCATGGACGCCGTCACGCACGCCCTCGGCGAGCTGGCGGTCCCGCGCGCGAAGGTGCACCTGGAGAAGTTCGTCTCGCTGACAGGCGACCCGTGGGCCGTCCCGGTCGAGGTCGTCCTCGACGGCGGCGGCGCGACCGACCCCGGTGCGACGACGATCGTCAAGGTCGACCTCGACGGCACGACGTCCGAGGTCTCCTGGCCGGAGTCGAGGGTGCTGCTCGACGCGCTGCTCGACGCCGGGCTGGACGCGCCGTACTCCTGCCGTCAGGGCAACTGCAGCGCCTGCGCCTGCAAGCTCGTCGACGGCGAGGTGAAGATGAAGGAGAACAACGTGCTCGAGCAGGAGGACCTGGACGAGGGCTGGATCCTCGCCTGCCAGTCGCTGCCGCTCACCCCGAGCGTCACCGTCACCTACGACTGAGGAAGAACACCACATGCCGCTCAACCGCGACTTCGTCGGCCGGAGCACCCGCTCCGAGGAGCCGTTCGAGGTGACCCGTGGCGACATCCGCCGCTTCGCCCTCGCCATCGAGGACGAGAACCCGGTCTACCTGGACCCGAAGGCCGCCGCCGAGGCGGGCCACCCGGACGTCATCGCGCCGCCGACCTTCCTGATCACCCTCGGCACGTCCGGCGCGGGCACCTACCTGGCCGATCCGGAGCTCGGCCTGCGCTTCGAGATGGTCGTCCACGGCGAGCAGCGCTTCGACCTGCACCGGCCGGTGCGTGCCGGCGACCTGCTCGACTCGTCGACCCGCATCGCGGACATCCGGGACGCCGGGCGGAACGAGCTGATGACCCTCGTCACAGAGGTCACCTGCGAGGGGCAGCCCGTGGCTACTGTCACCAACACGATCGTCAGCCGCGGCACCGCGGCCCCGAAGGAGTCCTGAGATGCCCCGCTACGACGAGGTCGAGGTCGGCAGCACCCTCCCCGCGCGCGAGTTCCCGATCACCCGGGCGACGCTCGTGCGCTACGCCGGGGCCAGCGGCGACTTCAACGTCATCCACTGGAACGAGCGGGTCGCGAAGTCCGTCGGCCTGCCCGACGTGATCGCGCACGGCATGCTGACGATGGCCACCGCCGGACGGGTCGTCACGGACTGGGCCGGCGATCCGGGTGCCGTCGAGTCGTACGGCGTGCGCTTCAAGGCCCCCGTCGTCGTCCCCGACGACGACAAGGGCGCGACCGTGGTGGTCGAGGGCACCGTCGAGGAGAAGCTCGACGGCGGCCGCGTCGTCATCGGGCTGACCGCGCGCGTGGGCGACGGCGACGTGCTCTCCGGTGCTCGGGCGGTCGTGCGCCTGACATGAGCACGCTCACCCACCTGCAGCGGCTCGAGGCGGAGAGCATCCGGATCTTCCGGGAGGCCGTCGCCGAGAGCGAGCGGCCGGTCATGCTCTACAGCGTCGGCAAGGACAGCGCCGTGCTGCTCCACCTCGCGCGCAAGGCCTTCTACCCGGCGAAGCTGCCGTTCCCGCTGCTGCACGTGGACACGACCTGGAAGTTCCGGGACATGTACGCCTTCCGGGACTCCTACGTCGCCGAGCTCGGTCTCGACCTGCTCGTGCACCAGAACCCGGAGGCGCTCCGGCTCGGGATCAACCCGTTCGACCACGGGTCGGCGACGCACACCGACGTGTGGAAGACCGAGGGGCTGAAGCAGGCCCTCGACGAGCACGGCTTCGACGCGGCCTTCGGCGGGGCGCGACGGGACGAGGAGAAGTCGCGGGCCAAGGAGCGGGTCTTCTCGCTCCGCTCCGCGCAGCACCGCTGGGACCCCAAGCGGCAGCGGCCCGAGCTCTGGAGCCTCTACAACGTGCGGCGCAGCCCGGGCGAGAGCGTCCGCGTCTTCCCGCTGAGCAACTGGACCGAGCTCGACGTCTGGCAGTACATCCACCTGGAGTCGATCCCGATCGTGCCGCTCTACTTCTCCGCCGAGCGGCCGGTCGTCGAGCGCGACGGCACGCTGATCATGGTCGACGACGACCGCATGCGGCTGCTGCCCGGCGAGGTGCCCGAGATGCGCAGCGTCCGCTTCCGGACGCTCGGCTGCTACCCGCTGACCGGCGCCGTCGAGAGCACCGCCGCGACGCTGCCCGAGATCATCCAGGAGATGCTGCTGACCACCACCTCGGAGCGGCAGGGTCGGGTCATCGACCACGACTCCTCCGGCTCGATGGAGAAGAAGAAGCAGGAGGGCTACTTCTAGTGGCGCACACCTCCGACCTCATCGCGACCGACATCGACGCCTACCTGCACGCGCACGAGCACAAGAGCCTGCTGCGCTTCATCACCTGCGGCAGCGTCGACGACGGCAAGAGCACCCTCATCGGGCGGCTTCTCTACGACTCCCACATGGTCTTCGAGGACCACATGGCGGCGCTCGCCGTCGACTCCAAGAAGGTCGGCACGCAGGGCGACGAGCTCGACTTCGCGCTGCTCGTCGACGGTCTCGGTGCCGAGCGGGAGCAGGGCATCACGATCGACGTGGCGTACCGCTTCTTCTCCACCGAGACGCGCAAGTTCATCGTCGCGGACACCCCCGGCCACGAGCAGTACACCCGCAACATGGTCACCGGCGCCTCGACGACGGACGTCGCCGTGATCCTGGTCGACGCCCGGCACGGCGTGATGACGCAGACCCGCCGGCACTCCTACCTGGTTCGGCTCCTCGGCATCGAGAAGGTCGCCGTCGCGGTCAACAAGCTCGACCTGGTCGACTACTCGCAGGAGGTCTTCGACCGGATCGAGGCCGACTACCGCGCCTTCGCCGAGGAGATCGGCCTGGCCGACGTCACCTGCATCCCGCTGTCGGCGCTGCGCGGCGACAACATCACCACGCTGTCGGAGCACACGCCGTGGTACTCCGGCCCGACGCTGATGGGCTACCTCGAGGGGGTCGAGGTCGACGACGACCGCATCAGCGCGCCGTTCCGGCTGCCGGTGCAGTGGGTCAACCGCCCCGACCTCGACTTCCGCGGGTTCGCGGGAACGATCGTGTCCGGCAAGGTGGCTGTCGGCGACGCCGTGCGCGTCGTGCCGGCGGGTACGACGAGCACCGTGGCGCGGATCGTCACCCTCGACGGCGACCTGCAGGAGGCGGTCACCGGGCAGTCGGTCACCCTGACGCTGGCCGACGAGATCGACTGCAGCCGGGGTGACGTGCTGTGCGCCGCGGACTCTCCCGCGCCGAGCGCGGACCAGTTCTCCGCGCACGTCGTGTGGATGAGCGAGGACGAGCTGCAGCCCGGCCGGGCCTACCTCGTCAAGGCGGGCACCCGGACCGTCGGCGTGACGATCTCCGGTCCGGAGTACCTCATTGACGTCAACACCCTCGACCAGGTGCCCGCGCCGACGCTGAAGCTCAACGAGATCGGCATCTGCGACGTGCGGCTCGACCGCGCGATCGCGTTCGACCCCTACAGCGAGAACCGCGACACCGGTGGCTTCATCGTCATCGACCGGCTCAGCAACGACACCGTCGCGGCCGGCCTGCTGCGCGCGCCGCTGCGCCGCTCGCACAACGTCCACTGGCAGGCGGTGCAGGTCGACAAGGCCGCCCACGGGGCGCTGATGGGGCACCGGCCGGGGGTCATCTGGTTCACCGGCCTGTCGGGTGCCGGCAAGTCGACGATCGCCAACCTCGTGGAGAAGCGGCTGCACGCCCTCGGCGTGCACACCTACCTGCTGGACGGCGACAACGTCCGGCACGGCCTGAACAAGGACCTCGGCTTCGACGACGCGGCGCGCAAGGAGAACATCCGCCGGGTCGCCGAGGTCGGTCGGCTGATGGTCGACGCGGGGCTCGTCGTGCTGGTCTCCTTCATCTCTCCGTTCCGCACGGAGCGCGCTGTCGCGCGTGCCCTGGTGGAGGAGGGCGAGTTCTTCGAGGTGCACGTCGACACGGCCCTCGAGGTCGCCGAGTCGCGGGACACCAAGGGCCTCTACGCGAAGGCGCGGCGCGGCGAGCTGCCCGACTTCACCGGCATCGACAGCCCGTACGAGCCGCCGGAGAACCCCGAGATCCGGATCGACACGAGCGCGCTCAGCCCCGAGGAGGCCGCCGAGGCGGTCGTGCAGGTGCTGCGCGACCGCGGGCTGCTGGAGCGCCCGGCAGGCTGATCGCCAGCGCGTCGAAGGCCGCGCGGAGCAGCTCGCTCAGCTCGCTGCCCTCGTCGCGCAGCCACTGCTCGTACGACGCCACGGCCGCGGCCAGGGCGACGTGCCCGACCAGCTGCGGGGCGAGCGCGTCGACGGGCAGGTCGAGCCGGCGCGCGGCGAAGCGCGCCACCACGTCACGCCAGGCGGCGTAGCGCAGCGTGCTGTGCGCCTGCAGCGCGGGCACGTGCAGGATCAGCGCCATCCGCTGCCGGTGCGCGGGGACGGCCTCCGGCGGCAGCGCGTTGAACTCGACCACCGCCTGCCCCAGCCCCTGCAGCAGCGGCACGTCGTCCGGCGTCTGCGCCAGGCGCGCCTCCATCGCGCGCAACCCGGCGTCGAAGTCGCCCCAGACGACGTCGTTCTTCGAGGCGTAGTAGCGGAAGAACGTCCGTCGGGAGACGCCCGCAGCCTCGGCGATCCGGTCGACGGTCGTGGCGTCGAAGCCGTCGCGGTGGAAGAGCTCCAGCGCCGCCACCTCGAGCTCCGCGCGGCTGGTGGCCGGTGGTCGGCCGGCCTGCGCAGTGCTGCTCATGGCCCGGATCCTGCCGCACCCCTTCCCATTGGCACCGAGTGCCGTTATTGTCCGTGACTCAGGCCACATCCGGGGAGGACGCCACATGACTGCCACGAGCGACACCGACACCACCGAGCTCGTCGAGACCGAGGACGTGCTGGTCGAGGAGGCCTTGCTCCTAGAGGACGTGCTCGTCGAGGACGTGTCGATCGACGGCATGTGCGGCGTCTACTAGCCGTGCCCGCTCCTGCGACCAGCTCGGTCCTCGACCGCCCGCTCGAGCTCTCGCCCGACGTGTCGGTGCGCCCCGAGCCGTTCGGCGCGCTGCTCTACAGCTTCGGCACCCGCCGGCTGTCCTTCCTCAAGGACCGCCGGCTGCTCGACGTCGTGCAGGCGCTGGCCACCTCCGACACCGCAGCTGCGGCCTGCGCCACTGCCGGTGTCCCGGACGAGTCGCTGCCGTCGTTCGACGTCGCGCTGTCCCGCCTGCTCCGCACGGGCCTGCTGGTGGAGCGCGCCGCATGACGACGGCCGTGCCCCTGGTCGAGCACTTCGCGCTCGGTCTCGACGCCCCCATCTGCCTGACGTGGGAGCTCACCTACGCCTGCAACCTCGCCTGCGCGCACTGCCTGTCGAGCTCCGGCCGGCGTGACCCGCGGGAGCTGACGACGGATGAGTGCAAGGCCGTCATCGACGAGCTGCAGCGGATGCAGGTCTTCTACGTCAACATCGGCGGCGGCGAGCCGACCGTGCGGAGCGACTTCTGGGAGCTGCTCGACTACGCGACCTCCCACGACGTGGGCGTGAAGTTCTCGACCAACGGCATCAAGGTCGACGCCGAGGCGGCCCGCCGCATCGCGGCCAACAGCTACGTCGACATCCAGATCTCCCTGGACGGCGCCACCGCCGAGGTCAACGACGCGGTGCGCGGAGCCGGGTCGTACGACACGGCCGTCCGTGCGCTCGGCCACCTGCACGACGCAGGCGTGAGCCCGAAGCTGTCGGTCGTCTGCACCCGGCAGAACCTCGGCCAGCTCGACGAGCTCAAGGCGCTCGCCGACCGCTACGGCGCGCAGCTGCGGCTCACCCGGCTGCGCCCGAGCGGCCGCGGGGCCGATGTCTGGGACGAGCTGCACCCGACGGCCCAGCAGCAGCGGGAGCTCTACGACTGGCTGGTCGCGAACGGCGAGGACGTCCTCACCGGCGACTCGTTCTTCCACCTGGCCGCCTACGGCGAGTCGCTGCCCGGCCTGAACCTCTGCGGCGCCGGCCGGGTCGTCTGCCTGATCGACCCGGTGGGCGACGTCTACGCCTGCCCGTTCGCGATCGCCGACCAGTTCCACGCCGGCAACGTGCGCAGCGAGGGGGGCTTCGCGACGGTGTGGCGGGAGAGCCCGCTGTTCCTCGAGCTGCGCGAGCCGCAGAGCGGCGGGGCCTGTGCGAGCTGCGACGCCTACGACGCCTGCCGCGGCGGGTGCATGGCCGCGAAGTTCTTCACCGGGCTGCCGCTCGACGGACCGGACCCGGAGTGCGTGAAGGGCTTCGGCGAGCTCGCGCTGTCGAAGGTCGAGCCCGGGACCGCTCCTCGTACGACCGTCGACCACTCCCACAAGGGCGGCGTGCGCGGTGGACCCGTGCTGGTGCCCCTGTCCCTCCGCCGTCCCGACAAGCCGTGCGACGAGAGCCCGGTCTCCCGAGAGGTGTTCGCGTGACCTGGTTCGAGAGCATCGCCGAGGCGCAGCGTCGCGCGCAGAAGCAGCTGCCGAGGTCGGTCTACCTCGCGCTTCTCGCCGGTGCCGAGAAGGGCCTGACGCTCAAGGACAACGTCGACGCCTTCGGCGAGCTCGGCTTCGCGCCGCACATGGCGGCGCTGTCCGCCGAGCGCGACCTGTCCACGAACGTCATGGGCCAGTCGATCGCGATGCCCGTGCTCATCTCGCCGACCGGCGTGCAGGCCGTGCACCCCGACGGCGAGGTCGCGGTCGCCCGCGCCGCCGCAGCGCGGGGTGTCGCGATGGGCCTGTCGTCCTTCGCGAGCAAGCCGATCGAGGAGGTCGTCGCCGCGAACGCGCAGACCTTCTTCCAGGTCTACTGGTGCGGCAGTCGCGACGCGATCCTGCAGCGGGTCGAGCGGGCGCGCAGCGCCGGCGCGGCTGGCCTGATCGTGACGCTGGACTGGTCGTTCGTCCACAGCCGCGACTGGGGCAGCCCGAGCATCCCGGACGCGGTCGACCTGAGGACGATGGTCAAGTTCGCGCCCGAGGTGCTCTCGCGCCCGCGCTACGCGCTGCAGTGGGCCAGGGCCCGTCGGCAGCCCGACCTGACCGTCCCGAACATGGCGACGCCCGGTGGCGAGCCGCCGACCTTCTTCGGCGCCTACGGCGAGTGGATGGGCACCCCGCCGCCGTCGTGGGAGGACCTGCAGTGGCTGCGCGAGCAGTGGGGCGGGCCGTTCATGCTCAAGGGCATCATGCGCACCGACGACGCTCGGCGCGCCGTCGACATCGGCGCCTCGGCGATCTCGGTCTCCAACCACGGCGGCAACAACCTCGACGGCACCCCTGCCTCGATCCGCGCCCTGCCGGGGATCGTCGACGCCGTCGGTGACGACATCGAGGTGCTGCTCGACGGTGGCATCCGGCGCGGCAGCGACGTCGTCAAGGCCGTCGCTCTGGGCGCCCGCGCCGTGATGATCGGCCGGGCCTACCTGTGGGGTCTCGCCGCCGACGGCCAGGCCGGGGTGGAGAACGTGCTCGACGTGCTGCGCAACGGGATCGACTCGGCGCTGCTGGGCCTGGGCCACTCGTCGGTGAAGGAGCTCAGCCGCGACGACGTGCTCGTGCCCGAGGGCTTCGCCCGCGGTCTCGGCGCGCCCGGGCGGTGACCGCGCTCGACCGGGCGGTATGGCCCGAGCTGGCGGGTCGCGACGACCTGCTGCTCGTCGTGCCGCTCGGGTCCTGCGAGCAGCACGGTCCGCACCTGCCCTTCGACGTCGACACCTGCGTGGCGTCGGCCGTCGCTCGGTCCGTCGCGGGCCTGGACGGGGTCGTGCTCGGGCCTGCCGTGCCGTACGGCGCGAGCGGCGAGCACGAGGGCTTCGCCGGGACGGTCTCGATCGGCACCGAGGCGCTGCACCTGCTGCTCGTCGAGCTGGGCAGGTCGGCTTCCGGCTGGGCGGGCCGGCTGCTGCTGGTCAACGGCCACGGGGGCAACGCGAGGGCGCTGGTGGGCGCCGTCCGCCAGCTGCGCGCCGAGGGCCGGGACGCCGCCTGGTGGCCGTGCGCGGTCCCCGGCGCGGACGCCCACGCCGGGCGAACGGAGACCTCGATCCTGCTGTCCCTCAGCCCTTCTCGGGTCCGGGCCGAGAGGGCCGCCGGTCGCACCGAGCCGGTGCGCTCCATCATGCCGGCGCTGCGCGAGGGCGGTGTCGCGGTCGTCTCCCCGAACGGCGTGCTCGGCGATCCGGCCGGGGCGAGCGCTGCCGACGGCGACCGGCTGCTCGCGGAGCTGCGCGACCGGCTGCGGACAGACGTGCTCGGCTGGCACGTCGACGACGACGGGCGACTGGGTCGATGACCCGGGTCGCGGTCGTCACGGGAGCAGCGCGCGGCATCGGCGCTGCGATCGCCCGCGCGCTCGCTGCCGACGGCTGGGCTCTCGCGCTCGGCGACGTCTGCACCGACGACCCTGCGCTCGGCTACGCGCTGGGCTGCCAGGCCGACCTCGACGCGCTCGCGACGCAGTGCCGCGACCTGGGGGTCCCCGTCCTGACGCAGCTCTGCGACGTGCGGGTGGCCGCCGACGTCGAGCGCCTCGTCTCCGCAGCGGCAGCGCTCGGTCCGGTGGAGGCGGCGGTCGCCAACGCCGGAGTGCTCGGCGGCAGCGGTCCGGCGTGGACGCTGCCGGACGAGGTGATCGAGCGCGACCTCGCCGTCAACTACCGGGGCGTCGTGGCGCTCGCCCGGGCCGCCGTCCCGTCGCTCGTCGAGGCCGGCAGCCGGGGCCGCTTCGTCGCGGTGGTGAGCGCCGCAGGGACGACCGGCCTGCCGCTGCTCGCGTCGTACTCCGCCGCCAAGCACGCCGCGCTCGGCTTCGTGCGCAGCCTGGCCACGGACCTGTCCGACTCCGGGGTCACCGCCAACAGCGTGCTCCCGGGCAGCACCGACACGGCGATGCTCGCGGCGTCCGCGGCGGTCTACGGGCTCGCGTCCTCGGGTGACTTCGCGCGGCACTCCCGCACGGGCCGGCTGCTGCGCCCGGACGAGGTCGCGGCGGCGGTGCGGTGGCTGGTGTCGCCCGAGGCGTCCGGCGTGACCGGCACCTCGCTCGCGGTCGACGGCGGCTTCACCGGGTGACCCTGCTCGCCCCTGGGGCCCGGCGGCCCTCGCGGCAGCTGCTCGTCGGCGCCGGTCGGGTCCTGCGCCTCAGCGACGCGGGCGCCGACGCCCTCGACGCGCTGCTCGCCGGGCAGGTTCATCCCGGCGTGGACGCCCTGCGCCGGCGGCTGCTCGACACCGGGATGCTCCTCCTCCCGCCGGGACCGTCACGGCTCGCGGACGTGACCGTGGTGGTGCCGGCGCGGGGCTCCGCGGGCGTCGACCGGGTCCGGGACAGCGTTCCCGCCGGCGTGCCCGTCCTGGTGATCCCGGACGACGGCGAGCTGCCGCGCGGTCCCGCAGCGACGCGCAACCTCGGGGCGGTGCAGGCGACCTCCGAGCTCATCGCCTTCGTCGACACCGGGGTCGACCTTCCGGGCGGAGCGCTCGAGCGGCTGACCGGCCACTTCGCCGACGAGCGCGTGGTCGCGGTCGCGCCGCGGGTGGTGTCGGAGGACGCACCGGGACTGGCCGGCGTGCTGGAGCAGCAGCTGTGCGCGCTCGACCTGGGGCCGGTTGCGGGGGAGGTCCTGCCCGGGGCTGTCGTGCCGTACGTCCCCAGCACGGTGCTCGTCGTCCGCCGCGAGACCTTCTCTTCCGTGGGCGGTTTCGACGAGGAGCTGCACGTCGGCGAGGACGTCGACCTGGTGTGGCGGCTGACCGAGCGCGGTGTCGTCCGCTACGACCCGGAGGTCGTCGTGCGGCATGCGCCGCGCACCTCTCTGCGTGCCGCACTGCGCCGTCGACGCGACTACGGCACCTCGGCCGGGCCGCTCGACCAGCGACACCCGGGACGGCTCCGACACCTGCGGTTGTCTCCCCGTGCAGCGCTGCCCTGGGCGGCGGCTCTCCTGCACCCGGCTGCCGGTCCGGCCACGGCGGCGGCACTGGTGCTGGCCGCGCCACGGCGGCTGCCCACGCTGCCCGCGGGCGAGGCGCGGCGCATCGCGGCCGAAGCGCAGTGGTCGGCCTTCGCGGCCACCGGCCGCTACGCCGTCCGTCCGGCCTGGCCGCTGACGGTCGCCGCGCTCGCCGCCGGCCGTCGCGCTCGCCGGCTCGCGCCGCTGCTCGCCGCGGCGTACCTCGCCGGTTCCGCGGACCGGCTGCG
>JAKFFB010000132.1:0-35212 GCA_036675425.1 Actinomycetales bacterium | reverse complement strand
GCTCCGGCGGCGGACCCGCGGCCGGTCCCGGTGGCGGGGCCACCCACAGCGTGCGACCCGGGGCGACCAGCCCTGCCAGCAGCGCCGCCGACGACCCGCCGCTCCCGGGGCGCATCACCAGGAGCACGTCCCGGCCGGCGGCCACCGCCTCGGCGGCCTCCGCCTGCCCGGGCCGTGGCTCGGCGAAGCCCAGCAGGCGCACGGCCGACTGCACCGGGACGCCTGCCGTACCTGCGCGGACCGGCCAGCGGGGGAAGGCCGGCGGCGGCCACAGGTAGGGCAGGTCGTCCGGGTCGTCGCCGAACAGCGGGCGGTAGTGCGCCGGGTCCTTGCGCAGCAGGTTCGAGCGGTGCGACAGGTGCAGCGCCTCCCAGCCCCACCACGGCGGGAGCGGAGCGCCGGACGGCTCGTCCCCGCCGGTCCACGCCAGGAGCTGCTCGGCCACCGAGTCGGCGTAGCCGCGGCGGACCCACTCCCGGCAGCTCTCGAGGCCGTACTCGACCAGGGCGGGCACGAAGCCGCGCCACATGGTCACCGCCGGGTGGCTCTTCCAGGCGTAGTCCGGCCACGTCAGGGCCCGCAGGATCTGGAAGGTCTCGACCCGCTGCTTGCCCAGCCGGCGGTCGTCGAGGACGACGCAGCTGGCGCGCAGGTCGGGGTAGGGGAGGAACGTCTGCACCGCTGGCCCCTACCCGGGTCGCGCCGCCCCTAGTGGTGCTCGAGGAACCCGCGGATCATCGCCATCGTCTCCTGGGGGTGCTCGAACTGCGGCACGTGCCCGCAGTCCTCGAGCACGACCTGCCCCGCGGACGGCAGCGAGTCGGCGACGTGCCGCGCGAACGACGAGGGGACCAGCCGGTCGCGGTCACCCCAGATGAACAGCGCCGGCGGCAGCAGGCCGGGCAGGCGGTGCCAGAAGCCGGTCTTGCCGTACGCGTCCTCGAGGTAGATCTGCCGGGCGGCGCTGAAGAACGCCACCCGGTGGGCGCGGTCCGCCAGCACCCGGACGGCCTCGTCGGCGGCCGAGTCGTACCACGCGCGGGGGAGCCGGTCGGGGTCGCTGAACATCCCGCGGATGCCCTCGACGACCAGCCGGTGGCTGAGCGGGATGGGCAGCCGGGCGAGGTCCGGCGGGATCATGCGCACCATCGGGACGTACTGCCGCAGCCGGCGGAACGCCGGTGACGGGGTGAGCAGGACCATGGCGCGGACCGAGCCCGGGTGCGCCAGGCCGCACTCCATCGAGATCCGGCCGCCGAGGCTGTTGCCGACGAGCACCGCTCCCCGGCTGCCGGTGACGCGCTGGAAGGCCTCGACCCACGCGGCGAACCACGCCGGGTTGTACGGCACGCTCGGCGCGGCGCTCGCCCCGAAGCCGGGCAGGTCGGGGGCGAGGACCCGGTGGTCCACCGCGAGGTCGGCGAGGACCGGCAGCATGCTGGCGTTGGTCGCGCCCAGCCCGTGCAGCAGCAGCACCGGAGGGCCGTCGGCGGGACCGGCCTCCAGGTAGGAGGTGCGCACCCCCATCGCCGTGGTCTGCTCCGCGCGGGCGAACTCGGCCGGCCGGTCGGCGTCGTGGGCGAACAGCCCGTCGAGCTGCAGGCTGAGCGCCAGGTCGCCGCGCACGGTCAGGTCGCCGTCGAGGAAGGCCGTCACGCCGGAGGCGGCACCGCGTACGACGTCGGTGAGCGTCGCGGCGGTGCTGCGCACGACCAGCGTCGGGTCCGCAGCGGACCCGCGGCGCGCGCGGCCGCGCCCGTTGCCGATCTCGACGGTCCACACCCCGCCGTCGGTGGCGTCGAACACGATGGTGGCGGTGCGCTTCTCGAGCACCGTCCCGGTCAGGCCGCGCCGGAGCCGGCTGCTGAGCAGCGCGTCGAGTCCGGGGCCGAGGGCAGGGGCCGCTGAGGTCACGCCGCGAACGCTACTCACCGTCGCCGGGCCGACACGGGAGGGCACGCCGCTCAGAGCGGCGGCCGGCGGTCGGCGAACCCGGTGACGCGCTCGAGCTGGGCGGCGAGGGCCAGCAGCAGCTCCTCGCTCCCCGGCCGCCCGACGAGCTGGACCGCGAGCGGCACCCCGTCGGCCGTGGCGCCGGCGGGCACGGAGACCGCGGGCTGCCCGGTGACGTTCCACGCCGGGGTGAACGGCACGAAGCGGCCGACCTTCGCCAGCGTCGCCCGGCCGGTGAACGTCCCGATGCGGACCGGCGGGGTGGCCAGCGTCGGCGTGACCAGCACGTCGGCGTCGCCCGGCAGGGTCGCGAGCCGCGCGGCCGCCTGGTCGCCCCAGCGGCGGGCGCGGGCGAGCAGCCGGTCCGGCATCCGCTGGCCGATCGCGGCGACGGCGCGGGTGCGCGGCTCGGTGCGGCTCGGGTCGACCAGCCGGACCAGGTCGTCCCGCGCGCCCCGGGCGTAGCGGACCAGGAAGGACTGCTGGACCCCGGCGTACGACGGGTCGGCCTGCAGCACGGTGTGCCCCAGGCCGCGCAGCACCTCCAGGGTGCCGTCCAGCGCCCCTCGGACGGCGGGGGAGACCGGGCTCGGCACCGGCGTCTTCACCGACCAGGCGATGCGCAGGCCGGTCGGCTCCGGGGCGACGGCCGCAGGGAGCTCGCCGTCGGTGAGCACCGACATCACCAGGGCGCAGTCGGCGACGGTCCGGGTCAGGATGCCGGCGACGGACAGGCCGTGCCAGTGCTCGGTGTCGGGGGCCAGCGGGACCCGGCCGCGCTGCGGCTTGAGGCCGACCAGCCCGCAGCAGGCGGCGGGGATGCGGATCGACCCGCCGCCGTCCGAGGCCGTCGCGGCGGCCACCATGCCGGCTGCGACGGCGGCGGCGGAGCCACCCGACGACCCGCCGGTCGTGTGGTCGAGGCTCCACGGGTTGCGGGTGGCGCCCCAGGTCTGCGACTCGGTGAACGGCCACAGCGCGAGCTCCGGCAGGTGGGTCGTGCCGACGACGACCGCTCCCGCGGCGCGCAGCCGGCGCACCTGCTCGGCGTCGCGGCCGGCCACCGGCTCGGGCGAGCCGGTGCCCATGCCGGGCGCGTGGCCCGCGACGGCCACGTTGTCCTTGACCGCGATCGGCACGCCGAGCAGCGGCCGCTCGTCGCCCGCGGCGAGCGCGGCGTCCGCCGCCTCGGCCTCGGCGCGGGCGCTCTCCCGGAACAGCGTGCGGAAGGCGTTCAGCCGTCCGTCGAGCCGGTCGATCCGGGCCAGCGCCAGGTCGAGCAGCTCGACGGCGGTGAGCCGTCCGTCGCGCAGCAGAGCGCGCTGGCCGAGGACGCCCGCGAAGGCGACGTCGTCCGGGTCGAGCGTGGGGTCCACCGTCGCCTCCAGCAGCGGGTCGGGCTCAGGCCCGGGCGCGCCTGCCGCCCGGACCCTCGAGGCCCTCCGGCGCCTTGCCGGTCAGCTTCATCTTGGCGGTCGCCGTGCCGCGGGTCGCGAGCAGGCGGGCCACGGCCATCGCGACGCCGCTCGCCGCCGCCCAGGACAGCGCCTCCGCCCAGGGCGTGCCCGGCGCTGCCGGGTCCGCCGGCGGCTCCTGGTGCCGGGTCCTGCGCCACGCCCCGCTGAGCGCCTTGTCGGTGATCTTGCGCACCGCGATGCCCGTACCGATGCCGACCAGCTTCGACCCGAGTGCCATGGAGCCGTCCCTCTCGTCCGTCCTGCCCGTGTCGAGCCCCTGCCCCGGACGGGTCAGCCGGACACTTCGCGCGCTGCGACCACGGCAGCCGCCAGCTCCTGCGGCCGGCGGGTGCCGACCAGCCAGTACGGCGTGTCGTCCTCGGGGTCCTCGACCTGCAGCCGTACCGACGCCGGCAGCCACGGCCGGGTCGTCACGAAGGCCAGCGGCTCTGCGAGCGGTCCCCGCACCTGGCGGGTCGCCTCGCGGTCCAGCGGCGTGACGCCGCCCAGGGCGTCGATCGGGATGCGCGCGCCCGGCACGTGCAGCACCCCGTCGACGACGGCGATCCGCCCGCGCGAGGCACGGGCCAGCCAGGCGGCGGCGAGCGCCGGGAGGACGACGTACGGCACGACCGCCCGCGCGCCGGAGCCGCCGGAGTGGATGCCGGCCGCGAGGAGCACGGCCAGGCCGAGCCCGCCGAGCCACCAGACGGCCGGCGCTCCCAGTCGTTCCTCGTACGTCATGGTCCGACGGTACGGCGGCGCGCGGGTACGGTCGTGCCCGGTCCGATCCCGGACCCGGCAGCAGGAGGGCGGTGCGGCGGTGCTCCACGTGGACGTGCGCCGGCTGGACCCCGAGGTCCCGCTGCCGAGCTACGCCCACCCGGGCGACGCGGGCTGCGACCTGGTCACCACCCAGGACGCCGAGCTGGCGCCGGGGGAGCGGGCGGTGCTGCCCACCGGGATCGCCATGGCGCTGCCGGAGGGCTACGCCGCCTTCGTGCACCCGCGGTCGGGGCTGGCCGCGCACCACGGCGTGTCGCTCGTCAACGCGCCCGGCACCATCGACGCGGGCTACCGCGGCGAGGTCAAGGTCGTCGTCATCAACCACGACCCGCGCTCGACCCTGGTGCTGCGCCGGCTCGACCGGGTCGCGCAGCTGGTCGTGCAGCGGGTCGAGCAGGTCGCGTGGCGGGAGGTGACCGGCGAGCTGCCGGACTCCTCCCGCGGGGCAGGAGGGCACGGCTCCACCGGGGGCCATGCCGAGAGCGGTGCGGGTCCGGTCGTGCCGGCCGGAGCGGGAGGATGAGCGTGTTCCGTCGTCGCAAGAACCAGGACGCCGACGAGACCGAGGTCGAGGCCGTCGTCGAGGAGGCTGCCGCTCCGGTCGAGGAGCCGGCCCCGGTCGAGCCCGCGCGCCCGGAGGGGCCGTGGGACGAGGCCGACGCGCCCGAGGACGAGCTGAACCGGATCGACCTCGGTGGCCTGCGCGTGCCGGTGCCCCCGAGCACCGAGGTGCGCGTCGACGTCAGCCCGGAGGGCGAGGTCGTCGCCGCCACGCTCGTGCAGGGCACCAGCGCCATGCAGGTCAACGCCTTCGCCGCCCCGCGGCGGTCCGGCATCTGGGACGAGGTGCGCGACGAGATCGCCGCGGCGCTGCGGGAGAGCGGCGGCTCCGCCGCCGATGCCGCAGGGCCGTACGGCACCGAGCTGCACGCCAGCGTGCCCACCGAGGTCCCCGGTCAGGGGCGCTCGCTCGCCCCCGCCCGCTTCGTCGGCGTCGACGGTCCGCGCTGGTTCCTGCGCGCCCTGCTGACCGGTCCTGCGGCGACCGACGCCGAGGCTGCCGCGCCGCTGCTCGACGCGCTGCGCGCCTGCGTCGTCGTGCGCGGCTCCGAGGCGATGGCCGTGCGCGACCCGCTGCCGCTGCGGCTGCCCAAGGAGGTCACGGCGGCGCAGGAGGCCGCTGCGGCCGAGGCTGCGGCGGGGAACGGGACTCCGGCGCCGCTGCCGCCGCCGGAGCGCGGTCCGGAGATCACCGAGATCCGCTGACCGGGCGTAGTCTGAGGTCGTGTCAGGACGCTTCCGCCGAGCCGTGGCCCGGTTGACCGAGGGCGACGCCGAGGTCGCCGACCGCGAGCTGCGCGGTGAGCTGGCGTCGGTCGGCGCCACCGCCGTCTCCCAGTGCTGCAAGGGCGAGCCGGTGACCGTCGCCGGGACGCTCCGCGCCGTCACCCTCCGACCTCGCGCCGGCGTGCCCACGCTCGAGGCCGAGCTCTACGACGGGACGGGCTCGGTGACCCTGATCTGGCTGGGGCGCCGGCGGATCGGCGGCATCGAGTGCGGTCGCTCCCTGGTCGCCCGCGGCCGGCTGACGACCCACGACGGCCGCCCCACGCTCTACAACGCGGAGTACGAGCTGCGGCCGACCCTTGTCTGAGCCGCGCGCCGTCGACACCGAGTCGCTGCTCGCGCAGATGGGCGGCCTGCGCGGCCTGCTCGACAGCGCCGTGCCCGCGACGGTCTTCGTGCTCGCCAACCTCGTCGGCGACGGCGACCTGACGATCCCGATCGTGCTGTCGCTGGTCGCGGGGATGCTCGTCGTCGTCCTCCGGCGGGCGCGCGGGGAGTCGGTCCAGCAGGCCTTCAGCGGCTTCTTCGGCCTGGCGATCGCCGTCGTCTTCGCCCGGGCGACCGGCACGGGGGAGGGCTTCTTCCTGCCGGGCATCATCACCACCGGCCTGACCGGTGTCGCCTTCCTGGTGTCGCTGCTGATCGGCAAGCCGGCCGTGGCCTACGCCCTCACCGCGTACGACCCGCGCTACGCCGCGTGGAAGGTGCACGAGCCGCTGCGCCGGGCGTGCCGGCTCGCCACGGCGTTCTGGACGCTGACCTTCTTCATCCGGGCCGGGGTGGCGGCGTTCGTCTACACCCGCGACGGCGACAACGACGGGCTGCTGCTCATCGTCGTCAACGCCGTGAAGTGGCCGCTCATCGTCGGCGCCGTGGTGCTGACCGTCGTGCTGGTGCGTCGCGCGGGCCTGCCGACCTCGGACGCGCTGCCCGAGGCCGACGAGGAGCCGGCGAGCGCGTGACGGGATCGGTCCACGTCTCCCAGCGCATCCGCTGCCCGGCCGACCGGGCGTACTCCTTCATCCGCGACCCGGCGAACCTGCCGGCGTGGGCAGCCGGCGTCAGCGACGACATGACGCTGGAGTTCGTGGCCCGCAACGACCTCGGCGTGCTCGACCACACCGTCGTCCTGCCGGACGGCACCGCCTTCTACAACCCGCTGCGGGTGCTCCCCGACGGTGACGAGTGCGAGGTCGTCTTCACGCTCCGGCCGCTGCTCGGGGTCACCGACGAGGACGTCGAGGCCGACGTCTCGGCGATCCGGCGCGACCTGCTGACCCTCAAGCAGCTCCTGGAGCCGGCCGAGGGCTGACCGCTCAGGACCCGGCGGAGGGCTTGCGCTGGGGGTGGTCGCCGAGGAGCTGGTTGAGCTCGCCCTCGACCTCGGTCGTCGCGACCAGCAGCAGCTCGTCGCCGCCCTCGAGCGCGGCGTCGGGGGTGGGCACGATGACCCTGCCCTCGCGCAGGATCGCGACCAGCGCGGCGTCGTTGGGCAGCGGGATGTCGCCGACCAGCCGGCCGACCATCGGCGCGTCGTCGGCGAGCGTGAGCTCGACGAGGTTGGCCTCGCCCTTCTGGAACGTGAGCAGGCGGACCAGGTCGCCGACGGAGACCGCCTCCTCGACCACGGCGGCCAGCAGCCGGGGGGACGACACCGAGACGTCGACGCCCCACGACTCGTTGAACAGCCACTCGTTCTTGGGGTGGTTGACCTTGGCCACCACCCGGTCGACCCCGAACTCCGTCTTGGCCAGCAGCGACACGACGAGGTTGACCTTGTCGTCGCCGGTAGCGGCGACCACGACCTGGCAGGTCTGCAGCCGGGCGGTCACCAGGGTGTCGAGCTCGCACGCGTCGGCCAGCAGCCACTCGGCGGTCGGGACGCTGTCGACCTTCATGGCGCGCGGCTCGCGCTCGATGAGCAGCACCTCGTGCCCGTTGCCGAGCAGCTCGGTGGCGATGGAGCGGCCGACGTTGCCGGCGCCCGCGATGGCGACGCGCATCAGCTCTCCCCCTGCGGTGCGACGGCGAGGACGCGGACGACGTCGTCGAGCCGCTCGCCGGCCGCGGTGACGTGCAGCAGGTCGCCCTCCTGCAGGACGCTCTCGCCGTGCGGCAGCATGCCCTCGCCGAGCCGCGTCAGCAGGGCGACGCGGGAGCCCGTCGCCTCCTCGACCCGCGTGATGCGCTGGCCGATCCACTCGGGGGCGTACGCCACCTCGGCCAGGACGACCCGGCCGCTGGGGTCGCGCCACTCGGTGGCCTCGCCCTCGGGGAGCAGCCGGCGGATCACCTGGTCGGCGGTCCAGCGGACCGTCGCGACGGTCGGGATGCCGAGCTTCTGGTAGACGGCGGCGCGGTTGGCGTCGTAGATGCGGGCGACGACGTTGTCGAGGCCGAAGGTCTCGCGGGCGACGCGCGCGGCGATGATGTTCGAGTTGTCGCCCGAGGACACGGCGGCGAAGGCGTGCGCCCGGTCGATGCCGGCCTCGAGCATCGTGTCGCGGTCGAAGCCGATGCCGGTGACCTTGCGGCCGGCGAAGTCGGCGGACAGCCGGCGGAACGCGCTGGCGTCGCGGTCGATCACGGCCACCGAGTGGCCGAGGCCCTCGAGGCTGCGGGCGAGGGCCGAGCCCACCCGGCCGCAGCCCATGATCACGACGTGCACGGCCCGCTCCCTGTCCGAGGGCCCACCGCCCTCGCGGCAGGCCAGCAGGGACGCTACACGCGCAGGAGCCGGCCGTACGCTCTGCCGTCGTGCCTGCCGCGAGCGAGACCCCGGACGACGTCCTCGAGCTGGAGCTCGGAGCGCCGGCGGCAGGGGGCGCCTGCGTGGCGCGCGCGCCCGACGGCCGGGTGGTCTTCGTCCGGCACGGGCTGCCGGGTGAGCGGGTACGAGCGGTCGTCACCTCGCAGACCGCGCACTTCCTGCGGGCCGACGCGGTGGAGGTGCTGCAGGCGTCGGCCGACCGGGTGGAGCCGCCCTGCCCGTACTCCGGTCCCGGCCGCTGCGGGGGGTGCGACTTCCAGCACGTCGGTCTTCCTGCGCAGAGGCTGCTCAAGGCGCAGCTCGTCGAGGAGCAGCTGCGGCGGGTGGCCAAGGTGGAGCGCTCCGTCGTCGTGGAGCCGGTCGCCGGTGACGTCGACGGGCTGCGCTGGCGCACCCGGATCCAGCTGGCCGTCGACGGCACGGGCGTCGCCGGCTTCCGCAAGCACCGCTCGCACGAGCTCCAGCCGGTCGACGGCTGCCTGATCGCGACCGAGGACGTGGCGGCGGTCGGCGCGGAGCGGCTGCCCTGGCCCGGAGCCTCGGGCGTCGAGGTGGCGGCCGAGGGCGAGCAGCGGCTGGTCAGCGTGGCCGGACGGCGGGTGGAGCTCCCCGACCTCGACGCCGGCGTCGTGGTCGACGGCCGCCCGGTGCGCGTCCCGCACGGGCTGCGGCACACCGTGCTCGGCCGGTCGTACGAGGTCGCCGCAGGCGGCTTCTGGCAGGTCCACCCCGGCGCGGCCGCCGCGCTGGCGTCGGCGGTCCTCGACGGGCTCGACCCGCAGCCGGGCGAGTCGGCCGTGGACCTCTACGCCGGTGTCGGGCTGTTCGCCGCGCTGATCGGCGAGCGCGTGGGGGAGACCGGCAGCGTGGTCGCGGTCGAGTCCGACGCGCGGGCGTGCGCCGACGCGGCGCGCAACACCGCCGACCTGCCGCAGGTGCGGATCCGGACCGCTCCTGTCGACCCGGGCACCGTGCGCCGGCTCGGCCGTCCCGACCTGGTCGTGCTGGACCCGCCGCGCGCGGGGGCCGGCATCGAGGTCACCCGGGCGCTGGCCGCGCTGCGCCCGCGCCGGATGGCCTACGTCGCCTGCGACGCCGGGTCGTTCGCCCGCGACCTGCGGGTGCTGCTGGACGCCGGCTGGCAGCTGGAGTCGCTGCGGGCGCTGGACCTCTACCCGATGACCGAGCACGTCGAGCTGGTCGCGGTGCTCTCGCCTGGCCCGATGTAGTCAGATCTGCCGGGGCCGCTCAGGAGCGCGGTCCGGCGGGTCGAAGGACTGGCATGCGCCGTGTGACCACCTGCTTCGCCCTGTCCGTGCTGCTCGTGACCGGTCTCGCCGGTCCGGGACTGGCCCAGGAGACGTTCCTCGAGGACATCGACGTCCCGACCGACTTCGTCCCGATCGACGACCCGTTCGTCGTCGACCCGGGAGCGGCGGGCGAGGGCACGGCCGACAGCGGGGCTGCCCAGCAGCCCGCGGTGACCGAGGCCGACCTGGCCGCCGGCACCTCCCGCTTCGTGCCGCTGCCGCCGACGCGCGTCCTCGACACCCGCGAGGGCAAGGGCGCGCCGAGGGCGATCGTGCCGCCGAAGGGCTCGGTCGTCCTGCAGGCCACCGGTGCCGGCGGGGTGCCCGCGACCGGCGTCACCGCCGTGGTCCTCAACGTCACGCTGACCGCCGCCACCGGGCCGGGCTTCGTGCAGGTCTACCCGACCGGACAGGGCGTCGAGGGCGCCTCCTCCAACCTCAACGTGCTGAGCCGCGGGCAGACCGTCCCCGTCCTCGTCACGGCCCCGGTGGGCGACGGCGGTCGCATCACGCTCTACACGCACGGCGGCGGCCACCTGCTGGCGGACGTCTCCGGCTACTTCCTCGCCTCCGGCGAGACCGCCGCCGGCCGCTACCGGCCGCTGACCCCGGACCGCATCCTCGACACCCGCACCGGCGTCGGTGCCCCGAAGGCCATGGTGGGCAAGGGATCCGCCATCACCGTGCAGGTCACCGGACGTGGCGGGGTCCCCGGAAGCGGCGTCTCGGCGGTGGCCCTGAACGTGACCGCGACCGGCGCCCCGGCGTCCGGCTTCGTGCAGGTCATGCCGTCCGCCGGCAGCACCCCGGCGGGCTCGTCGTCCAACCTCAACGTCGTCGCGAGGCAGACCGTCGCGAACCTCGTCGTCGTCCCCGTGGGCGACGGCGGTGCCGTCGACGTCTACAGCTCGAGCGGCACGCACGTGCTGGCCGACGTGGCCGGCTGGTTCACCGACGACAGCGGAACGCCCTCGGGCACAGGGCTCTTCGTGCCGGTCACGCCCGAGCGGCTGCTCGACACGCGCAGCGGAACCAAGCCGGGCGACGGCGCGCAGGTCCCGTTGTCGCCCCGGGGTCGCGCGGGCATCCCCGCCGACGGCGTGAGCGCCGTCGTGCTCACCGTCACGGCGACCGCTCCGGTCGCGGGTGGCTTCGTGCAGGTCCTCCCGACCGGTCAGGGCACCGTCGGGGCGTCCTCCAACCTCAACCTCGAGCGGGTCGGCCAGACCGTCGCCAACGCCGCTCTCGCCACGCTCGGCGACGGCGGCGGTGTCACGCTCTACACGCTGCGCAGCGCGCACCTGCTGGCCGACGTCGCCGGCTGGTTCACCGGAGCCGGCACCTCCGGCGAGCTGCCGCCGGAGCTGCAGGGCTTGCGGGTGGCGGAGCGGAGCAGCGCGCCGTACGACGCCGCGGCCTGGCCGTTCCCGACCGGCAGCTGCCTCGACACCGCCGAGCAGGCGCTCGCGGACGCCGACGTCTTCGAGCCCACGCTCTCGGAGGACGGCTGCAGCGTCGTCGACGGCCTCTGGCGCGACCCGTGGGGCGGCACCCAGCACTCCGCCGTCGAGGAGGTGCGTGCCGTGCACGTCGTCCCGCTGCCGAACGCGCACGCCTCCGGCGGCGACACCTGGGACGCCGCGAAGCGCGAGCAGTTCGCCAACGTGGTGGACCAGCTGAAGGTCGTCTCGAACGGCACCGCCGCGGCGCGTGCGGACCGCGCCCCCGAGGCGTGGCTGCCGAGCGTCGACGCGTGCGGCTACGCCCGCGAGTGGGCGGCGCTCAAGAAGGCCTGGGACCTCTCGGTCACGACCGCCGAGCGCGACGCGCTCGCGGCCGCTCTCGGGACCTGCTAGCCGACCTTCCAG
This sequence comes from Actinomycetales bacterium, assembly GCA_036675425.1. GTDB lineage: Bacteria > Actinomycetota > Actinomycetes > Mycobacteriales > SCTD01 > SCTD01. The sequence continues at coordinate 23,721 of JAKFFB010000132.1, read as the reverse complement.
GTGCCGTCACCGCACTCACGGGCTTTCGCCGTCCACCTCCACCTGACTGGCCGGTGCGGAGAGCCCGGGCCAGCGTGAACCAGCAGGACTGGACGGTCGACGTCCGTGGGAGGAGCAACGTGCACCTCGGCAGCCCGGAGGGGCTGCAGGGCCAGTCGGTCCCGGTGTGTGGCTGAGGTGCACGCGCTTCCTCCCGGCCGCCGCTCGCCGGTTCCCTGGCTCAGCGGCGCCGGGCGACGACGTCGTACGGCGACCGCCCGGCGTCGAGGCCGCGCTGCTCGAAGCGGGTCACCGGCCGGGCGCCGCGGTCCCGTGCGACGACGTCGTACTCCTCGCTGGCGGCGAGCACCTGCTCGACCTGCGCGGCGTACGACGCCCAGTCCGTGGCGACGTGCAGCCGGCCGCCGGGACGCAGCCGGGAGGCGACCAGAGAGGCGAAGCCGTCGGTGACCAGGCGGCGCTTGGCGTGCCGCGCCTTGGGCCAGGGGTCGGGGAAGAAGACCCGCACCTCGTCCAGGCTCCCCGGCGCGAGCAGGTCGGTCAGCACCTCGCGAGCGTCCGCCTCGAGCACGCGCACGTTGGTCAGCCCGGCGTCCTCGATCCGGCGCAGCAGCGTGCCCAGGCCGGGCGTGTGCACCTCGACCGCGAGCACGTCGCGGTCCGGGTCGGCCGCGGCCATCGTCGCTGTCGCCTCGCCCATGCCGGAGCCGATCTCGAGCACGAGCGGCGCCACCCGCCCGAAGACCTCGGCCGGCTCGAGCGGCCGGGCGGGGTCGACCCCGTGCACCGGCAGCAGGCGGGCGAGGGCGTCGGCCTGACCGGAGGTCACGCGACGGCGCACCTTGAAGGTGCGTACGGGGGCGGTCACCCCACGATCCTGCCTGGCGGGCGGGGCTCGCGGGGATAGGGTCGGTCCGTGGAGGACCTGGTGTGGCTGCTGGCGGGCATCGGGCTGGTCGTCGCCGAGATGTTCACGCTCACGATCGTGCTCGGGCTGCTGGGCGCGGCGGCGCTGATCACCGCCGTGGTCGCCTTCCTCGGCGCGCCGGCGCTGGTGCAGGGCCTGGTCTTCGCCGGCTCCAGCGTGGCGCTGCTCGCCTTCGCCCGCAAGCCCGTCCAGCGGATGCTGCTCTCCGGTGACGACGGCTCGCACACCGACGCCCGCGCGCTCACCGGCTCGACCGCGATGGTGGTCGAGAAGGTCACCGACCTGAGCGGTCAGGTCCGGCTGAACGGCGAGCTGTGGCGCGCCCGGCCGTACGCCGGCACCGGCCCCATCGACGCCGGGCTGCCGGTCAGCGTCGCTGCCGTCGAGGGCGCGACGCTGCTCGTCTACTCCCCGGACCTCCCGCACACCTGACACGGAAGGGGCTCCCGTCGTGGACCCTGCTGGGCTCGTCGTCCTCGTCCTCGCGGCCCTCGTCGTGGTGGCCCTGCTCAAGACCGTGCGGATCGTGCCGCAGGCGTCGGTGTTCGTCATCGAGCGGCTCGGCAAGTACAGCCGCACCCTCGAGCCGGGCATCCACCTGCTGGTGCCGGTGCTCGACAGGGTGCGCACCCGGATGGACATCCGCGAGCAGGTCGTCGGCTTCCCGCCGCAGGCCGTCATCACCCGCGACAACCTGGTGGTCGGGATCGACTCGGTCATCTACTACTCGATCACCGACCCGGCCTCCGCGCAGTACAAGATCGAGAACGTCGTCGTCGCGATCGAGCAGCTCGTCGTGACGACGCTGCGCAACGTCGTCGGAGGGATGCAGCTCGAGGAGGCGCTGACCGGTCGCGACCACATCAACGAGCGGCTCGCGACCGTGCTCGACGAGGCGACCGGCAAGTGGGGCGTGAAGGTGAACCGGGTCGAGATCCGGGGGATCGAGCCGCCGCCCACCATCCGCGACGCGATGGAGCAGGCGATGCGGGCCGACCGCGGCAAGCGCGCGGCGATCCTCACCGCCGAGGGTCAGCAGCAGTCGGCGGTGCTGTCCGCCCAGGGCCAGAAGGAGGCCGCGGTGCTCAACGCCGAGGCCGACAAGCAGGCCACCATCCTGCGGGCCGAGGCCGACAAGCAGTCGGCGCTGCTGCGGGCCGAGGGCGAGGCCAAGGCGATCGCGATGGTCGTCGACGCGATCAAGGCAGCCGGCGTCGACGACTCGGTGCTGGCGTTCCAGCGGACCCAGCTGCTGCCACGGATCGCTGAGGGCGAGGCCAACAAGGTCTGGTTCGTGCCGACCGACATCACCGGTGCGCTGGGCGAGCTGGGGATCGGACCCGGCAAGCGCTAGTCCGGGGTGCCGCGCCGCGTCGCCCCGGCGGCGTCCTCGGCCTCGTCCTGCGCGCGCCGGTGCTCGGACGAGCGCAGCTGGTAGGCCACGCTCGTCACCATGACGCCGGGCTGGAACAGCAGCCGGGCCTTCAGCCGGAGCGCGCTCTGGTTGTGCAGCAGCTGCTCCCACCAGTGGCCGACGACGTACTCCGGGATGAAGACGGTCACGACGTCGCGGGGGCTGCTGCGGTGCAGGTCGCGCACGTAGTCGAGCACCGGGCGGGTGATCTCGCGGTAGGGCGAGTGGATGACGGTGAGCGGCACCGGCAGCGCGCGGCGCTCCCACGCCTCCTGCAGCGCGCGTGACTCGTCCTTGTCGACCTCGACGGTGAGCGCCGTGAGGTCGTGCGGTCGCGTCGCGCGTGCGTAGGCCAGCGCGCGCAGCGTCGGCGCGTGCAGCTTCGAGACCAGCACCACGGCGTGGTTGCGACTGGGCAGCGGGATGAGCTCGTCGTCGGGCTCGAGCTCCTCGGCGACCCGCTCGTAGTGGCGGTGGATGCCGCGCATGATCGTGTAGAGGATGGGCATGGCGATGAGCACGAGGTAGGCGCCGTGGGTGAACTTCGTGATCGTCACGATGACCAGGACCAGCCCGGTCAGGCTCGCGCCGAGCGCGTTGATCGCCCGGCTCCGCTTCACGGCGCCGCGCTTGTCCGAGGTCACCGCGCCCTTGCGCAGCACGGTGTTCCAGTGCTTCACCATGCCGGCCTGGCCGAAGGTGAAGGACGTGAAGACGCCGATGATGTAGAGCTGGATCAGCCGGGTCACGCTCGCGTCGAAGGCCACGATCAGCAGACCCGCGAAGACCGCGAGCAGCAGGACGCCGTTGCTGTAGACGAGGCGGTCGCCACGGGTGTGCAGCTGCCGCGGGAGGTACCGGTCCTGCGCCAGGATCGAGCCGAGCAGGGGGAACCCGTTGAACGCGGTGTTCGCGGCCAGGATGAGGATGCCGGCGGCCATCACCTGCAGGTAGAAGAAGCCGGGGCTGCCGTCGCCGAAGACCGCGGAGGCGATCTGCGCGATCACGCTGCGCTGGACGTCGCCGTCCTGGAACTCCACGAACTGCTCGGAGGGGTGCTCCGAGTAGCGGACGTCGGCGATGATCGCGAGGGCGGTGATGCCGATGAACATCGACATCGCGATGGTGCCCATGAGCGCCAGCGTCGTGGCGGCGTTGCGGCTCTTGGGCTTGCGGAAGGCGGGCACGCCGTTGGCGATGGCCTCGACGCCGGTGAGCGCCGTGCAGCCCGAGGCGAAGGCCCGCAGCGCGAGGAAGACGAAGGCCAGGCCGACCAGCTCGTCCTTGCCCTCCTCGGGGACCACCGTGTAGGACGCGCTCTCTGCCTGGGGTGCCTCGCCGCTGAACGCCTGCACGAGCCCGAACCCGATCATCACCGCGACGCCCAGCACGAAGCCGTAGGTCGGGACGGCGAAGACCTTGCCGGACTCCTTGACCCCGCGCAGGTTCATGGCGGTCAGGAACACCACGAAGCCGAGGGCGAGCGCGACCCGATGGTCGGCGAGCCCCTCCGCGGCGCTGATGATGTTGTCCACGCCCGCCGAGACCGAGACGGCGACGGTCAGGACGTAGTCGACGAGCAGGGCGCTCGCGACGACCCCGCCGCTGCGCCGGCCGAGGTTCTTCGACGCGACCTCGTAGTCGCCACCACCGGTCGGGTAGGCATGCACGAGCTGGCGGTAGGACAGCACCACGACGGTCAGCAGCACGACCACGCAGGCGGCGAGGTAGGGGGTCAGGTAGAGGTAGGCGAGCCCGCCGAGGGTGAGCACCACCAGCAGCTCCTGGGTCGCGTACGTGACGCTCGACAGGGGGTCGCTGGCGAAGATCGGCAGGGCGAGCCGCTTGGGCAGGGCCTGCTCGTGCTGGAGGTCGGTGCGCAGCGCGCGGCCGAGGACGACGCGCTTGACCAGTCGATTCGTGGATGGCACGCCGCACAGCCTGTCAGGTGGGCGGCAGCAGCACCCGCACCGCACCGGGACGGACGGTCACCGTGGCCGGCAGCGTGCCCACCGGGTCGCCGTCGGCGAAGACCCGGAACGGCCGGTCGGCGTCCAGCTGGACGACCGAGGCGCGGCGCACCGAGATCGACGGCTCCTCCACGTGCGTCCCCTTGAAGACCTTGGGGAGGGCCCGCAGGAAGGCGACCTTGCCGGTCGCGGCGGAGGTCACCACGTCGAGCAGGCCGTCGTGCAGCGAGGCGTCCGGCGCGAGGTGCATGCCTCCGCCGTAGATGCCGGAGTTGGCGACGGCGACCGACCAGCCGTGCACCTCGAACGGCGTGCCGTCGGCGGTGCAGGTGAAGCTCGCGTGCTTCCAGGTCGCGACCGTCGCGAGCGAGCCGTAGAGGTAGACGAGCTGGCCGAGCGGCACCTTGCTGGTGAGCACCCGCTCCTGCACGTCGCTGTCGAAGCCGATGCTGGCGATGCCGAAGAAGACCGCCTCGCCCTCGGCGCTGGTGACGACGCCGAGGTCCACGGGCTGCTCGACGCCGCTGGACAGGACTGCGCAGGCCTCGACCGGGTCCTGGGGGAGCCCGGTCGCGCGGCAGAAGTCGTTGCCCCTCCCGCCGGGGAGCACGCCGAGCACGCCGCCTGCGCGAGCGACCCCGCCGGCGACGCGTCCGACGATCCCGTCGCCGCCCATCGCGACGGCGACCCGGTCGGCGGCGACGGCCTGCGCGGTGAGCTCGTCGGCGTGCTCGAGCGAGGTCGTCGGCGTGACGACGAGGTCGTGTCCGGCGCTGCGCAGCGCGGCCTCGACCGACGGCAGGAGCGTGGACGCCCGCCCGCCGCCCGCCGCCGGGTTGACGACCAGCTGCAGTCGGCGCACGTCAGTCCTCTCGGGTCGGGATCAGCTTGCCGGGGTTGAGGACCCCGGTCGGGTCGAGCGTCGTCTTGACCGCCCGCAGCACCTCCACGCCGAGCGCGCCGACCTCGTCGGTCATCCAGTCGCGGTGGTCGGTGCCGACGGCGTGGTGGTGCGTGATCGTCGCACCGCTCGCGACGATGGCCGCGCAGGCCGCGTCCTTGGCGCGCTGCCACTGGCCGACCGGGTCGTCGGTCGAGCGCGCGGTCAGGCCGGTGAAGTACAGCGACGCGCCGTGCGCGTAGAGGTGGCTCACGTGGCACATCACGATCGAGCGGGGGAGCGACTCGGACAGGGCGGTGCGGACGGCGGCGTGGGTCGCGTCGAGGCGCGACCAGGTCGCCGAGGTCTCGAGCGTCTCGACGAGGTAGCCCGCGTCGAGCAGGTCCTCGCGCAGGTACGGCCCGTCGTACCGGCCGTGCTCCCACCTCTCGCCGACAGACGTGCCGACGACGAAGGCGCCGTGGCGCGCGGCGACCGAGAGCGACGCCTTGCGCCGTGCGGCGACGCCGGACTCGGTGCCCTCCCAGCCGAAGACCGCGAGGCAGCCGCCCTTGTAGCCGCGGACCCGCAGCACCGTGCGGCCCAGCCGGCCCTTGAGGCCGCCGCTGCCGGCAAGGGCCAGCTGGGCGCGCGTCTCGTCCGGGTCGGACAGCCGCGCGACGTCGGGGGCGACCCGCTCCTGCTCCATCTCGCGCAGCGCCGCGCAGCCCTCGGCCCAGGACCGGAAGAACAGCCCCTCGTAGCGCTTCTCGGCGGGCACGGGACGGACGCGCACGGTGACGGAGGTGACGACGCCGAGGACGCCCTCGCTACCGAGGACCAGGCCGAGCAGGTCCGGTCCAGCGGCGGTGGCGGCGCCCCGGCCGAGGCGCAGCGGCCCGGCCGGCGTCATCAGCTCGACCCCGACGACCAGCTCGTCGAACCGGCCGTAGCCCGTGGAGGCCTGGCCGGCGCTGCGGGTGGCCGCGTAGCCGCCGAGCGTCGCGTGCTCGTAGGACTGCGGGAAGTGCCCGAGCGTCAGGCCGTACGCCGCGAGCAGCCGCTCCGCGTCGGGTCCCCGCACCCCCGGTTCGAAGGTCGCTGTCCGGGACTGCTCGTCGACGCCGACAAGGCGGTCCATCCGGCGCAGGTCGAGCGCGACGACGGCGGGGAAGCGGCCGCGCAGCGGGGTGACGCCGCCGACGACGCTCGTGCCGCCGCCGAAGGGCACCAGGGCGACGCCCGCGTCGGCGCAGGCCCGCAGCACGCCCGCGACCTCGGCCGCGGTGCCCGGCAGGACGACGGCGTCGGGCGCGTCCAGGGCCTCGGTGCCCCGCAGGCGGAGCAGGTCGAGGTAGCTGCGCCCGGCGGCGCGCACCAGCCGGGCGTCGTCGTCGACGAGGACGTGCTCGGCGCCGACGACGGCGCGCAGCGCGACTGCTGCGGGCTCGGGCAGCGCGCTCGGGGAGAGCGGCGGGGGAGCGGTCGGCGGGGTGGGCCGGGCCTCACCGAGCTCGTCCCGGAGGAAGGCGGTGGCGTGCGGCGGCAGCCCGGTGCGACGCGCCGGGTCCCCCCAGCCGGTCGGGGACAGGTCAGCGACGACGGAGCTCGGCATGCGTACAGTGTGACACATGGAGTCACAACGTCACATCGTCGTCCCGCCGCCGGACCCGATCCTCGACGCCGCCCGCGCGTGCGTCCTGGACGTCGGGCTGCGGCGGACCACGCTCGCCGACGTCGCGCGCCGCGCCGGCGTGAGCCGGATGACCGTGTACCGGCAGTACGGCGACCTGTCGGCGATCGTCTCCGCCCTGCTGAGCGCCGAGCTGCTCGGCCTGATGGAGGGCGCGCGGATCGAGGCAGCGACGCAGCCGACGGCGCGTGAGCGGCTGGTGGAGGAGGGCGTGCTCGTCGTCGAGCGGCTGTCCCAGCACCCGCTGTGGTGCAAGGTGCTCGACCTCGACCCCGAGCTGCTGCTGCCCCTGGTGGTGGACCGCTTCGGCTCCAGCCAGCGGGCCGCTGTCGAGCTGGTCGCGGCGCAGGTCGCGGAGGGCCAGCGCGAGGGCAGCGTGCGGGCGGGCGACCCGCAGCTGCTCGCGACGTGCCTGCTGCTCACCGCGCAGTCCTTCGTCTTCAGCGCGCGCATCATCGCCGCGCAGCACAAGAGCGAGCACACCGGCGCGGAGCTGCGCCGGCTGCTGCAGGGCTACCTGCTGCCGGAGCCGAGCTGATGGCCGGCCCGCGGCTGACGGCCGAGCGACGTGCGGAGTCCCTGGACGACCTGAGCAGCACCGAGGTGGACGTCCTCGTCATCGGTGGCGGCGTGACCGGCTGCGGCATCGCCCTCGACGCCGCCTCCCGCGGCCTGTCCGTCGCCCTGGTCGAGAAGTCCGACCTCGCCCATGGCACCAGCCGCTGGTCGAGCAAGCTCGTGCACGGCGGGCTGCGCTACCTCGCGACCGGCGACGTCGGCCTCGCGCTCGAGAGCGCCCGCGAGCGAGGCGTTCTCATGTCGACGACGGCCCCGCACCTGGTGCGTCCGCTGCCGATGGTGGTGCCGCTCGGCGACGACGTCGACGGTCGCGGCGGGCTGATGTTCGACGCCGGGCACCGCGCCGGTGACGTGCTCCGGCGGGTCGCCCGCACCTCGCGGGACACCCTGCCGACCCCGCGCCGGATCAGCCGCGCCGAGACGATGCGGCTGGTTCCCGGTGTCCGCCGGGACGGCCTGCGCGGCGGGCTGCTCAACTGGGACGGACAGCTCGAGGACGACGCGCGCCTCGTGGTGTCGCTGGCCCGGACCGCCGCGTCGTACGGCGCCCGCATCGTCACCTACGCCGCCGCGCTGCAGGCCGACGGCACCGGCGCGACGGTCCGCGACGAGCGCACCGGCGCGAGCCTGCGCATCGGCGCGAAGGCGGTCGTCAACGCCACCGGCGCCTGGGCGGACACCCTCGCTCCGGAGACCCGGCTGCGTCCCAGCAAGGGCGTCCACGTGGTGCTCTCGGCGGCCCGGCTCGGGCACCCGGCCGCCGCCATGACGGTGCCGGTGCCGGGGCAGGCGAACCGCTACGTCTTCGCGCTGCCGCACCCCGACGGCATCGTGCACCTCGGCCTCACCGACGACCCGCTCGACGGGCCGCTGCCGGACGTGCCGCGGGCGGAGGAAGTCGAGATCGCCTTCCTGCTCGACACTCTCAGTCGCGGGCTGCACGTCCCGCTGTCCCGCAGCGATGTGATCGGGACCTTCGCCGGAGTGCGCCCGCTGCTGGCCGCGGAGGAGGGACGTACGGCCGACCTGTCCCGCCGGCACGCCGTCGTGAGGGGTGACGACGGCCTCTGGACGGTGCTCGGGGGCAAGCTCACGACCTACCGGAAGATGGCCGAGGACGCCGTCGACCACCTCACTGCGACGCCGTGCCGGACCCGCGAGCTGCCGCTCGTCGGAGCGGTCGGGCCCGTGCCGGCGGGCGTCCCGGACCGACTGGTACGACGCTACGGCGCCGAGGCCGGCGACGTCGCGGCGCTGGCGGCGCACGACCCGCGGCTGCTCGAGCCGGTCGCGCCCGGTGTGCCGGTGCTGGGGGTCGAGCTCGCCTGGGGCGTGCACGCCGAGGGCGCCCTCACGGTCGAGGACCTGCTGGAGCGGCGCACCCGGCTGTCGCTGGTCGACGCCTGGCACGAGGCAGCTCGCGGTGCCGCCGAAGCCGCCCTGGGAGCTGCGGTCTAGGAGCCGAGCAGCGGCACGCGCAGGCGGAGGAACGGGACGCGCTCGAGGATCGCGGTGCCGGCCCGCTGCACGGCGACCGCGTCGCGGGTGATCAGCCAGCGCCAGTGCTCCCGGTCGTCCTCCTCGCGGCGGGCCAGGAAGGCGATCCGACGGGCAGGGCCGCACGCCAGCAGTCCCCACTCGTCGGCAAGGAAGTCGTCGACGCGCAGCGGAACGGTCAGCGGCTTGGTCCGGTCGCTCACCCGCCGCGGCAGGCCCGGACCGAGCACGACGACGGTCGCGCCTCCGTGCACCATCTGCTCGCACGAGCCGGCCAGCTCGGCCGCGATCACGGCGCTGGGGACGACCAGCAGGGCGAGGGTGGTCCCGGGCAGCAGGGCGCTGGTCTCGACGCTGCGCAGCCGTGCGGCCAGCACCGTGCGGTCGACGGCCGGGTGGGTGTCGCTGGGAACCGCGGCGGCGGCCCGGCCGAAGACCGAGGACCGCGGCGCAGGTGCGCGCTTGGCGGCCTGGGGCGCGCGGAGGGCCTGGACCGCGGCGCGCAGGCGCAGCGCGGCGTCGGCCGGCGTTCCCAGCTGCTCGGTCACCCTGGTTGCATCGACACCAGGCGTCCAGGCCTTGACCTCCCACGGAGCGACCTCCATGCCCCAGCTCGTCCCGCCCGGCTGGCCCGAGTCGGTGCTGCCGCCGCAGGCACCGGACTGGGAGCGCAGCGCGATCGGCTGGCTGCTCGACCTGTGCCCGCCGGAGTACCGGGCGTACGACGTGCTGCGCAAGCACCCTGTCGTCCTCGCGCGGTTCGCCGCCGGGCACGTCGGCGCCGCGGTCGAGGCGGCCCGCAACGGGATCCGCACCGCTCGGGCGGAGCTGCGTGACGTGGTCCCGGGCGAGGCGGTCGAGGCGGCGATCGCGGCGTACGAGCGCGAGGGCCGGCGACTGATCTCGGTCGGTCGCCAGGTGGCCCTGGTCGACGCGGCGCTGCGTGGGGAGCGTCACGTCCCCCGTCTGTGAGGCCGCCGCGTCCGAACAGCAGGGTGGCACCCCCGCCTCTAGACTCGAAGGCCCCTGACCCAGAGAGAGAGCCGCCCGTGAGCCTGCTCGACAGCGTCTCCGGCCCCGGCGACCTCAAGCGCCTGCGGCCCGACCAGCTGCCCGTGCTGGCCGCGGAGATCCGCGACGTCATGGTCGACACGGTCTCCCGCACCGGCGGTCACCTCGGGCCCAGCCTCGGCGTGGTCGAGACGACGCTGGCGATCCACCGCGTCTTCGACTCCCCGCGCGACAAGGTCGTGTGGGACACCGGCCACCAGTCCTACGTGCACAAGCTCGTCACGGGCCGGCTGGACCGCTTCGACACGCTGCGCAAGAAGGACGGCCTGTCCGGCTACCCGAGCCGCGCCGAGTCCGACCACGACCTGGTCGAGAACAGCCACGCCTCGACCGCCCTGTCGTACGCCGACGGGCTCGCGAAGGCCTACCGGCTGCGCGGCGAGCGGCGGCACGTCGTCGCCGTCGTGGGCGACGGGGCGCTGACCGGCGGCATGTGCTGGGAGGCGCTCAACAACATCGCCGCCAGCAACCTGCCGGTCGTCGTCGTGGTCAACGACAACGGCCGGTCGTACTCCCCGACGATCGGCGGGCTGGCCGACCACCTGGCGACGCTGCGCCTGACGCAGGGCTACGAGCGGGCGCTCGACACCATCAAGACGACCCTGGCGCGGACGCCTGTCGTCGGCACTCCCGTCTACACCGCGCTGCACGGCCTGAAGCGCGGTCTCAAGGACTTCCTCCAGCCGCAGGTGCTCTTCGAGGACCTCGGGCTGAAGTACTACGGACCGATCGACGGTCACGACATCGGTGCGATGGAAGCCGCGCTGCGCAAGGCGAAGTCGTTCGGCGGTCCGGTCATCGTGCACGCCGTGACGGTCAAGGGCTTCGGCTACCAGCCGGCGGTCGACGACGAGGCCGACTGCCTGCACAGCGTCGCGCCGGTCACCGACCCGCTGACCGGCAAGCCGATGAACGCCAGCGCCCGCGGGTGGACCAGCGTCCTCGGTGAGGAGATGGTCGCGATCGGCGCGGAGCGCCAGGACGTCGTCGCCATCACCGCCGCGATGCTCCAGCCGGTCGGCCTGCTGCGCTTCAGCGAGGCCTACCCCGACCGCACCTTCGACGTCGGCATCGCCGAGCAGCACGCCGTGACGTCCGCCGCCGGGCTCGCCATGGGCGGCCTGCACCCGGTCGTCTGCCTCTACGCGACGTTCCTCAACCGGGCCTTCGACCAGGCGCTGATGGACGTCGCGCTGCACTCGCTGCCGGTGACCTTCGTGCTCGACCGTGCCGGGGTCACCGGCGAGGACGGCGCCAGCCACAACGGCATGTGGGACCTGTCGATCCTGCAGATCGTGCCGGGCATGCGGATCGCCGCGCCCCGCGACGCCGCCACGCTGCGCGAGGAGCTGCGCGAGGCGCTCGCCGTCGACGACGGCCCCACCGCGGTGCGCTTCCCGAAGGGCGCGATCGGCGACGACGTGCCCGCCCTCGACCGGCTCGGCCCGGTCGACGTGCTGCGCCGCGGGACCTCCGACGACGTGCTGCTGATCGCCGTCGGCGCGATGGCGCGGCTCGGCCTCGAGGTCGCGGAACGTGCTGCGGCACAAGGGATCGGCGTCACCGTCGTCGATCCGCGCTGGGTGTCGCCGGTGCCGGCCGAGCTCGTCGGGCTGGCCCGGTCGTACCGCCTCGTCATCACCGTCGAGGACGGCGGTCGCACCGGCGGCGTCGGCTCGATGGTCAGCCAGGCGCTCCGCGACGCCGACGTCGACGTGCCCGCCCGTGACCTCGGCATCCCGCAGCGGTTCCTCGACCACGCGAGCCGGGCGGAGGTGCTCGCCGAGATCGGCCTGACGGCGCAGGAGGTCGCCCGCACGCTGGTCGAGACGGTGGCCCGGCTCGACGGGCGCGACGAGGTGGACGTGCGCACCTCCGACGACGAGGGCGCGGACCGCTCCTAGCCCGGAGCTAGTGGTAGAGCACGTCCTTCAGCCAGGACTGCGCGGGCTTGTCCCGCAGCGCCAGCTCCTCGGGGCGACCGCCCTCGGCCGCGAGCGTCAGCTCGTCGGAGGTGAGCAGCACCGGTCGGTCGAAGCCGCGGTCCTGCGCCGGCGTCGCGGCAGCAGCCGCCGGCCCGAAGGCCGGGTCGATGAGGGCGAGCCGGGTCCAGCCGCGGCGGCGCATCGGCACGACCGCCGCGCCCATGCCGCCGGCCGCGCTGGCCAGGGAGGTGCGCAGGCTGCGGGCGCCGAGCAGGGTGAGCGCGTCGCAGCTGCCGTACGGCCGCAGCTGGCCCTTCGGGTCGCGCGCCACGCGCTCGGCGGCGAGCGCGCCCAGCTCCTCCAGCAGCAGGCGGGCTCCGATCCACGCCATCTCGGGGTCGATGCCCGCCTCGTCCAGCGCGCTGGTGGGCAGCAGCACCACCCGGTCCGGGTCGTGCGGGTCCAGCCCGACGGCGCCGAAGCCGAGGTCGAGGGCCTCGCCGAGGACCCGCTCGCGGACCCAGTCGAGACCGGGGTGCAGGGCGTGCTCGAGGGGCAGGCCGACGGGGCGCAGCGCGAGCTCCAGCTCCTCGGGGCTGATGTCGGCGGCCCACCGGCGCGCGAGCAGCCAGGCGGTCAGCCGCTCCCGGCCGAGCGAGCCCTCGGGGTCGTGACCGGCCAGCGCGCGACGGCACTCCACCCAGGAGACCCACACCCGCGGTGACCCGGTCAGCATGACGCCGGCGCGGGCCGGTTCGAGGTCCACGTCGTTCAGGACGGAGACGGCCAGGACCCCTCGCCGCAGCTCGGTGGTGGTGGGGGCTCGCACGACTCGACGGTACCCAGCGCAGCCCGCGGGCACGCGGAGCCAAGAGGGTGAAAGGGGCGTGGCGGACGAGTTCACCCGGGCTTCACAGCGCCTCCGTTAGCGTCCCCGGCGTGCGCGTGCTGGTGGTCGAGGACGAGGTGCCGCTGGCCGACGCCGTGGCGCGCGGCCTGCGCCGCGAGGGCATGGCGGTCGACACGGCGTACGACGGCGACAGCGGCCTCGAGAAGGCGATGATGACGCGGTACGACGTGCTCGTCCTGGACCGCGACCTGCCCGGGCGCTCGGGCGACGACGTCTGCCGCCGGCTGGCGGCGGACGGCTCGCTGACCCGCGTGCTCATGCTGACCGCCGCCGCGGGGCTGGCCGACCGGGTCGCCGGTCTCGAGCTCGGCGCCGACGACTACCTCGCCAAGCCCTTCGCCTTCACCGAGCTCGTCGCGCGGGTGCGCGCGCTCGGCCGGCGCGCGACGCCGGCGACGCCGCCGGTCCTGCACGGCCCCGGCGGCGTGGTCGTCGACCCGGCCCGGCGCACCGCGACCCGGCACGGCGTCGACCTGGGCCTGACCCGCAAGGAGCTCGGCGTGCTCGAGGTGCTGCTCCAGGCCGAGGGCGCCGTCGTCTCCAGCGAGGAGCTGCTGGAGCGGGTGTGGGACGAGTTCGCCGACCCGTTCACCACGACGGTGCGGGTGACCGTGATGACCCTGCGCAAGAAGCTCGGCGAGCCGCGGGTGGTGCACACCGTGGTCGGTGCGGGCTACCGGCTCGGGGAGTCCGAGTGAGCGAGTCCCGTACGACCCTGCGCTGGCGCCTGACCCTGGTCTACGGCGCGGTCGCTCTCGCCGTGGGGCTGCTGCTGCTGGTGCTGTCGCTCGTCCTGGTCGAGCGGGCGCTGTCCGCGGGGTTCGTGGACATCCGCGGGCTGGGTGTCCGGCTGCCTGACGGCCGGATGCTCACCTTCGGCGCCTTCCAGGACCAGCTCCGCGCGGACGCCCTCGCGCGGGTGCTGCGACAGGGACTGCTCGCGCTGCTGCTGCTCGGCGCGCTCGGGGTCGCGGTGTCGTACTACCTCGCCGGCCGGGTCCTGCAGCCGCTGCAGGACATCACCGCCGCGGCGCAGCGGCTGTCGGCCGAGCGGCTGGACGCGCGGATCGACCTGGCCGGCCCGCAGGACGAGCTCAAGCAGCTCGCCGACACCTTCGACGACATGCTCGGTCGGCTCGAGGCGGCGTTCGAGGCGCAGCGCCGCTTCGTCGCCGACGCCAGCCACGAGCTGCGCACGCCGCTGGCGGTGATGCGCACCGAGGTCGAGGTGGCGCTGGCCGACCCCGACGCGAGCGCGGACGACCTGCGCGAGGCGGCGGTGGTGGTGCGCGACGCGACCGTGCGCGCCGACCGGCTCGTGGACAGCCTGCTGCTGCTCGCCCAGTCCGAGCGCATGCAGGGACCGGCGGTGCGGGAGCGGGTGGAGCTGCCCGAGGTCGGCGCGCAGGCCCTGGCGGCCGTCGCCGGGGAGATCGAGGAGCGCGGCCTGCGGGTCGCGGCATCGTGGGGTCCGGCGGCGGCGCTCGGGGACCGCGGTCTGCTCGAGAGGCTGGCCGGGAACCTCGTCGAGAACGCCGTGCGGCACAACGTCGACGGCGGCTGGCTGCGCGTGGACACAGGCGTGGTGGAGGGCCGGGCGCGGCTGGAGGTCTCCAGCTCCGGCGGGGTGATCGCACCCGGCGAGGTGGCCGGCCTGTTCGAGCCCTTCCGCCGGCACGGCACCGCCCGGACGGCCCGACGCGGGGCCGGGCTGGGCCTCGCGATCGTCCGCGCCGTCGCCGAGCTGCACGGCGGGACGGCGCGCGCCTCGGCCCGGCCCGACGGCGGCCTCGTGGTCACGGTGGACCTGCCGCGGAGCCCGTGAGGGCCGTACGGGCCACCCCGCATGGCCCGATCTAGCCGCTTCGTCCCGCCCGGTCGGGCCGACTTCTGCGAAAACGGTCCCGGGGCGCTCCGGGGGTGCGCATCATCGCCTCAGCAGATCGATGACGCAGGAGGCTCGAGGCTCGTGGTGACGACGGCGGCAGTGGACGTGGCCATGATGCTGGTGGTCCTCGGGATCGCCGCGCTCATCGGCCTGGCCGTGCACGTCGCGCGCGAGCTCCAGCCGGGGCGCCCGCAGCTGCCCGACGACGACTGCCCGCCGCCGGGGCTGTCCCGGCTGGTGCCGGTCGGCCGTCAGGTCGACGTCGAGTGCCGCAACGGCCTGGACGCCCTCGAGCTCTGGCTGGCCACCCGCAGGGTGCGCCCCTAGTCCAGTGGGTGGCTGTGGTCCGAGGGGGGCCACAGTCACCCACTGCCGTCACTGCCGGAGGTCCGCGCTCGCGAGGGGGGAGCGCGGACCTCCGGCACGTCCGGGACTCAGCAGACGTGGCGACCGCGGATGCGCGGGGGTGCGTCGGGGCCGCGGACGCAGCGGACCCACGGCGGGTCGTCCGGCAGCTCGACGAAGCCGAGCCGCCGGAGCAGCCGGCGGGAGGCCTCGTTGTCGGCGTGCACGTCCGCGACGATCCGCTGCACCCCGGGCTGGCGCTCCGCCCAGGCGCAGAGCAGCGCCACGGCCTCCGTGCCGAGCCCCTGCCGGCGCGCCGGCGCCGCCAGCCCGTAGCCGATCACCACGTCTCCCGCAGCGTCCGGCCCGCCGCGCCAGCCGCAGTCGCCGACGACCTCACCGCCGTGTACGACGAGCCAGCCGCCGTCACCGCCCTCGTCGCCGTGCTCGGCGAGGGGTCGCAGCGCGTCCACGGTGTCGGCGTGCGGCCAGCCCCGGCCGGCCCGTAGCGGCGCCAGCAGCGGCCCGGGGTCCGAGCCGGCCACGACGGCGCGGGCCAGCTCGTGGGTCACCGGCACCAGCGCCACGGAGGCACCCGTGAGCCGGGGGAGGGTCACCCGCTGAACGGCGGCGGGGTGTTCGGGGCCGGCGGGGTGGACGAGGTCTCGGCCTCGACAGCCACGTCCGCGCCCTTCTCGTCGACAGCCACCTGCGGCTCCGGCAGCACCTCCGCCAGCGCCCCGGCCGTCCGCTCGACCTGCCACGCCCGCGCGCCGTTGCCGCGCAGCGCGTCGGCGACCGTGTCCGTGGTGATCGGCTGTGGGGGGGTCCACGCCAGCCGGCGCACCGCATCCGGCTGGAGCAGGTTCTCCGGCGGCATCCGCAGCTCCTCGGCGAGCGAGGTGACGACGGCCCGCACGCGGGCGAGCCGGCGCGCGGCGACCGGGTCCCGCTCGGCCCAGCGGTTCGGGGCGGGCGGCCCGTCGCCGACGGGCGAGGGCACCGGCAGCTCGTCCTCCGGCAGCGCGACGGCAGCCTGGAGCGCTCCGAACCACGTGTCGACGTGCCGGCGCGTCGACCGGCCGCCGAAGACGGGCAGGGCCATGAGCTCGGCCGGTGTCGACGGCCCGGCGGTCACGGCGGCGACGATGGCGGAGTCCGGCAGGATCCGGCCCGGCGCGATGTCGCGGCGGCGGGCCATCGCGTCGCGCACCTCCCACAGGGCGCGCACGGCCGCGAGCTGCCGCCGGTTGCGCATCCGGTGGATGCCGGAGGTGCGCCGCCAGGGGTCCACGCGCGGCGGCGGCGGAGGCGCCAGGCGCACCGCCTCGAACTCCTCCGCGGCCAGCTCGAGCTTGCCCTGCGACCGCAGCTCCTGCTCGAGCGCGTCGCGCAGCTCGAGCAGCACCTCGACGTCGAGGGCGGCGTAGACCAGCCACGACTCCGGCAGCGGCCGGGTCGACCAGTCGGCGGCGGAGTGCCCCTTCTCCAGGCGCAGCCCGAGCACGTTCTCGACCATCGCGCCGAGGCCCACGCGCTCGAAGCCGGCCAGTCGCCCGGCGAGCTCGGTGTCGAACACCCGCGGCGGCACCATGCCGATCTCGGCGAGGCACGAGAGGTCCTGCGACGCGGCGTGCAGCACCCACTCGTCGTCCTGCAGCACCGCGGACAGCTCGGACAGGTCGGGGCAGCCGATCGGGTCGATCAGCGCGCTGCCGGCACCGTCACGGCGCAGCTGCACGAGGTAGGCGCGCTGGCTGTACCGGTAGCCGGAGGCGCGCTCGGCGTCGACGGCGATCGGCCCGCGACCGGCGGCGAAGCGGCGTACGACCTCGTCGAGCGCGGCGCCGGTCTCGACGACGGGCGGGACCCCGTCGCGAGGGGCGAGCAGCAGCTCCACCTGGGGGTCGTCGCCGGACACACCCCCCTCGTGACCCGGCAGGGTCGTCGTCACACCGAGGGAGCGTACGGGAGGGAGCGCCTAGCGGATGACTCCGGCGCGCATCGCCATGGCCACCATCTCGGCACGGTCACCAGTACCGAGCTTGCGCGCGATGCGGGCGAGGTGGGACTTCACGGTCAGAGCGGACAGTCCGAGCTGCTCGCCGATCTGCTTGTTGGACTGCCCGTCGGCGACCAGCCGGAGCACCTCGACCTCGCGGCCGGAGAGCTCGCTGACGCCGGACTCGACCGGACCGCCGCGCAGGCCGGCGGCGAGCAGGGAGGCGACGGAGGGGTCGGCGTAGACGCCGCCGTCGAGCACCCGGCGGACGCCGTCGGCGACCACCAGAGGCGAGGCGGACTTCAGCAGGTAGCCCTGCGCACCGGCCACGAACGCGGCGCGGACGGAGTAGGGGTCGTCGGCGGCAGACAGCACGACCAGGCGCTGCCACCCGGCGGCACGCAGATCGGCCAGCAGGTCCAGCCCGGAGCCGTCCGGGAGGCCGAGGTCCAGCACGCAGAGCTCACGCGGGCCGGAGACGTTGGCACGGGCCCGGGCCTCGCCGATCGTGGCCGCCTCGACGACCTCGCGGGCGCCCATCTGACGCAGGCGGTTGACCATGGACTCGCGCACCAGGGGGTGGTCGTCGACCACCATCGCGGAGAAGCCGGCCGCGTCGCTGCTGGCCGCCTGAACCGGGATCGCCTGGACCGCACCCTCAAGACCGGCTGTCACCGTGTCCTCCGCTCGCTGACCGGGCAGGACTGCCCGTTCTCAGGACCTGCTTCGGCGTGAAGGGCCGCGGACTGAAGCCACGCCCGGCGACGACATCGCTCCGGTGGCGGTGCGGTCACTGGGCCGAACGGGGGACAGCGGCCCCGCCGGCTGGAGTCCGGGGCAGCTCCTGCCGAGGGAACAGGAGATGCCCACCCGACTCCTGGAGACCCCTGTGCCCCTGACCGCGCGCCGGCCGCTGCTGCCGGTGCTGCTCGGTGCGGCGCTGCTGGCTGCCTCCGCGACGGTCGCCCCGGGTCCGGCCGCCGCCGAGCTGCGGGCTGTCGTGACGTTCGACGGAGCGGTCCCGCCGCTGCCCGGTCTCGACGTGCTGCACGTCCTGCCGTCGGTCGGCGCGCTGGTCGTCCAGGGCACGCCGCTCGAGCTCGCCGGGCTGCCCAGGGTCCCCGGGGTGCGCGGTGTGGCACCTGACGCCGAGGTCCGCTTCACGGGTCGCGCGTCGACCGCTCCGGCCGTCGCCGCGGCCGCCGGCCTGGCCGCTCCCGCCGGCCGCCCCGGCGCGGGAGCCGGCGTGCGGGTCGCCGTCGTCGACACCGGCGTCACCGACACCGCCGCGCTCAACCGCGCCAGCGGTCGCCTCGTGGACGCCGTCGACACCTCCACGACCGCCAACCGCGGCCCGCTGGCCGACGGCTACGGGCACGGCACCTTCATGGCCTCGGTCATCGCCGGAGGGCCGGTCGACGGCGGCGCGCCCGTGGGCGTCGCGCCCGGCGCCACCGTCCTCGTCGTGCGGGTCGCCCAGGCCGACGGCACCACCCGGCTCTCCCAGGTCGTCCGCGGCCTCGACTGGGTGGCACGCAACGCCGCCCAGGTCGACGTCGCGAACCTGTCGCTGAGCCACACCCGGCCCGCCGAGGCGTACGGCGCGGATCCCCTGACCGACGCCGTCGAGAAGGTGCGCGACGCCGGTGTCACCGTCGTCGTCTCCGCCGGCAACGACCCCGACCTGGTCGGCGACCCCGGCTTCACGCCGCGGGCGCTGACCGTGGGCGCGGCGGACCTCACCACCGGGGCGGCGTCCGTCGCGGACTTCAGCGGCAGCGCGGTCGTCGCCGGGGTGCAGAAGCCGGACGTGGTCGCGAACGGCGTCGGCGTGCTCGGCGTCCTGCCGCCCGGCTCGGTCATCGCCCGTGACAACCCCGACGCCCGCGCCACCGCGTCGCTGTGGCGGGGGACCGGCACCAGCCAGGCGGCCGCGGTCACCAGCGGCGCCGCGGCGCTGCTGCTGGCGCAGAGCCCCGACGCCACGCCGTCCCAGGTCAAGGCCGGCCTGCGCAGCGCCGCCTCGCCGCTCGCCGGTGAGCGCGACGGCGCGGGCCTGCTCCGTCTCGCGGCCCCTGGCGACGGGGCCGAGGAGCCGAGCGCGGGCAGCGGAAACGGCGACCCCAGCGGTGAGGCGGGCTTCGACGCCAACAGCTGGAGCGCGAACTCCTGGTCGGCCAACAGCTGGTCCGCCAACTCGTGGTCGGCCAACAGCTGGTCCGCCAACTCGTGGTCGGCCAACAGCTGGTCGGCGCAGTGGGGAGGCGGGCGATGACCCGTCAGCCGCCCGGACGCACCGTCCGCCTCGTCGCGCTGGTCAGCCTCGCCGTGGCGCTCGTGGTCTGCTTGCGCACCGGCTGGGGGCCGGCTGCCTGGTGGGCCCTGCCGATCCTCGCCGCGGTCGTGGCCGGCTCCGAGATCGCCGTCGTCCACCTGCAGTTCGGCCGGCAGCGCTGGACGTTCTCGCTGACCGAGGCCGCGCTCGGGGCGGCCCTCGTGCTCGCCACCGGCGCGTGGACCGTGATCGCCGTCGGCATCGGCGTGGCGATCGCGCAGAAGGTGCGCCACCAGCCGCGCCTGAAGCGCGAGTTCAACGTCGCGCAGTTCATGGCAGCGACCGCCGTGGCGCAGGGGATCGCGCAGTGGACCGGCGGCGGGGTGGTGGGCGCCTGCGCCGGGATGGCGGCCTTCTGGCTCGTCAACTACGTCCTCGTCGCGATGGCCGTCTCGCTCACGTCGCAGCGGCCCTTCCGCTCGCTGGTGACCTCGAGCGCCCCGCTGTCGGCGCTGCACACGGCGGGCAACTCCTCGATCGGCCTGCTCGCCGCCTACCTCGGCACCACCGCCCCGCTCGGCCTGCTCGGCCTCGTGGTCCCGCTCGCCCTGCTCTGGTCGTCGTACGACCAGCAGACCCGGCGCGCGGCCGAGGCGCGGCTGTTCGCCGAGCTGGCGCGCGGCCAGGAGCGCGAGACCGGCCGCTCCAGCGACGTCTCCGCGCAGGTCGTCGTCACCGCCGCCGCCCGGCTGCTCGGCGGCGCCGACGTCGAGCTGGTGCTGCTCGCCTCGGACGGACCGGTCCGCTACCTCGGTGACGAGGGCGGCGTGCCCGACCGGCGCCGCGTCGGGTCCGACGTCTTCGACGAGCCGTGGGTGCTGAAGGCACTGGGGGAGAAGGGCGTCGCCGTCGGTCGCGACGAGGGACGGCCGTACGTCAGCGCCGTCCTCGGCGACCCCGACGCCCCGCTGGCCGTCCTCCGGGCGCAGCGCGGCGCCGACGCCGCCGGGTTCGACCGCCGTGAGGTGCGGCTGGCCCAGGTGCTCGTCGGGCAGGCCGAGGCCTGGCTGTCCGTCGCCGACCTGGCCGCCCGCAACCAGGCCGCGGCCGAGCGCGTGGACCTCGCCGACGAGGCCGCCCGCGCGCTGAGCGACCTCGGGTCCGCCACCGCCCCGGCGCTTCTCGTGCTCCGCGAGTCGGCCGACCGCCTGGCCCGGCTGGCCGAGTCGGCCGGCGGCGTCGACGACATCGTCGAGGAGCTGCACCTGGTCGAGCGCGCCGTGGCGTCGCTGCTCGGCGCGATCGCGCTCGCGGCCGAGCCCGACCTGCTGCTCGCAGCCGAGCTGGAGCCGATGCCGAGCCGGCCGGACACCGACTGGACCACCACGGGCGTCCTGCGGTGAGCACGCGCGGGCGCGCTGCGCTGCCGATGGCGGTGTGGGCCGGACTGCTCTGCGGCGGAGCCGTCGCGGCGACCACCGGGACCACCGCCTTCGTGCTGTGGACGACCGGTGGCGTCGACGTGCACGCCGGCGAGGCGCTCGCGGCCGGAGCCGTGGCCGGCCTGGCGCTCGCGCTCGTGGCGGTGATCGGCGCCGTGCGCCTCGCTACCGCCCTCCGCAGCCTGCGGTCCGCAGCGGTCCAGCGGCTGCACGACCCGTCCGCACCGATCGACGACCATGCCGAGCTCGTCACGCGGACGACCGCCGAGCTGGCGGAGCTGGCCAAGGTGCTCGACGCGCTGCACCTGCGGGTGCGCGTCGCCGACGACCTCGGCGAGCGGCACCGGCGCGAGGCGCAGACCGCCGGCGCGGGCGTCTTCGAGCTGCTGTCGGGTCTGGTCGCTGCCGAGGAGGGCGCCCGCGGCCAGCTCGCCGCCGAGCTGCACGACACGGTCGCGCAGTCGCTGATGATCGCCCGCGGCCTGCTCGCCACCAAGCCGTCCTCGCCGGAGGACATCGCCAAGCTCACCGACTACGTCGAGGACGCCGAGGAGCAGGTGCGCGCGGTCATGGCCCGGACCCGGCCGCCGGCGCTGCGCGAGGGCGACCTCGCCTCGGCGGTCGGCGCGCTGCGGGCCGACATGGAGGCGCGCTACGGCCTGCACGTGCACGTCGACTGGCCGCAGTCGGCCTACGCGCTCCCGATCGCCGCGGCCATCACCGTCTACCGCTTCTTCCAGGAGGCGCTGCTCAACGTCGTGAAGCACGCCGACGTCGACGACGCCTTCCTCAGCCTCGTGGTCGAGGAGGAGTCCGTCATCGCCGCCGTGCGCGACGAGGGGCCGGGCTTCGACCCGGCATCGGTGCGACCCGACCGCGGCCGGCACGTCGGCCTCGGCCTGCTCCGCGAGCGGGCCCGGCTGTCCGGTGGCGGGCTCGACGTGGACAGCGCTCTCGGTGAGGGCACGGTCCTGCGGCTGCGCCTGCCCCGCTCGTCCCAGGTCGCCCCGGGTGACGTCGCCGCGGCGCTCCCGCGCCAGCGGCTGCGCCCGCTCGTGCCGCGCGGGTAGCTCAGCGCCGGAGAGCCACGACTCCGGGCGGCGGGAGCCCTGCCGTCGCGCAGAGCAGGTCGCACCAGGCGAGCAGGTGGATGCCGAGGTCCATCGTCCCGTCGGAGTCCGGCAGCGGGGTCCAGGACGCGCGCACCTCGACCTCGCTCACCTCCTCCGCGTCCTCGATCTGACCGAAGCGGCACGACACGGTGCGGGTGACCGTGCCGCCGGCGGCCGTGTGCGGCGCCTCGCGGTCGCGCAGGGAGTCGGTGAGCCAGGACCAGCCGACCTGGGCCAGCGCCGGGTCGGCGGCCATCTCCGCCTCGACGTCGGCGCTGACGAAGGCGACCACGCGGGTGTCGCCGCGCCAGCCCTCCTGCCCGTCCGGGTCGTGGAGGACGACGAAGCGCCCGCTGGCGACCTGGTCGTCGCCGCGGCCGACCTCGGCGGAGACCGCCACGGCGTACGGCGCCAGCCGCTTCGGGGCGGGTACCTCCTCCAGGTCGAGCCCGGCCCGGCCGTGCGCGGT
Organism: Actinomycetales bacterium; assembly: GCA_036675425.1. Taxonomy (GTDB): domain Bacteria; phylum Actinomycetota; class Actinomycetes; order Mycobacteriales; family SCTD01; genus SCTD01. Next base: position 1,321 of record JAKFFB010000132.1, on the reverse strand, counting down.
GAGCGCGGCGCGCAGGCCCTCGACGGCAGCACGGAACGGCTCCGGCAGGTCCGCCATGTCGCCCACAGCCGGAGGGTAGGTCGGTGTCGACCTCCCGAACGCGCGCCGCGCCGGTGCCCGCCTAGCGTGTCCGGATGCCTGCTGTTCTCGCGCTCCTCGCCAGCCTGCTGTGGGGTACGGCGGACTTCCTCGGTGGGACCGCCACCCGCCGGCTGCCGGTCGTCAGCGTGGTCGGCGTCTCCCAGCTGGTCGCGCTGCTCGGCCTGATCCCCGTCGCCGTCCTGACCGGCGCGCTCGACGAGCCCCGTGACTACCTCGTCCCGGGTCTGCTCGCGGGGACGGCCGGTGTGGTCGCGCTGGCGGCGTTCTACCGCGCCCTCGCCGTCGGGACGATGGGCGTGGTCGCCCCGGTCGCGGCGCTGGGCGTGGTCGTCCCCGTCGCTGCCGGGCTGATCGGCGGTGAGTCGCCGGCGCTGGTGCAGCTCGTCGGCATCGCGGTCGCGGTGCTGGGCGTCGTCCTCGCCAGCGGTCCGGAGCTGTCGGGCGAGGGTCGCGGCGGGCTCGAGCCCCTGCTGCTGGCCGGCCTGTCGGCGCTGGGCTTCGGGGCGGTCTTCGTGCTCATCGCCGAGGGGACGGCCTCGGGCACCCTCGGCTCGGTCGTGATGACGCTGCTCACGATGCGCTTCGTCAGCGTCCTGGCGCTGAGCGCGGTCTTCCTGCTGGTCCTGCGGTCCCGGGGCGCCGGGCTCGGGATCGGACGGGCCGACCTGCCGGTGCTGCTCGCGATCGGCGCCTTCGACGTCGGCGCGAACGCCGCCTTCGCCGTGGCGTCCCAGAGCGACCTGATCAGCGTGACCGCCGTCCTGGCGTCGCTCTACCCCGTGGTGACCGTGCTGCTCGCCCGACGGGTCCACGACGAGCGCCTCGTCGGCCTGCAGGTCCCCGGGGTGGTGCTGGCGCTGGTCGGCGTCGTCCTGCTCGCCGCCGGGTAGCGGGGCCGCGCCCTCGCCGCGCCTCGCCGCGCCCTCGGCCGGTCCACGGTGTCGGTGCGCGTTGCGCGGTGACTGTCCGGTCTCGTCGACAGGGGGGGCCGGACGTCAGCGTCGGCAGCTCCGGCCATGCTTCCCGTACCACGGCACGGCACGGCACGGCATCACGCACGCCAGCCCGCCCGTCGTGCGCCGCACGACGGGAGGTTCGACGTCCACCTGCCGTCCGGCCGGGCTGTGCCTCGCGCGACGCACGCTCCGTCACCCCCGCGACGCAACGAGGTGGACGGCGACAGTCGCAGGGTTGCGGGCGCGGGCGGGGGCGCGCCTGC
>JAKFFB010000264.1:0-7798 GCA_036675425.1 Actinomycetales bacterium | reverse complement strand
TCGGCGGGCCGGCCGAAGACGAGCCGGCCGTTGGCGGTCGTGAGCACGCTGGTCACCCGCACCGGCACCTCCGAGCCGAGCCGGGAGCGGCCGCCCTCGACCACGACCATCGAGCCGTCGTCGAGGTAGCCGACGGCCTGCCCCGCCTCCTTGCCGGCCTTGAGCAGCAGCACCGGGACGTCGTCACCGGCGGCCACGGGCGGGCGCATCGCGAGCGAGAGCGCGTGCAGGTTGAGCACCTGGACGCCGGCCAGCGAGGCTGCCTTGGCGAGGTTGGTGTCGAGGGTGAGCAGGGCAGCGTCGCGGTCGAGGCAGATGCGCACCAGCTTGGCGTCGACCTCGTGGACGCCGGGGACGTCGAGGTCGAGCACCTCGAGGTCGACGCCGTCCTCGCGCTTGAGCACCTCGAGCACCTCGAGGCCGCGCCGGCCGCGCGAGCGGCGCAGGTCGTCGGGGGCGTCGGCGAGGCCCTGCAGCTCCGCCAGCACCGGCGTCGGCACGAGCATCCGGCCGTGCAGGAAGCCGGCCCGGACCACGTCGAGCACGCGGCCGTCGATGGCGACCGAGGTGTCGACGACGCGCGGCAGAGCCGCGGCGGGCAGGGAGCGGGGGGCGAGCCCCGCCTTCTCCCCGAACAGCGCCAGCACGCCGTCGCGCTTGCTCATCGCCAGCTGCGAGCCGAAGTAGCCGAGCACCAGCACGACGAAGCCGAACAGCGGGAAGGCGATGTAGGGCTGCGGGATGAAGAAGACCGGCCAGGCGACGCCGGCGCCGACAAGCACGCCGCCGACGGTGCCGAGCGCACCGGCCACGAGCTCCTCGGCGGAGACGTCGCGCAGCCGCGTGCGGGCGATCTCGGCCGTGGCCGCGGTGCGCCGGCCGAGCACCCCGCCGAGGACGTAGCCCAGACCGGACCCGATGACGAGCCCGACGGCGGTGCCGTTGAGCGCGCCGAGCACCGGCCCGTCCGGGTCGACGGAGGTGCCGACCTGGTAGCCGGCGCCGGCGAAGAACACGACGACGAGCAGCCGCAGCGCCTCGAGAACGGCGTAGGGCGTGCGGGGAGCTCGCGTGCGCTGGGACGCGGGCAGACGCGACGAGCCCGGGGCGGCGTCCCCCGCAGGGGGCTCCGCTCCCGGGCCCGTTCGCACGTCCATGGGGTCCGGCCTCCGACTAGGAGGCGAGGACCTCGTCGAGGATGGCCTCGGCCTTGTCCTCGTTCGTCCCCTCGGCGAGCGCGAGCTCGCTGACCAGGATCTGGCGGGCCTTGGAGAGCATGCGCTTCTCGCCGGCGCTCAGGCCCCGCTCCTTGTCGCGGCGCCAGAGGTCGCGGACGACCTCGCCGACCTTGTTGATGTCGCCCGAGGCGAGCTTCTCCAGGTTGGCCTTGTAGCGGCGCGACCAGTTGGTCGGCTCCTCGACCGCGGGAGCGCGGAGCACCTCGAAGACCTTGTCGAGACCGGCCTGGCCCACGACGTCGCGGACCCCCACGATCTCGGCGTTGTCGGCCGGGACGCGGACGGTCAGGTCGCCCTGGGCGACCTTGAGGACGAGGTAGATCTTGTCCTCGCCCTTGATGGTGCGGGTCTCGATGGCCTCGATGAGCGCGGCCCCGTGGTGCGGGTAGACGACGGTCTCGCCGACTGCGAACGTCATGTGTGTGTAGCCCCTCTCGCCGCACCCAGAGTAACACCCGGCGGCACCGACCGGGGGCGCGTCTGTGCAGGTCAGAGGCCCTGTGAGGGACGAACTGGGCCTTGACAGAAGCGGATTCGGATGCTGCTACCTGCGCCGGAGCAGTGCCATGTAGAGGGTCAGGCCCGGCCCGAAGGCCATCGCGACGACGTGCCCGCCGGCCGGCACGTCGACCGTCTCCCCCAGCCTCTCCAGCACCAGGAGCACCGTCGCGCTGGAGCAGTTGCCCACGTCGCGGAGCACGTCGTACGACGGGGTGAGCTGCTCCTCGGCCAGTCCGAGGACGTCGCCCACCACCTCGACGATCTTGCGCCCGCCGGGGTGGATCGCCCAGCCCGCGACGTCGCCGATCGCAAGTCCGTGCGCGCCGAGCAGCTCCTCGACGACGGGCCGCGCGTGCCGGCCGAGGACGTCCGGCACCGAGGGCGACAGGCCCATCTTGAAGCCGAGGTCGGTGACGTCCCACGTCATGTGGTCGGCGGTCGAGACGTCGGTGCGGGCGACCACGTCGACGACGTCGTACCCCGTCGGCGACCCGGGCTCGAGCACGACCGCGGCGGCGGCGTCGCTGAAGAGGGCGTGCGCCACCATCTGCTGCAGGTCCTCGGGCGTCGGCGAGCCGCTGCGGGCCGTCTCCGTCGTGGGCTGCACGTGCAGGCTCGTCAGCTCGAGGCAGAGCATCACGGCCGGCTTGTCCCTGGCCGTCACGAAGTCGGCGGTCGCGCCCAGCCCGGGCAGCGCGGCGTAGCAGCCCATGTGGCCGACGTGCAGCCGCTGCACCGTGTCGGCCATCCCCAGGTCGCGCGCCAGCAGGATGTCGAGCCCGGGCGTGACGTAGCCGGTGCAGGACACGACGGTGAGCAGCCCGACGTCGGCCGGGGCGAGGCCGGCGTCGGCCAGCGCGGCGCCGACGGCCTCCTTGCCGAGCGGCATCGCCTCGGCGAGGAACCGCTGCATCCGGGCCCCCGTGCCCCAGCCGCTGATGTCCTCCGTGGTCGGGTCGACCACGCCGCGGCGCGTGGTGATCGCGGAGTGCTCCCAGACCTTGCGGGCCAGCCGCGCGTCGGCGTAGTGGTCGCGGAAGAAGCCGTCCCACAGGGCCTGCTGGTCCATGGGGGCGGGCAGCGCGTGGGCGGCGCCGGTGAGGACGGCAGTCATGTCGGGTCTCCGGTGTTCGGGGCGGACTTGCGGCCGTGCGCCTGGAAGAGGCCGGCGGTGGAGCGGGTCGCGAGCATCCGCACGGCAGGTCTCCTGCCCGCGAGCCACCGCACGTAGTCGAGCACGCTCGGCCGCAGCCCGCTCAGGTGGAGCTCGACGCCCGCGGCCCGCGCGGCCGCCACCAGCGCGTCGCGGTCGACGAACAGCTCCGGGTCGTGCAGGCGCTTGGGCGGCCCGGCCGGGATCCGCTCACCGACCGTCACGGACGAGAAGCGCCCCCACCACGTGTCGGCGATGGTGTCGATCACGAGCGTCCCGCCGGGCCGCAGCACCCGGCAGGCCTCGGTCACCAGCCCCGGCGGGTCGGCGACGTGCTCGAGGATCTCCCCCGCCACCACGACGTCGGCGACGGCGTCGGGGAACGGCAGCCGCGTGACGTCGCCGCGGACCGGCACGACGCCGTGCGCCCGCGCCTGGGGAAGCGCAGTCGGCGACAGGTCGAGCCCGACGTGGCGGTGCCCCTTGCCGGCGACGTGCGGGGCGAGCAGGCCGCCGCCGCAGGCGAGGTCGAGCAGCAGGCTGCCCGGTCGTACGGCCTGCGGCACCAGCGCGGCCCGCGCCTCGGCGATCCAGTGCAGCATCGCGAACTGCCCGCGCGGCGCCCACCACTGGTCGGCGAGGTCGTCGTACTGGGCGGGGTCGTTTCGCCGGAGGCGGACAGTGTCGTTGAGCGGGCGCACCCGACCACCCTCCCGCGCCGTCCGCGACACTGCACGGGTGACCCGCGCCGGAGCCCTCGTCCGGGCCTGCCACCCCGAGCCGACCGCGGCGGTCACCCTCATCGCCACCGCCCTCGCGGTGTCCGCCGGCCTCGGCGCCCGCTCGCTGCTCGTGACGGCGGCGTTCCTGACCGGCCAGCTGTCCGTCGGCTGGAGCAACGACTGGATCGACGCGGCCCGCGACGCCCGCACCGAGCGGACCGACAAGCCGGTGGCGCGCGGCGACCTGCCGGTGGGGGTCGTACGCGCGGCAGCGCTCACCGCACTCGCGCTGTGCGTCCCGCTCTCGCTCGCCCTGGGGGTCCGTGCCGGGCTGCTGCACCTCGCCGCCGTCGCCGCGGCGTGGTCGTACAACGCGCGGCTGAAGTCGTCGCTGCTGTCGTGGGCGCCGTACGCGCTGGCCTTCGGGGCGGTGCCGTCGATCGTCACGCTGGCGCTTCCGGAGCCGGTCGTCGCACCGGCGTGGGCGACCGCGGCGGGGGCGCTGCTCGGCGTCGGCGCGCACCTGACGAACGTGCTGCCCGACCTCGATGAGGACCTCGCGACGGGGGTGCGCGGCCTGCCGCACGTGCTCGGTCCGCGCCGGTCGGCGGCACTGGCCGCCGTGCTGCTGCTCGCGGCGGCGGCGCTGCTCGCGGTCGGTCCGGGGCAGCCGGGACCGGCCGTCGTGGTCACCGTCGGCATGGCGGCTGCGGTGACCGCGGCCGGCCTGGTGCGCGCGCGGCGCGCGGGGTCGCGGGACGCGTTCCGGGCGGCGATCCTGGTCGCCGCGCTGTGCGTCGGGCTGCTCGTCGCCCGCGGTGCCGCGCTCGCGCCGACCTGAGACACTGGAGCCATGTCCCCGGTACGCGTCCTGGCTGCCGCCTGCGCTGCAGCCCTGCTGCTCGGGGGCTGCGGGACCGGCTCTGGGTCCGCCGCTGCGCCGTCGCCCTCCCCCTCGGCCGCCTTCCACGGCCTGGAGCCGGACCCGGTCCCCGAGCGGCCGGCCTTCGTGCTGCGCACGACGGCCGGGGAGCGCTACGACTTCCGGGCCGAGACCGGCGGTCGGCCGACGCTGCTCTACTTCGGCTACACCAGCTGCCCCGACGAGTGCCCGACCGCGATGGCCGACATCTCGGCGGCGCTGCGCTCGACCCCCGCGGACCTGCGCGACCAGGTGCAGGTGGTCTTCGTGACGACCGACCCGGACCGCGACACGCCGCAGATCCTGCGCGAGTGGCTGGACCGCTTCTCGACCGGCTACGTCGGGCTCGTCGGGACCCAGGCCGAGGTGGACGCCGCGCAGAAGGCGACCGGTCTCACGCCCGCCGAGAAGGGCGACGACGTGCCCACGCTCCCCGGTCGCCCGAACGAGCACGAGCACAAGCCGGGGACAGCCCCCCACACCCACGACCGGCCGCTTGGATACGGTGTGGGCCACGCCAACGTGATCTTCGCCTTCGACACCCGGGACCGGCTGCCGGTCCTCTACCCGGGAGGCGTGCGGCCAGCCGACATCGCCGCCGACCTCCCCCTTCTCGCCCAGGGAGACGCCCCGTGAAGACCCGCCGCCTCGCTACCGGACTGCTCGCCGCCGCGACCGTCCTGTCGCTCACCGCGTGCGGCGCCGGCCGGGGCGCCATGACCTACCAGGAGCGCAACCCCGCGAACGCCGTCGACGCCTCGACCGACCGGCTGTCGCTCCGCAACATCGCGGTGGAGGCGCCGTCCTCCGACGAGGGCTACGAGGTCGGCGACGACGCCGTCGTCCGCATCACCGTGACCAACAGCGGCACCGAGGACGACCGGCTCGTCGAGGTGACGTCGTCGGCCGCGCGCGAGGTCGCCGTCCTGGCGGGCGGGCAGGAGCGCGACATGGTCGTCCCCGCGCTGGGCTCGACCGGCAGCGCGGTGACCCTGGAGCTGCGCGGCCTGACCCGGCCGCTGCGCCCGTCGGAGTACGTCGACCTGACCCTCCGCTTCGCCGACAACGGCGTCGTCGAGCTGGCCGCCCCGGTCGACCTGACCGGCGAGAGCGACCGTCCCGTCTACACCGGCGAGCGCTTCGAGGGCGGCGAGGAGCCGGCGCTCCAGGCGCCGGCCGGCGGCCACTCCGAGGAGGAGGGCGAGCACTAGCTCGCGCTCGCGGCGGGGCATCCCGTCGCTGTCGGACGCGGCGTCTAGCGTCCGGACCGTGACCACGGCCAGCACCCGGAGAGAGCGCCCCACGCACCGCTGCGCGGAGTGCGGGGTCACCGTCGCCAAGTGGGTCGGCCAGTGCCCGCAGTGCCAGGCGTGGGGCTCCATCGCCGAGGCGGCGTCCGTGCGGGCGCTGCCCGGGCTGAAGACCGCGCGCACGGGCTCGGTCCCCGAGCACCCCGCCCGGCCGCTGGTCGAGGTGGTGGCCGAGCGCACGCCACGCGAGCTGACCGGGCTCGGGGAGTTCGACCGCGTGCTGGGCGGCGGGCTGGTGGCGGGGCAGGTCGTGCTGCTCGCCGGCGAGCCCGGGGTCGGCAAGTCCACGATGCTCGCGTCGGTCGCCCACGCGATGGCGCTGCGCAACCAGACCGCCAACGTCCTCTACGTCTCCGGCGAGGAGAGCGTCGAGCAGATCAGCGTCCGGTGCCGCCGGATCGGCGCGACGGCGCCAGGGGTGCTGCTCGCCGAGGAGACCGACCTGTCCAGCCTGCTCGGTCACGTCGAGGCGCACGACCCGGTGCTGCTGATCGTCGACAGCGTCCAGGCGATCGCGTCCTCCGCGATCGACGGCCGCGCCGGCGGGATGGCCCAGGTGCAGGAGGTCGCCTCGGTGCTGGTCAGGGTGGCGAAGGGCCGCCGGATGCCGGTGCTGATGATCGGTCAGTCCACCCGCGAGAACAGCGTCGCCGGGCCGCGGGCGCTCGAGCACATGGTCGACACGGTGCTGACGTTCGAGGGCGACAAGCACACCTCGCTGCGCCTGCTGCGGGCCGTGAAGAACCGCTACGGGCCGGCCGACGAGGTCGTCTGCTTCGAGCAGTGCGACGACGGGCTGCGCGAGGTCCCGGACCCGTCCGAGCTGTTCCGCAGCCACCGCAGCGAGCCGGTGCCGGGCACCGCCCTCGCCGTCGCCGTCGACGGCCGCCGCGCGGTGCCGGCAGAGGTGCAGGCGCTGGTCGCCCTGCAGTCCTCGCCCAACCCGCGCCGCGGGGTCACCGGGCTGGACTCCTCCCGGATCGCGATGCTGCTCGCGGTCACCGAGCGCGCCCTCGGCCTGCCGCTGGACCGCGACGTGTTCGTCGCGACCGTCGGCGGCGCGAAGCTCACCGATCCCGCCACCGACCTGGCCGTCTGCCTCGCGGTCGCCTCGGCGCGGCTCGACGTGGCGATGCCCGCCGACGTCGCGGTCATCGGCGAGGTGGCGCTGTCCGGCGACATCCGGCCGGTGGGGCAGCTGCCGCAGCGGGTGGCCGAGGCGGCGCGGCTGGGCTACCAGCGGATCCTGGTGCCGCCCGGCTCGCTCGCGCGGCTCAAGACGCTGCCGTCCGGCGCGTCCGTCGGCGAGCTGGAGCACCTCAACCGCGCGCTGGAGCGGCTGCACGAGTTCGTGGCGGCGCCCCGCAGGCGCTGACCCGGACACGCCGCTGCGCGCACGGGAAGCACCTGCTCCCTAGACTCCGCCGTACGACCAGCGGATCGGAGGGCAGCAGGTGGCGAGCAGCGACGACCTGCTCCGCTCGACGCTGGCCGCGGTCGCGCCCGGCACCGCCCTGCGCGACGGCCTGGAGCGGATCCTGCGCGGCAACACCGGCGCGCTGATCGTGCTCGGCTACGACAAGGCGGTCGAGGCGCTGTCCACCGGCGGCTTCCACCTCGACGTCGACTTCTCCGCCCAGCGGCTGCGCGAGCTGTCCAAGATGGACGGCGCGGTCGTGGTCACCAGCGACCTCACCAAGATCGTGCGCGCCAGCGTGCAGCTGGTCCCCGACCCCGGCATCGCGACCGAGGAGACCGGCACCCGGCACCGCACCGCCGAGCGCGTGGCGAAGCAGACCGGCAACCCGGTGATCTCGGTCAGCCAGTCGATGCGGATCATCGCGCTCTACGTCGGCGGCCTGCGCTACGTCCTCGACGACAGCGCCTCGATCCTGTCCCGCGCCAACCAAGCGCTGGCGACGCTCGAGCGCTACAAGCTGCGCCTCGACGAG
>JAKFFB010000011.1:0-7941 GCA_036675425.1 Actinomycetales bacterium | reverse complement strand
GTCGCCACGCTGCGCGACCTGGCCCGCCCGGGCGACGGCCGCTCGCTCTCGGGCCACATGGCCGAGCTCGGCACCGTGGAGCAGCTGCGTGAGCTGGCCGTCCACCGCTCGGCCTACCAGCTGAAGGAGGCCGATCCCCACACTTGGGGCATCCCGCGCCTGACCGGTCGCGCCAAGGCCGCCCTCGTCGACATCCAGTGGGGCGAGTACGGCGAGGGCGATGCCGCCGCGCTGCACGCGCAGCTCTTCGCCGACACGATGGACGAGCTGAGCCTCGACCAGCGCTACGGCGCCTACCTGGACCTCATCCCGGGCGTCACGCTCAGCACCTGCAACCTGATCTCGCTCTTCGGCCTCCACCGAGGCTGGCGGGGAGCGCTCGTCGGGCACCTGGCCCTCTTCGAGATGTGCTCCGTGCGCCCCATGGGCAGCTACCTGACGTGCCTCCGGCGCCTCGGCTTCGGCTCCCGAGCCACCCGCTTCTACGAGGAGCACATCGTCGCCGACGAGCGCCACGAGCGGGTGGCCATCGAGGACATGGTCATCCCTCTCGTGCAGGCGGAGCCCTTCCTCGGCGGCGAGGTCGTGCACGGCGCCCGGTGCCTCACCGCCGTCGAGGGGCTGTTCGCCTCCCACGTCCTCGACGCCTGGGACGCCGGCACGACCTCCCTGCTGCGACCCCTCAGCTAGGCACCCTCGGTCGGCGTGGCGCCGGCGAAGGCGACGAACGCCTCCTCCATGGCGTTGAGGATGCGGGCCACGCCGGCCACGATCAGGTCGTCCCCGGTCATGCCGCTGGCTGCGGTGGTCGACCAGTCGGCCCGGTGCTCCTGGAACATCGATGCGATGAAGGTGTCGAGCTGCATGGCCGCACCGTAGGCACCGGCGTCCTCCGCCGTGTGGTCAGGTGCAGGCTGCTCGTCAGGTCGGGCAGGGTCGCCCGGTGATGACGCCACGCGACCCCGGCACGCCCACGTGCCCGTTCATGTGGAAGTTGTCGAACTGGATGCTCATCCCGTTGGCACACGCGTTGGGGCCCACCGGTACGAGGTCGCCGTCTGCCGTCACGACGTAGTGCTGGTGCTTTGGGACCACCGGCTGCGGAGGGGACGCTGATGCGGCCGCAACGAGGACCGCCAGCCCTCCTGCTGCCGTCAACGCGCTCGCGACGATGGCCGTTCCCATGTGGTGCTTCATCGGTCCCCCTGTGCGAGCGGTGGGCCGGCCACTCAGCTGACGTGGCATCAGCGCACCGCCGTGACGTCGATCGACAGGTCGAGGTGCGTGGGCAGCAGCGCGCCGCAGCCGGGGACGTCGAGGCGCAGCCCGAACAGCCGCCGGTCGACCCGCCCGACGGCGGTCAGCCGCGCGACGCCGTCCTCCTCGAGGGAGCACGAGGCGCGCAGCTGGACCGCGCCGGTCCGGCCGCGCAGGGACAGCTCGCCGCTCACGACCGCGTGGTCGCCCACCCACAGGATGCCGTCGCTGCGGTAGGTAGCGACCGGGTGCCGCGCGGCGTCGAACGGGTCCGCGGCGGCGAGCAGCTCGTCCCACGACCGGTTGCCGGTCGTCAGCGAGCGGACGTCCACGTCGACGTCGACGGCGTCCTCACCGACGCTGCCCGAGACGGCCGTGAACCGCGCCTGCACCGTCGGGAGGAACCGCGAGGCACGGCCGCGGAAGAGCACGACTGCGTCCTCGCTGCGCACCCGCCAGCCGCGCAGCCCAGCGACCGCGCGTGGTCCCCCCGCCACGCGGGGAGGATGGACCCGCGCAGCGGTGGGGGCAATGGCTCGTTCGGATCAGTACCAGTTGTGCGCGCGGCTGTGCGCCCAGGCGCCGCACGGCGAGCCGTAGCGGTCGTTGATGTAGCCCAGGCCCCAGATGATCTGGGTGCGGGCGTTGGTGCGCCAGTCGCTGCCGGCCGACGCCATCTTGCCGGCCGGGAGGGCCTGCGGGATGCCGTACGCGCCGCTGCTCGGGTTGGTCGCCCGCACGCGCCAGCCGCTCTCCTTCTGCCAGAGCTTGTCCAGGCAGCCGAACTGGTCGGCCTGCCCGCGCTCGGCGAGCAGGGCACGGGCGATGCTGCGCGGGTCGCCGGAGGAGACCCGGCTCGCCCGGCTGGCTCGCGCCTTCGCGCGCTCGGCGGCGGCCTTCTCGCGGGCGGCCTTCGCCGCGGCCTCGGCCGCAGCGGTGCGCGCGGCGGTCGCGGCAGCGCGGGTGTGGGCCTTGTGCTCAGCGATCCGGGCGGTCTCGCCGGCCAGGTCGATCGGAACGGGGGCCACGGCGGACTGCGCCGTGACCGAGGTGGACGCGGCGGGGGACAGGGTGGCGACGGCGACGACGCCACCGAGACCGGTGGCCAGGGCAGCGCCGAGCAGCAGGGGCAGGGGTGTTCTCACGAGCGGGTTCCTCCGGGCGGGACCGGGGCCTGCCGGGTCGCAGCAGGCGGGAGGCGGTCCCTCGGGTGGCGGGCCGGTACGGCCGCGGTCCACCGGGCGGCCGGGTCAGGCGCAGTGCTGCGCGAACGAGACCCGGTCGTGCTTTCGGACAAGGGGGACGCTAGCCAAGGGTGCTAGCAAGAGCAAGCACTCCGGCCCGTGACGATCATCACGGCAGGGTCAGCCCCGCCGCTCCAGGGCGAGCAGCAGCTGCTTGCGCTCGACGCCGCCCGCGTAGCCGGTCAGCGACCCGCCGCTGCCCACGACGCGGTGGCAGGGCACCACGATGCAGACCGGGTTGCGGCCGTTCGCCGCGCCGACGGCGCGCACCGCGGTGGGACGCCCGATGGCTGCGGCGAGATCGCCGTACGTGCAGGTGGTGCCGTACGGCACCTCGCGCAGCGCGGACCAGACCGCCTGCTGGAACGGCGTCCCGGCGACGGCCAGCGGCACGTCGAACTCCCGCAGCTCGCCCGCGAAGTACGCCGTCAGCTGCTCGCGCAGAGCCGGCTGGGCCCCGTCGTCGCGCGGGCCGAAGGATGCCGGGTCGGGCAGGTGGCGCTGGTCGGCCATGTAGAGCCCGGTCAGCGCACCGTCGTCGTCGACGAGCGTCAACGGGCCGACCGGGCTGTCCACGGTCGTGTGCGTCCTCATGCGGTCTCCTCGATCGGCAGGGCGTTGACGGGGTGGTCGCCGACGGCCCACAGGTGCTGGACGGCGTAGGCGCGGTACGGCGCCCAGGTCTCGGCGCGGGCCAGCAGCGCCTTGCCGTCGCCCAGCCCGAGGGCGCGGGCGGCGAGCAGGACCCCGAGGTCGGCGGGGAGGAAGGCGTCGGGGTCGCCGAGGGCGCGCATCGCGATGATCTCGACCGTCCATGGCCCGATGCCCGGGAGCGCGGAGAGCTGCGCGCGCGAGCGGGCGCGGTCGGCGCCGGGGTCGAGGTCCACCTCGTCGTCGGCGAGAGCGCGGGCCAGCCGGAGCACGGTGGCGCGGCGGGTGCGCGGCATCGCCAGGACCTCGGGATCCACCGCGGCGACGGCCTCCGCTGTCGGGAAGAGATGGGTGAGTCCGCCTGCTGCGTCGACGATCTCGTCACCGGCAGCGCGCACGAGCCGTGCGGCGTGCGTCCGGGCGGCGGCAGTGCTCACCTGCTGGCCGAGGACGGCGCGGACGGCCAGCTCGTGCTCGTCGACGGTCCGGGGGACCCGTCGGCCGGGGGCCGCGAGCACGCGTGGCGCGAGCAGCGGGTCGGTGCTCAGCTGCTCGTCGACCGCGACGGGGTCGGCGTCGAGGTCGAGCAGCCGCCGACAGCGCGCCACCGCGGGGGCGAGGTCGCGCAGGTCGGTGACGGTCAGGACGCAGCCGACGTGCGTGGCGTGCGGGGTGAGGGCCACGGTCCCGGTGCCGCGGGGGAGGCGCAGGGTGCGGCGGTACGCCCCGTCGCGCCACTCCTCGACGCCCGGCACGGCCGTCGCGACCAGGTGACCGAGCAGGCTGTCCGGCCACAGCGGAGCGCGGAACGGCAGCCGGAGCGACACGACACCGGGGGAGGTGCGCGGAGCGGCGCGCCGGCGCAGCTCGCCCGGCGTCAGTGCGAAGACCTCCTGCACCGTGTCGTTGAACTGCCGGACGCTGCCGAAGCCCGCGGCGAAGGCGACGTCGGCCAGCGGCAGGTCGGTGGTCTCGACGAGCGTGCGGGCGGTCTGGGCGCGCTGCGCGCGGGCCAGGGCGAGCGGGCCCGCGCCGAGCTCGGCGAGCAGGGTGCGCTCGACCTGCCGCCGGCTGTAGCCCAGCCGCTGCGCCAGACCGGGGACGCCCTCGCGATCGACGACGCCGTCGGCGATCAGCCGCATCGCCCGGGCGGCGAGGTCGGAGCGGGCGTCCCAGGCGGGCGTGCCGGGGGAGGCGTCCGGCCGGCAGCGCTTGCAGGCACGCAGCCCCGCGGCCTGCGCCGCGGCAGCGGAGGGGTGGAAGCGGACGTTGCGGCGCAGCGGGGTGCGCGCCGGGCAGGAGGGCCGGCAGTAGATGCCGGTCGTCAGCACGCCGAGCACGAACCAGCCGTCGAAGCGGGGGTCCTGACCCTGCACCGCGCGCCACCAGCGCTCCTCGTCCACGGGCCCATCCTGCTGCCCGCGCCAGTCGATGTCTGGCGGGATCGCGACATGGCAGTCCGAGCTCGCGTCAGGCCCCCAGCTGCCCGCGCTGGCGCAGCCGGGGCTGACCGAGGTCGGCGCGCGCGCCGTCGGCACGGCCGCTCGCAGCAGCCCGACCGCTCACCTGGGTGCGTCCCGACCAGGGACCGCGCCAGGACCCGCGTGCCTCGGACGTGGCGGAGTAGAACTCCTGCACCCGCTCGGCCTTCGCCCGCAGCACCAGCGCGGTCGACGGCTCGCCGGACCGCTCAGCCGTGCCCTCCGTCGACTGCGCCACGGCCCGCGCCCGGGCCGCCTGCAGTCGCTCGCCGACCGCCTCCACCCAGCCGTCGTAGAACGACAGCCGCCAGGTCTGCCCGGCGACGCCCGCCGCCCGGTGCTCACCTGCGTCGAGCCGCCGCTGCGCGGCCGCGGTCATCTGCACGGCGAGCGACGCCCAGAGCCGCTCGACCACGTCGAGGTCGGCGCGATGGCCGAAGCCCAGGACGTAGGTGCTGTCGTGCGCGACGTTGACCATCACGTCGTTGACCCGCGCGACGACGGAGTAGAGCAGCACCCGATGCCGGTTGCCGCGCTTGCCGCGGGCACCGACCTCGATGCGCTCCTGCACCAGCGGCTCGGCGCCGCCCCGGGCGTGCCGTGCCGCCTGTCGCGCACGCGCCAGCTCGAGGTCGACCGCGTGGGCGGTGGCGAGCTGCTGTGCGCGCTCGACGAAGGCCGCCGCCTCGTGCTCGTTGTCGGTGCCCTCGGCCTGCGCCAGCAGCTTGCCGACCTTGTCGACCAGCCGGTCTCCCGGATCCGTCTCGCTCACACGTCCACCCTTCTCACAGGTTGCCGACCTCCACGCGCTGCTCGCCGTACGCCACCCTCAGCGCCAGCGCGGCCTCCTCGCCGAGCACCGCCGTCGTCAGCAGCAGGACGACCGCGGGGTACGGCGCGCGGTGCCCGCGCGCGCGTCCCGTGCGCTCCGACAGGTGGTGCGCCAGCTCGTGCAGCAGGACCGTCTCGCGCAGCGCCCAGGGCTCGCCGTGCGCCGGGACCGGAAGCGCGATGGTGCCCGGCGGCTCCCAGTGCGCTCGGCCTGCGCCGCGCCGCGTCCGCAGCCGCGGCGCGTCGATGTCGCCGAAGGCCTCGCGCACGGCGGGCAGCGCGAGCACCCGCGCCGCGTAGTCGCCGGCCGCGGCCAGCGATCCCAGCCGGCGCTCGGCGGGGAGCAGCACCGCGCTCCCGCCCACGGTCGCGAGCTGCGCGCCCAGACGCGCGGCGTCGAGCTGCGCTGCCCAGGCGTCCTCCGCGCGGTAGACGCGGGCCCGCTGGGCGTCGCGGGAGGGGGTGGCGGTCACGGCGGGAACGCTAGGCGGCGGGAGTGGCCGCAGCGTCACGGCACGTGTCGCTGTGGACGTCCGCCAGGGTGTGGACGATCACGTCGCGGATGTGGTCGGCGTCATGGCGCGGCATGCGAAGGGCGCCCTAGCGTCGGTCCTCGAATCGTCACAGGCGCGCTGCAGCACCACCGCGGCGTGCCGGCGTCCGACCGGTCGCCGAGTCCCGCCCCCGGTCGCACTACGGACGTGAGCCCACGACCCGGGCGGGAGCGGGGGACCCAGGTTCCTCGGGCCGGCCGTCGTCCTTCGGCGGCGGACGGCCCTCGGGGCGAAGCGCGGATCTCCGCGCCGGCCACTCTTGCGGTCGAGCCCGACAGCTCACCTCGTAGGCGTGCGAGAGGTGCCCTGCTCCGCCATGCCCACGATCCGCCCTGCCCTGCCCCTGCTTCTCCGCGGCGCCGTCGCCGGTGCGGTCCTGCTGCCGCTCGCTCTCGGCGCCCCGGCGCTCGCCGACCCGCAGCCGCCCGCGCTGCCGTCGGTGCTGCCGACCGAGCCCGCCGCCACGGAGCCGGCTCAGGCCGAGACCGAGCTCCGCATCTCCGGTCCCGACGGAACCGTCGACCCGGGTCGGCACGTCATCGGCGTGCGCCTGCTCGCCGCCGGCCGCCCGGTCCGTGACGCCGAGGTGCAGGTGCAGCGTCGTACGCCCGACGGCTGGGCGCACGCCGCCCGCGTCTCCACCGACGACGAGGGAGCGGCGCGTGTGGCGCTGCCGTTCGAGCGCAGCACCCGGCTGCGCGCCGTCTACCCCGGCACCGGCACCCGCAGCGCTGCCACGAGCCGCGAGATCGTCGTCCAGGTCGCCGACTTCCGGCAGCGCGCGGTGGAGGTGGCGAGCCGGCAGGACGGCGACCCGTACCGCCGCGGTGGCACGGGTCCCGACAGCTTCGACTGCTCGGGCCTGGTGCAGTACTCCTTCAGCCAGGTCGGCAAGTCGCTGCCGCGGACCAGCGGCGAGCAGGCTCGGGCGACGCGGCGCATCTCGCGGAGCGAGGCGCGCCCTGGTGACCTGATCTTCATCAGCTCCGGCGGCCGGGTCAGCCACGTCGGGATCTACGCCGGTGACGGCGAGTTCTGGGACGCGCCGACCTCCGGTGGCCACGTGTCGCGACGCGACATCTGGACCGACGACTTCTTCGTCGGTCGGGTCGACTAGAGCGGATCGACCCGGCTGCGCAGCAGGCAGAACTCGTTGCCCTCGGGGTCGGCCAAGACGTGCCAGCTCACGTCGGCGCCCTGGCCGACGTCCGCCTGCCGCGCGCCGAGGCCGAGCAGTCGCTCGAGCTCGGCCGGCTGCTCGCGGTCGGTCGGGTTGACGTCGAGGTGCAGCGGGAGCTTGCCGCGGCGCGGGTCGTCCGAGCGGTTGAAGACCAGCGTCGGGACGGGCCCGCGGTCGCGCGGCCCGATCTCGATGCACCCCGCGTCGTCCCTGTCGAGCTCCACCCAGTCGAGGACCTCGCACCACCAGCCCGAGAGCGCGTCGGGATCGCGGCAGTCGAGGACGAGCTCGGTGATGCGGCAGGCCATGGCCGGAAGGTAGGCCAGTGCGGCTCAAGCGTCGACGGGTTCGCTCTCCGGCAGCCAGCGATACGGGTCGTCGAGGTCGAGGGTCCAGGTGAGGTCGTTGCGCAGGATGCGTTCGGCGAGCCGGTCGTGGTCGTCGGCGGGCTCGATGTCCGGTGGGGTGGTCCAGGGGCCCTGGTCGTCGGGGAGCAGGTCGAGGTGCCAGAGCTCGTCGTCGAGCTCGTCTGGGCTGAGCTGGTCCCACTCGTGCGGGCTGGGGATCGGCGGCGGGGGGCACAGGGCGGGTTGCGGTGGCTGGTGCGGGCTCGGGGACCACCAGCGGCGGCCGGTGGGGTCGGTCCAGGTGACGACGGCGTCGGTGCCGCGGGTCTTGGTCCAGCCGAGCTGCTTGACCCGGTGGTGCCGTCGGCAGCAGGGCCCGAGGTTGCAGGCGCAGGT
>JAKFFB010000269.1:0-7998 GCA_036675425.1 Actinomycetales bacterium | reverse complement strand
CGCCAGCGAGAGCGCCTGCTCGGCGACGCCGACCGCGTGCGCGCACTGCAGCAGCGTCGTCCGGACCAGCGCCGCCTCGAGCGCCTCAGCACCGCGGGCGAGCTCGACGGCAGCAGCCCCGTCGAGCAGCACCGTCGCGTGCGGCTCCTGCGAGCTGACCAGCTCGTCCTCGAGCACGACGCCCGGTCCTGGCACCGGCAGCAGCGCCAGCAGCGGCGTGCCGTCCTCCGCAGTCGCGGACACGACCAGGTGCGACGCCTCGCGCGCCCACGGCACCGCCAGCCGGGTGCCGCTGAGCAGCCATCCGTCGCCGTCGGCCACGGCCCGCACCGACGGCGCGAGCGGGTCGGCGACCCCGGCCTCGGCGAGGGCGGGTACGACAACCGTCTCCGCGGCGACGGCCGACCGCAGCAGGTCGGCGTGCCGGTCGCCGGTGGTGGCGGCGATCGTCTGCAGCGCAGCGAGCACGTGCACGACCGGCACCCGGCCGGCGGCGCGGCCGGTCTCCTCGGCCACGACGCACGCCTCGGCCAGGCCCAGGCCGCCGCCGTCGACCTCCTCGGGCAGCGCCATGCCGAGCAGGCCGCTCTCGCCGAGCCGCGTCCAGAGTGCCTCGTCGAAGCCGGTCAGCCCGAGCTCGGCCGCGGTGCCGGTGGCGAGCAGGCGTGCTGCCAGACCGGCAATCTCGGTCTGCTCCTCGGTGGGGGTGAAGTCCATCGGAAGTCCTCGTCTCGACGTGCGGTCAGCGGGCGGTGCGGGGCAGGCCGAGGGCGGTCTGCGCGAGGATCTCGCGCTGCACCTCGTTGGAGCCGCCGCCGAAGGTGCGCACCGGCGCACCGCGGAAGGCCTTCTCGAGCACGCCCGCCAGCTCGGCGCCCGGCGATCCCTTGCGCACGAAGCCCGCGCGGCCCACGACCTCGAGCAGCAGCTTGTAGCACTCGATGTCGGTCTCGCTGCCGTAGACCTTGCCGCTGGAGGCATCGGCCGGGGTGAGCTGGTCGGTCTCG
This sequence comes from Actinomycetales bacterium, assembly GCA_036675425.1. GTDB lineage: Bacteria > Actinomycetota > Actinomycetes > Mycobacteriales > SCTD01 > SCTD01. Next base: position 6,991 of record JAKFFB010000269.1, on the reverse strand, counting down.
AGCTTCCAGGCCATCCGCCAGTTGAGGAGCTTCAGCGCCTCGAACCGGGCGTAGACGCGGGCGAGCGTCGTACGCACCCACGGCACGTCGATCAGCCGCGTGCCGTCCGCGGTCGTCTCCTGCGTCGCCCAGGTGCGCACGGCCTCGAACAGCTCGAGCGACCGGCCGCCCATCGCGGCGAGCGCGACGCGCTCGTGGTTGAGCTGGGAGGTGATCAGGCGCCAGCCGGCGTCGACCTCGCCGACCACCATGTCGAGCGGGACGTGCACGTCCTCGTAGTAGGTCGCGGTCGTGACCTCGCCGCCGACCGTGGTGATCGGCGTCGCGGTGAAGCCGGGGTCCTTGGTGTCGACCAGCAGGATCGTGATGCCCTTGTGCTTGGCGACATCCGGGTTCGTGCGGCAGGCCAGCCAGATGTAGTCGGCGCTGTCGCCGGCCGTCGTGTAGACCTTGTTGCCGTTGACGACGAGCTCCTCGCCGACCCGCTCCGCGCGGGTGCGCAGCGAGGCCAGGTCGGTGCCGGAGCCGGGCTCGGTGTAGCCGATGGCGACGTCGAGGGTGCCGGCCAGGATGCGCGGCAGGAAGAAGTCCTTCTGCGCGTCGGTGCCGTGCCGCATCAGCGTCGGTCCGACCGTGTTGAGGGCGATCATGGGTACGGGAGCGCCGGCCCGGGTGGCCTCGTCGAAGAACACGAACTGCTCGAGGACCGAGCGGCCCTGGCCGCCGTACTCGGTCGGCCAGCCGATGCCGAGCCAGCCGTCGGCGCCCATCTTCTGCCGGATCTCGCGCACGGCCGGCCCGCCGTTGCCCTCGCGGGCGATGGCGTCCTTGATCTCGGGGGTGAGCAGGCTGCCGAAGTAGCTGCGCAGCTGGTCCCGCAGCTCCTGCTGAGCCGGGGTGTAGTCGATCCGCACCGATCCTCCAGGACTAGAACGTGTTCCACTTAGGACTCTCCCGGTTCGCGCGCCGCGCGTCAACCGAGAGCTCTCAGGCGACCAGCAGCAGAGCCAACACGCCGAGTCCCAGGAGCACCACCGTCGCCGTGAGCTGCCAGCTCGCCGGCATCCGCTCGCGCACCGACGGCGGCAGCGTCGCCGGGTCGATCCCTTGCGCCACCAGGGTGTCCCGGGCGACATGGCAGCGTCCGCGCCAGAGCAGCGCGCTCGCGACGAGGATCGCCGGCAGCGTGCAGCGGAAGCCCAGACCCAGGTCCCCGCGCAGCACGCCGTCGGCGGCGATCACCTGGTTCATGTCGGCGATCAGCCCGACCAGCGGCGGGAAGAGCGCGGCGAGCACGTTGCTCGACAGCTTGAGCAGCCCGAAGGCCGTCCCGCGGAGCGCCGGCGGCACGACCTCCGAGGTGAGCACCGTCGTCGCCGGCAGCGACCCGACGAGCAGCCCCACCGAGACGCCCTGCATCGGCAGCCGCACCAGCAGCGGCACGCCGTCGAGGAACGACAGCGTGAACAGCAGCGAGCCCAGCGCGGTGAACGCCGCCGCCACGAGGAGCGCCGCCCCGGCGATCCGGCCCCGCAGCCGGTCCACCAGCCAGCCGCCGGCCAGGCTTCCGGCGAGCGCGCCGAAGAGCACCGGAACCCCGGCGACCGTCCCCGCCTCGGCGAGGCTGAGACCCGCTGCCCGCTGGAAGAACACGACGCCCCAGAAGGCGACGGCCGACAGCGCGCCGCTGGTCAGCGCGGTCGCGAGCACGAGGGCGCGCAGGGACGGGATCGCCAGCACGGCCCGCACCGCCACCCGCGCGGGCACCCCGTCGGGCACCGGTCCGGCGATGAGCTCGCTGGCCCCGCGCGCCGGCTCGCGCAGCCGGAGCACGAGCAGTGCCGCGAGCAGGCCCGGGGCCGCCAGCACGACGACGGCGACCCGCCAGCCGAAGAGCGCGCCGAGCGCCGCGCCGACGCCCAGCCCCAGAGCCGCGCCCACGACCGGAGTCACCCGGTGGATGCCGTAGACCCGGCCGCGCCGCTCGGGGGCGTAGTAGTCGGCGAGCAGCGACTGCGCCGCCGGGTCGTTCACGGCGTCGCCGCCGCCGATGAGCGCGCGCAGCCCGAGCAGCTGGCCGTACCCCTTCACGGTTCCCGACAGCGCGACCAGTCCGGACCACACGACGAAGGTGCCGGCGATGAAGCGCCGCCGGTCGACGCGGTCGGCCAGCAGCCCCGCGGGCAGCGCGACCAGCAGCGCCGCGACGATGATGGCGGTGTCGAGCAGCCCGGCCTGGAAGTCGCTGAACCCCAGGTCGTCCTGCACCAGCGAGAGCACGGCGGGCAGGACCCGCTTCTCCATCCCCTCGATCAGGCCCAGGAGGGCGAGCGCGATGAGCGGCGCCTTGCCGTACGCCCCCCACGGCCGGGCGTGCGACGTCGTGGGAGCAGTCGCGGGGTCCTCGACCGCCGTCACGGCTCAGCCCGCGGCGAGGTGCGGGAAGAGCGCGGCGGCCTGCTCCCGGTCGAGCGCGAGGAACATCCCGCGGGCGGTGACGGCGTCGGCGGACCGAGCCGCAGGGGCGATGTCGTCCGGGGAAGCCGGCGTGCTCACGCTCAGCGGCCGACGAAGACGGCCGGCCGCTTCTCGGCGAAGGCGCGCGGGCCCTCCTTGGCGTCCTCGGTGGCGAAGACAGGCATGCCGATCTCGAGCTCCACCTTGAGCGCCTCGTCCTCCGGCAGCCCCTCGGTGGCGATGAGGGCGCGCTTGACGGCCTTGACCGCGAGCGGGCCGTTCTGGCAGATCGCCTCGGCGATCTCGAGCGCCCGGGTGAGCGCCGTGCCGGCGGGCACGACCGAGCCGATCAGGCCGTACTGCAGGGCCTCCTGCGCGCTGATGGTCTTGCCGGTCAGCAGCATCTCGGCGGCGAGGGTGTACGGGATCTGCCTCCGCAGCCGGACGGTCGAGCCGCCGAGCGGGAACAGGCCGCGGCGCACCTCGGCGACGCCGAACGTCGCGGACTCGCCGGCGACCCGGATGTCGGTGGCCTGCAGGATCTCGGTGCCGCCGGCGATGGCCGGTCCCTCGACCGCGGCGATGAGCGGCTTCTCGAGCCGGTAGTGCCGCAGCAGCGCCTTCCACGCCATGTCGGCGTCCTCGCGGAAGCGCTGCGCGTAGGTGTCGTCCGGCGCCGGGTTGCTCATCATCGCCTTGAGGTCGGCCCCGGCGCAGAACGCCGTCTCGGAGCCGGTGAGGATCACGCAGCGGACCTCGTCGTCGGCGTTGGCCGTCTCCCAGGCCTCGAACATCCGCGCCAGCATGTTGGGGGAGAAGGCGTTCTTGGCCTCCGGCCGGTTCATCCTGGCGATCAGGACGTGGCCGGACTTCTCGACGAGCAGGTGCTCCTCGCTCACGGGTGGTGCTCCTTCGGGTTACGGGAAGACGGTCTCGCCGGTGGCGACGTCCTTGGCGGAGATGGCCTCGACCGGGCAGCTCTCCATGGCGAGCTGGATCTCGGGGCTGTCGGGGTTCGGGTTGCTCTTCACGACGGTGCGCTTCGGGGGCTTGAGCACGAAGACGTCGGGCGCGTGGTTGCGGCAGTAGCCGGAGCTGATGCACGCCGGACCGATGCTGATCTCGAGCTCACGCGTCATGCTCCGGAACCTAACAGCGCCAGCGCTCTTCTGCTAGAACACATTCTAGTTTTCGGCCTGAGGGAGTCGGCGTGCCGCTCGACCTGGACGTGCGCGTGGACGCCGAGCTGGCGGGTGTCGCGGGCGCTGTCCGGGAGCTCGAGGAGGCCGGGATCGCCGGCGTCTTCACCTACGAGGGACCGCGCGACCCGTTCCTGCCGCTCGCGCTCGCGGCGACGGCCAGCAGCCGGCTCGCGGTCTACACCAACCTCGCGATCGCGCTCCCGCGCAGCCCGATGCACCTCGCCCACCTGGCTCACGACCTGCAGCGCGCCTCGGCCGGCCGCTTCCTGCTCGGCCTCGGCACCCAGGTCAAGGCTCACGTCACCCGCCGCTACGGCACGACGTGGGAGTCACCGGTCGAGCAGCTGCGCGAGTGGGTGCTCGCGGTGCGCGCCATCCACTCCTCGTGGCAGACCGGCGAGCCGCTGCACTTCGAGGGCCGCTGGACGACGCACACCTACTGCCCGCCGCTGTTCGACCCGGGGCCGCTGCCGTCCGGACCACCTCCGCTGCTGGTGGGAGCGCTGGGACCGCGGATGACCCGCATGGCGACCGAGGTCGCGGACGGGTTGCTGGTGCACCCCTTCTGCACCGACCGGTCGCTGGCCGAGCACACCTTCCCGCTCGTCGACGAGGGCCTCGCCGGTCGTGAGGGCTTCACCGTGGTGGGCCAGGGGATCGTCGCCGTCGGGCGGGACGAGCGCGAGCTGGCGACCGCCCTGGACGCGGTCCGCACGCTGATCGCCTTCTACGCCTCGACACCGGCGTACCGCGTCGTCCTCGACGTGCACGGCTGGGGCGAGCTGCAGACCGAGCTGCGCGACCTGACCCGCGCCGGGCGGTGGGACGAGCTGGCCGGCGCCGTGCCGCAGGAGGTCGTCGACGCGGTCGCGATCAGCGGGACGCCCGCCGAGGTCGCCCGCCGGCTCGACGCCCGCTACTCGCGCTGCGACCGGGTCGCGCTGTCCCTGCCGTACTCCGCTCCGATCGCCACGCTCGCGGCCCTCGCCGACGAGGCGAGGGCCTTGCGGACGGGCGAGAACACGTTCTAGGTTTCGCACCCCGCGACGAGAGGTCCCACCGTGCCGATCCCCGCCCAGCGCGATGTCGAGCAGTCGAGGAAGTCCCTCGCCACGTGGTTCGCCGGAGTGCTGTCGGCCGACGGCGACGTCGAGCTGTCGGAGTTCCGCGGCCCCGGCGCGACCGGCTTCTCCAACGAGACGCTCATCGTCGACGCGTCGTGGACCATGGGCGGAGAGCCCTCGACGCACACCTTCGTCGTACGGGTGGCACCCACCGGCTTCGCGCTCTTCCCAGACGCGGCGTTCGACGTGCAGCACAGGGTGCTCACCGCGCTCGGCGCCGACGGGACGATCCCGGTGCCGACCGTGCGCTGGTACGAGACCGACCCCTCGGTCATGGGCGCGCCCTTCTTCGTGATGGACGAGGTCGTCGGGCAGGTGCCGCCGGACAACCCGCCCTACCACATCAGCGGGTGGCTGCACGACGTGGAACCTGCTGTGCGCGAGCGGATCTGGTGGGGCGCGATCGACACGATGGCGGACCTGCACCAGCTGAGCTGGCGCGCTCTGGGGCTCGGCTTCCTCGACGTGCCGAACGCCGGTCTCGAGCAGCAGCTCGCCTACTACGAGGCGTTCCTCGCGCAGGTCGAGCAGACCGAGCAGGTCCCGGTCGCGCGCCGCGCGCTGGAGTGGCTGCAGGCGAACAAGCCGACGTCGCAGGAGCCGCTCGTCCTGTGCTGGGGCGACGCCCGGGTCGGCAACGTGATGTACGACGGCGACGGCAACCGGCTGACCGTCCTCGACTGGGAGATGGTCACGCTCGGCTCCCCGTCGCAGGACGTCGCCTGGGCGTGGTTCCTCGACCGGCACCACAGCGAGGGGTGCGACGTGCCGCGGCTGGAGGGCTTCCCGTCGAAGGAGGCGACCGTCGCGCACTACCAGTCCCGCAGTGGGATCCGGCTGCAGGAGCTCGACTACTACGAGGTCTTCGCGGGCTTCCGGTTCTGCGTGATCATGGCCAAGCTGGCGACCATCTTCAAGGACTGGGAGCTGCTCCCGATGACCGACGGCATGGCGCAGGAGAACACCGTCACGAGGCTGACCGAGAAGGTGCTCGCGGAGCGGGGGGCCTGAGGTGCTGTCGCCGCTGGACGACCTGCCGATCCACCAGGTCGCCGAGACCATGGCCACGGTCGGCACCACCGACCGCAACTTCTACGACCGCTACTACTTCAACCTGCACGGCTGCGACGACGAGTTCTTCCTCGCCGCCGGCCTCGGGCAGTACCCGAACCTCGGCGTGACCGACGCCTTCCTCGCGGTGGCGCACGGCGAGCAGCAGTCCGTGATCCGGGCGTCCCGGCCGCTCGGGCTCGACCGGCTCGACACCCGGGTCGGCCCGCTCCACGTGGAGGTGCTGGAGGGACTGCGCCGCGTACGCCTGGTGTGCGAGGAGACCGAGGGCTTCGCGCTCGACGTCACCTGGGAGGGCGCGATCCCGGCGTACGAGGAGCCGCGCATGATCATGACAGCCGCCCACGGCCGGCAGCTCATGAACACCATGCGCTTCCTGCAGACCGGCTCCTGGACGGGGACTCTCGTGCTGGACGGCCGCGAGATCGCGGTGACGCCTGACCGCTTCTGGGGCAACCGCGACCGGTCGTGGGGCGTGCGCCCGGTGGGCGAGGCCGAGCCGGCCGGCATCGGCGGCATGGGTGTCTTCTTCTGGAACTACGTCGTCGCCCGCTTCGACGACTCCACGCTCGTCTACATGGCGCAGGAGGACGAGCACGGCCGCCGGTCGATGGAGGAGGGGGTGCGGCTGCGCCCCGACGGCTCGGTCGAGCACCTCGGCCGCCCGGAGCACTCGCTCCGCTTCGCCCCCGGCACCCGGCTGCTGACCGGCGCGACCATCAGCTTCGGCGGCGGCGAGAAGCTGGAGTGCGAGGTGCTCCGCCCGCTGCACATCGCCAAGCAGACCGGCTACGGCTTCGACAGCGACTGGCGGCACGGGATGTACCAGGGGCCTGACCTCGTCGTGCAGCGGCACGACATGTCCACCACGGGTCCGGACATCGTCCCCATCCCCGGCGCGATCGTCGACAACGTCACGCGTTTCACGACCGCCGACGGCGCGGTGGGCTACGGCCTCTTCGAGGTCATGACGATGGGCCCGCACGCTCAGTACTTCAGCGCCTGGGACGACACCGCCTAGACACCCCACGCCTGTAGCTGGTCAAGCCGCGGCGAGGTCGCTGCTGCGGGAGGTTGTCCAGGCGAGGGTCTCGTCGTAGGTCTGCTGGGTCTCGAGGCAGTGGTGGAGTTGGCCGA